>CAMASK010000020.1 GCA_945860895.1 Bacteriovorax stolpii
CATCGGGCTCGGAAAGAAGGAGACGACATAAAGCGACTCGACGTTTTTCACCACCAGAGAGAGTAGCGCACATTTGATCTGAAGGAGGGCAACGAAGTGCTTCCATGGCAAGTTCTAATCGAGAATCAAGATCCCAAAGATTTTGATGATCCATCTTGTCTTGTAATTCAGCCTGTCTTGCAACCAACTTATCCATTTCGGCATCAGACATTTCTTCGCCGAATTTGTTATTCACTTCTTCGTATTCTTTAACAATATTTACTTGCGACTGAAGACCTTCTTCAACCACCTGTCGAACAGACTTATCGTCAGCAAGTTTTGGATCCTGCTCCAGGTAGCCAAAGGTAATACCCTTATTCGAGTTAACAGTGCCGAGAAAATCCTTATCAACTCCAGCAATAATTTTAAGTAGCGATGACTTACCTGAGCCGTTAAGCCCGAGAACACCAATTTTGGCGCCTAGGTAAAATGAAAGGGAGATATTTTTAAGCACTTCTCTTTTAGGCGGATAGATTTTTCCAACCTTATGCATACCAAAAATAATCTTTTTGTCATCGATCATGGGAACATTCCTTTGAATTTTAAGAAGCTCCATTAAAGCAGAATCAATGCATTCTGTCTAAGGTTCACATTAGAGTCAAAAGGTCCCCTAAAAGAAGAAAAATGAAGGCTAAATAAGAAGGCAGGAAGAAAATTGACATTAAAGCGAGTTTTATCACCATGAGTCGCTTTTCAAATAGTTCAAAATGCCACTTTTCCTGAAAACGTAATTCTCCCATTAATGAGAGCACATCATCCTCATAACTTCCCCCTTGTTGTAGGGCCCTTTGACAGGTTTGCTTAAGTTTTTCCACGATGTGAATAAGAGACTTTTGCTGAATGTTTTTAAGCTCTGTGACCCCAGCAATAGTCAAAACTTCAGTTCGAGAGAGTGGAACTTTTACTAATGAACGTAAGACATAAAGCATCTTCCATAATTTACCAATATCTTTAAAAAATTTCTTCCTGAAATATTTTAATAAAAATGGCAGAAGACTCATGCCGATACCTTGCCAAAGGGCAATCATGATTAAGCGTAAAAGGTTAATTTTCACATCCACTAAAGCAAGGGCACCAAAAATAAATCCCCAAGTTAAAACCACCAACAAACCCATCTGAAGCCAAGTGCCTAAAATCATCTCTTTTAATTTTTTTTCAAACTGCTTATCGGCTTGTAGTCCTTCTCGCAAAAACAGCATGGAGTCCTGGTAACTTCCTCCCATTTTACGGGACAGGTTTAAAAGGATTTCTACAATTTCTGAATAGAATTTATATTTTGGAAAATGCCCATGGCTCAAAGGTTCATGACGATTCAGCCAATTAAATTTCTTGAGCCAAGATTCTAACTCTTCAGCGGGGTTTTTTTTCTTTGTTATCAAGATGTTAGGCAGGAGGCTGGTTTGGGACTCCACCCAGTAAATGAGCCCAGCTAGAATTAAGAGATAAAGCAGAACTGAAAACATTGAAAATCCTTTTGAAAATTCTAGCTGATACTCTCCCTTTAATTGACAGCGTGCAACTCAAGTCATAATTTCAATTGTATGAATTCACTTATGAAACAAACCGCTAATGGCCCAGTCCAAACTCCAGAAAATTTTGTCGCGGAATTTGAGAATAATTTATTGGTTTTGGAATTAAGGGAAGCTGAATTAACCATGAAAAAATTAAAATTTCTGGGATTACATTTTGATCCCTTTGCTCAGGAACACACTATTGAATGCCAGGAGATCATGGAAAATTTAGGTTTATCCGAGCATTTAAAAAATCCTTACATGGCCACTAATTTACTTTTGCGACTCTTAGATAAAACTGAAGAACGAATAAACAACCTTAAGCAATAAATGCATGAACAAAATTCCTGAATGCCTCATACACCCTATTTCAATAAAATTGATCAGGGCCGGTCATCCGTGGATCACAGCGGATAATTTTTCTAATCGATTTCCGAGACAATCGGAGTTCATCATTGCAACAGATGAGCGCAAGCGACCCATGGCGCTTTTACTACACGATCCTCATCATAAAAATGTAAAGGCTAGAGTCTGGAGCACAAAATATCCTTTTGATCGTGAAGCTCAACACTTTACTGCCAGTATTCAGGCACGGCTTGATCTGGCCATTGAGAAAAGGACCCAGGAGCCAGCTCTTAAAGAAAGAGATAATTACTATCTGGCTTTTGGTGAAGCTGATCATTTGCCAGGATTATTTATCATTAAACTAAAAGACCGGATTTTGATTCAGTTTTTTTCAAGTTTTTGGACTCGCTACAAATCCATCATTCAAACCACAATTCAGGAAATTTTTCCGGAACTCAAAGATGATGCATTTTGGTTTCAGCTTAGAGGTGAAACTAGAGAACTTCAAAAACTACCCACCAATGCAGTAGAAGCTCAAAGAAGAGATGAATTTCATCTTCAGGAATTTGGTCTTCAGTATCTAGTTCGCCTTGGTAGCTCTTACGATCATGGACTCTATACTGATATGAGTTCCATTCGTTTTCAGCTTAAGAAATTTATCACTCCAGGCATGGCGGTGTTAAATTTATTCAGCTATACCGGCGCCTTCTCGTTATGGGCCATGAATTTAGGGGCAAAACAAGTCACTTCGGTAGATCTTTCTCCAAAATATATTGAATGGCTTCAGCAAAATCTTGCTTTAAATCCGCAGATTGATTCAACTCAACATGAAGCTTTAACTATGAGTGTAGAGGAAGCTCTGGATAAACTTAAAACTGAAGAGAAAAAATTTGATTTCATTATTTGTGATCCACCTTCGTCTTCTTCGGATGGAGACAAACGAGTTTCCGCTCTCAAGGCCTATAAAGACTTAATTTTGAAAATGGATAAAGTGCTAAACATTAAAGGTCATCTTGTCTTGTTTTTAAATACACATCAGATTTCCAATCAAAAGTTTGAAAAGATGATTCAAGACAGCTTGAGTGAATTACAACTCAACTACAAACTGGGCATGCGTTTGTCACTTGGTCAGGATTGTCCTACTCTAAAAGCTTTCCCAGAAGGCAGTTATCTTAAAGGTATTGTTCTGGAGAAATTATAAATTATTGGCCGCTCATTGGGCGTCTTAGAAAGCTTTTACTTTACCGGCAAGAATTTGCCAGAACATTTTAAAATCACCAAGAAGACTAAAATAAGGCTCTTTAAATGTAGCAGGACGGTTTTTTTCAAAAACAAAATGCCCAACCCAAGCAAAGCCGTATCCCACAACTGGCAGGAATGCCAACAGCATAGGATTACCAGTAAAAAAGAACAGAAGTAAAAGTGCAATAACTCCACAGGTTCCAAGAAAATGAAGCTTACGACACATTATATTTGAGTGTTGATTTAAATAAAATGGATAGAAATCAGCAAAACTTTTAAACTCCATGAAGCCCCTTTTTCAACATCATATATTGTAACTCTACGATTTCTCAAGAAATTTTAATTAGACTCATGACAAATGCTAAAGTGATACCTGAGCATACCGATAAGGTTTAAAAAGGGACTTATTTGAAGCGACTAATTCTTCTCCTTATCGTGTTTCAGACATCTGCATTTGCTGATAACTCAGGTTTAATTACCGTGCCGGATATAAGTCGAGTAATGGATTATCCCTATGAAAATGAAGAACAAATTGAACCTGAATCTGGAGACCTGATAAGTATTGAGAGTGTGGCCTATCCTAGAAATAAGAAGGCTAAGTTTTGTATCCGACCCGCAGAGATGGTGGATACTATTGTGATCCATCATTCAGAAACTTCTTCATCCTCTACAGCACTCGAAATTAATGATTTTCATTTAAACCGAGGCACTGCAAGTGATCCCTGGTACATGATTGCTTATTCATTTGTGATTAACTCTCCATATGAAGGTAGTACTATCCCTCTTCCTAAAGTGAGCGAGGGTCGCCCTTTTGATATAGTTGGTGGCCATGCTGGATCAAATATTTTTGTTCCCATGGATGATGTTCAGGCAAGACTTTGGTCCCAGAAAAAAATTCTCTGTGGCAAAGAAAACCAGAAACCCAAATATGATTCAACACTAGTGAAGAATAAAAAAATCAAGGCGAATGTAACGACTATTGGTGTTGTTGTGAATGGAAACTATTCACCTTATGTACTTGAGAGTGGTGCGATTAATCCAGGTGGTTACATGCAAGGTGAGCCCAGAGGCCCAAGTGACTCTACGCTGGATATGATTGCACGCCTTTCATGCCAGTTACAAAAAAAGTATCCTCGTATTAATAGGCTGGCCTATCATAATCAATACCACCCCACGAGTTGCCCGGGTGATTTTGCGGCCAATATGGAAAAAATTAAAATTAAAGCTAAGGAGTATGGATGCGAATTCAATTTACTGCTCAAATCATATTACTAATTAGCTTCGTTTGCTCAAGTGCATTTGCTTATAGTGATAAAGAAATGCAGGAATTACTTGATAGCTATGATGATGTGACAAAATATCATAACACAGCGATTGTTGAAGATGTTTTTACCAAAAACTTCCTGAATGAAAATGGTGGGAAAGAGAAGTTTATTGAGAAAGTTAAATCTGCCCCTAAGCAGAAAAAGAAAAAGGGTCTCGGTTTACTATTGAAGAAATGGAAAAAAAGTAAAATGAGTAAATTCTTTTCTGCTAAAGGCGTTGATGATGATGCCAAGGAACCTTCTCCTGAATTCATTATTAAAGACGAAGACGGTAGATTAAAAATTGATGGGACAATTAGTGATGGATAAATTAATTATTTTGGCCTTATTTTTTACTTTCTCGTGTGGAAAAGAAGTTAATATTTCCAATAAGCTTCTCGAAACTAATTCTGCTTCCACTTCGACTCCTATCGAAGGACTCCTTATCCGCGGAGTTAAGGATCAAATAAGAATCAACAACAATGTTTATTATATAAGTAAGTACAGCTCTTATTCTGCCCTAGAGTTCGTGGCTTCAAAACCCCTTGGCACTCAAATAGGTGTGAAATTCTTAGGTACAATCAAAAATCAGGAAGTAGCTATTGACACTATTTTAGCGAAATAATTCTTACACTTAATCAAAAGGCTCCTTCCGGAGCCTTTAATTAAATTAAGATTTAACGATACGATCTCTCCAGGCAATAATGTCTGGTGCCAGGTAATCATATTTCATTTGATCAATGGTGTAGGCAGAAAATTCAAAGTCATGAGAGTGAGTCAAACACTCTGTAGGACAAACTGTAGTACAGAGTCCGCAGTAACAACAAAGGGCCGTATCAATAGTAAATTGAGTAAGGTGCAAACGTATCGGCTGTCCGTTACTGGTCTTCTTGATTTCAGTGCCTTCAGGAAATTTTTCCGAAGCAATATAGATACAATCAACCGGGCAAGCCATGGCACATTGAGTACAGCTGATACAGTTTTGAACATCATTAAACAGACGCATGCGGGCGCGATCTGGTAGAACTTCACGAACTTCAGGATATTCAATAGAAACTGGCTTTACTGCCCAAACGTAACGGAAGGTAATCCACATGCCTTTTAGGCTTGTAAAAACACCACTTGCAAGAGCTGCAAAGTATTCTTTAAGTGATGATGTTTGATGTACTTGTGCACTCATCTGTCTACCTCTCCTAAAACGATATCAATTGATCCCACAGTCGCAACAAAGTCAGCAATCATCTGGCCAGGGGCCACATGAGGAAGCATTGAAACGTGCGTGAAGCAGGGAGATTTTACTTTTAAACGATAAGGCATTTTCTCGTCTTGTTTAGTCACAAGGTGGAAAGCTAACTCTCCTCTTGGACACTCATGACGTACATAGATTTCACCTTCAGGAAGTTTAAGAACTTTAGGGACTTTGCCCATGATTGGACCTGGCTCTAATTTCTCAATCACCTGACGGATAATTCGGATTGATTGCACAACTTCTTTCATACGAACCATGTAACGGTTCCAACAGTCACCAACTACGCCATGCTCAGCTTCACCGACTGGGATATCAAAATCAAATTCAGAGTAAAGTGAATAAGGTTCATTCTTACGTAGATCCCATTTCATTCCTGCTCCACGAAGAACCGGACCAGAAGCACCGTAAGTTAAACAATCATCAATGTTCATTACGCCAACATTGGCAGTACGTTCGATGAAGATTTTATTCATTGAAACGAGCTCGTGATATTTTTTTGCTTCTTCTTCCATGTCATCACAAAATGCAGAGACTCTTTCTAATTGCTCATTTGTCCAGTCATTCCAAAGTCCACCAATCCAAATGTAATTATAAAGAAGACGAGCACCTGATACTTCTTCAAATAAACGCAAGATTTTCTCTCGGTAATCGAAGGCATATAAGAAAGGAGTAAATGCTCCTAAATCCAGAGCATAAGTACCGAAGGCCATTAGGTGAGAGGCAATTCGCTGCAATTCACAAGTAAGGATACGAAGAAGTTCAGCGCGACGAGGAACTTCAGTGCCGAGCATTTTTTCTAAAGCCGCAGCGTAAGTCCATTCCATATTCATGGCCGCCAGATAGTCCAGACGATCAACGAAAGGAATGATTCCGCGGAAATCAATATTCTCAGCATGCTTTTCCATGCAACGGTGGAGATATCCAACGTGTGGGATGGCATGAGCTACGATTTCAGAATCAGTCCAGATTTCAATCCGCAGAACTCCGTGAGTCGCAGGGTGCTGAGGTCCCATGTTAAGGACAAGTAACTCTGATTTGAGCTGCTCTGTATCTTGATTGATGGTTGGCTTTTCTGGTTCACCAATGTCCCAACGAGTTTGCATATATATCTACCCTCTTACTTATTGAGCTTTTGCAGCCTGAGCTTTTTTAATCATTTCCTGACGAACAATATATTCTCGGTCTTCCATGTTCATTTTATTATCTGGATAGACTTCAATGCCTTGATAATATTTCTGGGCCACGTAATCTTTACGAAGAGGCCAGCCTTCCCAATCATCAGGACAAAGAATTCTTCTTAGATCCGGGTGATTATTAAATTTAATTCCGAACATGTCGTAAACTTCACGCTCCTGGAAATTAGCAGCAAGAAAAAGATTCACGATGGAATCGATATTTGGATTAACGCGATCAGTGAGTTTTGCTTTAAGAATCAAAACTCCCTTGTTGTTATTCGGATCGTAGTTAGTCAGCATATAGCAAACTTCCATGTGGTCCATATAATCAACACCAGAGATGCAGTGAAGAGAATTCCATGAATTCTCAGAGTTGTTTTTTAAGAAGTTAACAACTTTGAAAATATGAGAAGCTTCAACAGTAATGCTTGAATCATTCTTTTTATCTGCAGCTAAAAAAGCCACTGCATTGGCACCAGTCACATTACGATTAATTAAATCCGATAATTGCTTATGCATGTTTTACCCACTTATTACGAAGTAAACGCTCATTGGCGATTTTCTTCTGAAGAGTCATCACACCTTCAATTAGAGCTTCAGGACGAGGAGGACAGCCAGGAACATAAACATCCACAGGAACCACTTCATCAACGCCGTTAAGAACGTGATAGCCGTATTGCCAATATGGTCCACCCTTGTTTGCACAAGAGCCCATTGAGATTACATATTTTGGTTCTGCCATTTGCTCATAAAGAACTTTCACTCGACTGGCCATCTTTAAAGTCACTGTACCAGCAACAATCATAAGATCTGCGCGACGAGGAGTGGCCATGAAAGCACCACAACCAAAACGTTCAAGATCATATTTAGAAGCACCAGTGGCCATCATTTCAATCGCACAACAAGCGAGACCAAAGGTCATTGGCCAAAGAGAATTTTTTCGACCCCAATTTAAAAAATCATCAAGGGTCGTAAGAACAACACCATCTTGCATGGAAGACTCCGGTTAACTAAGAGAAATGAACTTGACCTAATTTACCTTTTGAGGCTTGAAATTTCAATCATTTCCAGAGGAATTCAGAGGCTGACAGAATTATTTTGGAGAGCAACGGCTGGAGTAGCTGATCAGTAATTTATCTTTACCAACAATATCAGTAGCAGGCGTTCGTTGTGGTCCCTGCTGCATATAGGCAAGGCGCTTCTTATCGTTCTCACACACTTTTTTTAGCACTAAATCGTACTCCATTAAGGCAGCAAGGGGATAAGGAACACCGTAAGCGGAGGAAATAAAATTTATTTTTTCAGGTTTTAGGTCTGAAAATGAGCTAGCAATGCTCCTACTTTCTAATTGTTTGCGAAAACCCGAGTAATATGATCCAACATGGTAAAATAATTCAACTGCTTTTGTATAAGATAAATCTCCACGCTCATTTTCTATTTTCTCACAATGTGAATGAGTACTGGCCTTGCGGGAGAATAACTCACGCAACACACGGCATTCAGTCAAAAAAGCTTGCACTTCACCCCCATCGCCTTCGATGGTGGACTTTATAAAATCCTTTACATTGAAATTTTCTGAGTATGGATTAAAACTTTCTCGATAAACAAAATGTGTTAACTCATGGGCCAAATCTAAGAGCGCATTGTCCCAGCTTAAATAGCGACTAAGATAAACCACTGAGCGTGATTCATAAATAACTTGTTCAGGAGTAAGGGGAGAAAATTTGCGCACCAAAGTGGTATCAGTCAAAGACCCTTCACCTACTTTAACCACATCCGGTAAAGTGTTACCCATACGAGAAGCTTTATACGTGGCTTCTTTAATTAATCTTTCACCAGTATGGGAGCGACTTAAGAGCTCAAAGAGTTTTCTAAAATTAAGTTCTTCACTGGAGGTATAATCCATCCATGTGCCACGAGTGATTTGACCTTCAATATGAATAGTTTTTTCCTCTGCCGCTGAGAGAGAGAGTGTTGTCAGAAAAGTGAGCAATAAGAGTGAGCAGTACTTCATTAGTCTGCTTCTCGGCACTCCCCAAAGGTTCTGAAGAAAAAAACTAGATTATGGTTGAACTAATCTGAAAGAATGGATGCTCTTACCTGAGTTGTTTACCTTGATATTTCCCAGGATTTTCAAATTTGCGGTCACAACTTCACTTCCCGTTGGTATTAGGGCAATTTGATAATTTCCGGCCGCCAAATTAACTTCTGTCATTCTGAACAACTGAGGCAGCGTCGTCCAGTGACGGGTGTCGGCCTTTTCAAGAGCAGCTATGCCCTTTGAAGCTCCCACATAGGTGGCCATAGAAGCGGCGTGAGCAATAAAGGCACCTTTATCTTTTAATTTATTATAAACCTGCATGGCTGCAACAATGGCCAGAAGATGTTTCACCGCTACCCGAGTTCCGGTTTTTACATAATGATTTACAATATCCTCTTCCAGGACAAGTTTTGCAATATCACCATTTTCCGACACGATCGCCAGCGCCTCACTTCTTAAAACACTTCCCTTCTCATCAAGGATAACAAGTTTTAGATCTTTAACTACTGGTGAATTTTCGATCATAGGTAATTCAAAGGCTATTGCCGCTTCCTGAACTGCCAATCTCGTCACATCATGAGCGAAAATAAAACTTCCAGTACTGCTAGCTGCTTGTGGATTCATCCCCAGATTAGTCATGGCAAAAGCTGTTAAAACTTCTGCGCCAACAGTAGAAATAAAAGCTTTGGCACCAGGACTATCAATGGAATCAATGGCACCCTTTAATCCGAAGTTAAAAACTTTTCCCACTTTCTCAGGAATCAGTCCCTCTTCCAGAACAATCACCACATTGGCAGTAGGTTCATCAAGCTTCTTCACGACTTCCTCAGAAGGTTTCATCATTTTTAACAATGAATTGAGTTCCGAGCTTCTCATGTCTTTAGTCAGACTCAGAATTTTATATTGAATAAAATTCTTCAGATCTTTTTGAGCATTCGTAGCCAGATAGGAGCTTTCTTCTGGTTTTTTTCCATCAACAAGTGCCTTGATATAGTCAGCATTAGAAGTATTGAAAACAGAGAATGCTCCACCCATTCCATCAAGAATCTGCAAGGCATCTTTATAAAGCTGTAAGGCAATTTGTTTATCGTTACGGATCTGACTGACTTCGTGAACTTCAGCTCCAAAAATCTTAAGCATCAGATCAGTTTGATAAATGGTTTTTGCGGCTGCACTTCTTTGCAACTCTGAAAAGTAAGAGTCCCACGCCAGAATAGTTGCACGGGCCCCTTGAAGATCAAGCTTCTCCTGATTTTTCAAGAAGCGGGAATAATAAGCCTTGGATAAAAAATAGTGAGCGTACGATCTCTCATAACTAGCTCCATAAAAAACATCAGAAGCATCGTTGATCAGAAAACTAGCGGCTTTGGCCGATATTTTTTTTGTATAGAGTTTATCGATAAGATCTATGGCAGCTGAGAGATGTTTAATTGCTTCAGTTTCATTACTCTGGCTCAAGGCAAGAGTTCCAGCTTCAAGCTCCCAGAGTAATTCACTGTTTTTTTCTTTTTCAAGACCGCTGTCTTTTAAAAGAACTGTGGCTTTTGGTAAATCTCCAGCTGCATAGGCTTCCCTGTAGGCCTTCATTTTATCTTTCAACCTGGAGGCACAGCCTCCAAGCGTGAGAAGCAAAATAATTAGGGGAAAATTAAAAAAAGTTTTTACCATGCAGATGCGTTTTTATCCGAATATTTGAAAACTTTCGTACGGGTACGAAGAAGTTCTGTAGCACGTTCAATATCAGTCATGCGAATGTTAACTGAATATTCTTTAATGGTTTTACCATCACGTTTCTCAGGCTTCATATAGACATTCCCGAAAATCATAACATCAGCACCAGTTTGCTTTCCAATTTTTTTAACCGTAGCAGGGTCTACCATTCCGTCATTCTGGTAAGTGATTTCCCCAAGAATTTTTTCACGGGCCTGATTATCCACCAGTTCAAATTCACCGGAAAGTGAGAGTTCATTTAGAAGCTCATCGTTTAAATCGCCGATCGGAAAATAGGCTTCTGATGACTGGTTCTGAACTTCAGCAATGAAAATTTTTGGTGTCTGGTGACGAGCCTTCATTTTCGTGAATCCTGGGTGGGCCTTGATCTGCTTTATGATGTCAGTTACAGCCTTGGTAGTATCAGCACTCATCCAGTTATCAGTAATGGCCAAGCCTTTTTCATCAGATTCATTTGCATCAACTCTTTGGGCCTTAAAACTTCCACAAGAAGTCGCAAGTAGAGAAAGTGATAAAACGGTTACTAAAATTTTCATAGATACTCCTTATACTTCGCCTTTGCGGGCCTTTACAAAATCTTCATCAATCTGATCTAAAGCTTTCTTTACGTTTTCTTTTGTTTCAGGATCATCGGTCTTATTAACGATATCCTCAGACGCCTTTTCAATAGCTGCCTTAAGACGGTTAATTTCCATTTTCACCAGGGTGGCACAAGTAAAACCAACATGGTCTTTTTTAGCACCAAGTTTCTGCAGATAATAACGCTTTTCCCAGTAAGTATTGATCACAGCTGCACCGTTAATCATGGCCTGAACTCTTTCAGCAAGAGTATTAGAAACAAACTCTCTCATTGGCTGGGTCTTAGGATTATTAGCATCTATCCCGGCCGCCCCCTCTTGAGACTCAGCTAAGGATTTTTGAATAAAAGTGGTAATTTCACCAGCAATATCTGCACGAAGATTGGCCTTGGCAAGATTGCAAGCAATTTCACGGCTAACTTTTGGTTCAGTCTCAAAAGAGAAATAGCGATATTTTGTATTATCCATGTTTTCCTGCTCAACCCAAGCAGTAGCGTCTTCAATCCAGCCAGGGCGGATATTGGAAGAAGCATCTCTTACTTCATAGTCACGTGCAATCGTAGCCGAATTGTCCACGTCTTTAACTTTTTTCTTACTTGAGCAAGCCACACCCAAGGTGAGGACGAGCATAACGGACAATAGCTTCATCATAGGAGCTCCTTTAATCTTAATCTAAGTGTAGTTCAGACAGATGTTCTTCAATATAATCAATAAAAAGATGTTTTACTTTCAAGAGGGCATCGGCTTGAGTCCTGCCATTTACAGTTTCAGATGTGGCAATAGTTTTTCGTTTTTCGCCATCTACAGAACTAGTCAAAGAAAGAGTGAACGTATATTTTTCAAAGCCTGAAACATTGAGAAATTCTTTAATTGAGTCAACTTGCAGGCTAACAGCTTTAGAAGCTTCTCCTTTTACAATTTTAAACCCTGATTCGCTAAGAAGTTCAGTAACTTTCTCCGTCATCCAATCCGGCGCTTGCCCAACTTTTAAAACAAGAGCTTCAATTTTAGGACGCGATTCTCTCCATTTAATAATTTGATCCCAGCTTACGCTGGAAGGTCGACCATCTTTGGCAACAATGGAGTAACGCTCATTCAGTTTTTCACGCTCTAAAAATAATTTAACAATTCGACGTAAATTTGTACGCTGATGGTTTCTCCAAAGTATTTCTAATTCTTGATCAATTTTTGTAAGCCGATTTCCAAGCAACTCACTTGCCTTTACTCTATCGAGTGAAGCTAGGGAGTGAGAAAGACCGGCTTTTTTAAAATGTTGCTTGATCTGTACGGCTTCAAGAATCTGGTCTACCGATTCTTGGAGTGATTTTTGGACCTCTTCCCTAACTTGAGCTTGCCATGGGAAAATTTGGCTCCCGGTGGTAGTGGCAATTAATTCAGACTGCACCTTTACCTCAAAAATACTGGCAAGATTCAATTTGGCTTCACTATCGGATTGCGTGAAATTTTTACCTTCACCGGTAGCGCATAATTCTGAATCTTCAATACAACTGTCGTATGGAGAATAAATCCAAGCTGGCAAATCTTTAGCAGTTTCGGAAAGTGTTGGTTTTGCCCCTTGAAAGAGAGCACAACTACCTAAAAGCAGATAAAAAAAGAGATATTTCATTTGCGAAAATTTTGAACCTCTTAGGAATTAAAGTCAATTGAAGTTAAAATTGACACCAAGCTTCACTCGAAGGCTTTTTTAGCATTTAACAGAATCTTAACCTTTCCGAGCGAAGCTGTTCTGGTATAACAGCCGCATGAAAATTCCTCAAATTCTGGTCATTGAAGATGAAATAGATATCCGAGATCTCATAAGTTTTCAGCTTAAGTCCGAGGGGTACGACGTTATAGCTGTGGAAAATGCTGATAAGGCAATATCCATCATAGAACGTGGAGAAAAAATTGATTTATTTGTTATCGACTGGATGCTACCAGGCGCCATGAATGGGCTGGATTTCACTAAAAAACTAAAAAACCATAAAAACTATAAAGATCTCCCAATCATCATGCTCACTGCTTTGACTCAAGCCGAAAATATTGTAGCCGGGCTAGATGCGGGAGCAGACGACTATATAACTAAGCCTTTTGATCTGAATGTCCTCCAGGCAAGAGTGAGGGTTCAATTAAGAGGAAATCAGGTTAAAAAATCCGAGAATCCAGAACTACTGGATTTTGGTCTTTTGAAAATTGAAATCACAAAATGTCGCGTCTTCATCGAAAACGAAGAAATCACATTAACTTCAACCGAGTTCAAAATTCTTCTCCTGCTTGCCCAAAAACCAGGTCATGTTTATACACGTGAGCAATTTATCAACAATATTCAGGGTGAAAACATCTTCGTTTCCGGAAGAACGATTGACACACATATTGCCGGCTTAAGAAAAAAATTAGCCGCTGCATCCAATATGATTGAAACTATCCGAGGCATCGGTTATAGATTCAAAGATGTCATCTGAAATTATTTATCCCTGGTTTTTCTTTTATCGGATAGCGCGACTATCTTTCTTGGTATTCTTACCAACGATATTTATCATTTTGTTTTTGTACCGATCATCCTACAAGGATGGATTGGTGTCTCAAATGACTCTTCAGGTGGAAGAAAATTTAAAAACCACTCAAGTTACACTGAATAAAGCAAAACTCGGTTGGCAGGAATGGTGTGAAAACCTTCGCCCTGAACAAACTCGTTATGAACTCATTCGTAAAGATGGTTTAATTCTTTGTGACACTGATATTACAAGAAAAGGAAAAATTGTTGAAGATATGACGGACGTGACCGGAAGTCTTGAACATACTTTTTTTTCACAAGTCCGATATAGTGACTTCTTTGAGACCCAGTCCTTATTTGCCAGTTTAAAATTATCCAATGAGGTCATAATACGAAAGATTGTACCCATCACCTCGTTAAAAAATGACATGAACCGGTTTGATCGAGTTATTTTCCAAAAAATAGTGCCTACTGCTTTCCTCAGTTGGATCGTCTTTCTGATACTTTTTTATCATGCCTCCAAACCACTTGGCGGAATCTTAAATAAAGTAGAACAATTCAAGATTGATATACCCTTCAATAAAAACTTGCAGCTTCTCTATAAAAAAGATGAATGGTCCAGGATTTATGAAGCCTTGAATGAGGCTGATCATCAGTTAAAAACTCAAGTGGTAAAAGTACGAACTGAAAATGAAAAGATTGCGGCAATATTAGAATCAATTTATGATGATATTATTGCCATTGATCCGTATGAAACCATCCTCTTTTATAACTCAAATTTTAAACGAAACTTTATTCAGGAAAAAGCTTACAGGGAATTAGTTCCAAAACTATGGCACAAGTTCTCTGATGAAACTGTCCTGGAAGCTTTCAGATCCGTTTTAAAAAGCGGAGAAAAGGTTTCTATCAAGGGACTTAGATTTCTCTCTTCACAAAATCCCGACAGATATTTTGATCTCACAGTCACATCATTAAAAAACCCAGACGGGAAAATAAACGGTGCCTTGGGTGTCTTTTATGATGTCACTGATTTCAAATTAACAGAACAAATGCGTGTAGATTTTGTTGCCAATGTCTCGCATGAGATTCGCACTCCCTTAACTTCCATTAAAGGCTATACCCAGGTTTTGGAAAATCAGAAGAGCAAGATAGACCCTTCTCTCCATTTATTTTTGGAAAAGATTGTTTCAAACACCGAAAGAATGATCCTTCTTTTTACTGATCTTTTAAATTTATCAGTCATTGAATCCAAGAATATTATGAAATTTGAAGAGATCAACGTTAAGTCTCTCACAGAGCTGGCTTCAGAGAATATTCAGACGAACTATCCAGATAAATCAATTAATGTGACATATGATTTAAAGTTAGAAAACATTTATGGAGATAAACGACTGTTAGAGCAAGTTGTCTCAAATCTATTGGACAATGCCTGCAAGTATGCAGGAGATAAAATCGATATTACTATTGCAACCTATCAAATAGAAGATCGATCATGTATCAGGGTGTCTGATAATGGCCCAGGTATTGCCAAAGAGCACCTACAGAGAATTTTTGAAAGATTTTATCGCATAGATACATCACGAGAATCTTCACGAGGCACTGGTCTTGGCCTTTCTATCGTAAAACATATCATAGCAAAGCACGGTGGAAGAATATGGGCAGAGAGTAAAGACACTCAGGGTTCAAGCTTCATCATTGAATTGCCCCACCATACATAATAGAAAATTGATCAGAAGATGTATTCTAATTCAAAACCACTGATATATTTTTTATAATCAAAGTTGTCTTTATCGTCAGAAATATATCTCGAATAATCAAATTTCAAATTCCCATGTAAGTTTTTCTTGATAACTCTTGATAAACGAAAGGATGGATTAATTAAATATTCGATACCTCTATCTGAATTATTAATGGGATCAATCCTGGTAACGGCTATTCCCAAGCTGGGAGAGAACCAGTCTTTATACATCCCCATGATTAAGTCGGTCCTTATCATTAATCCGTTTGTATCGTAAGAGCTACTCTTCACTTTCGTCACATCGTAACTACTATAGATTGCGAGCGTCTTAGATGTCATTGATATGTTCTGTTCAAAAATAATACTTAATGTTTTTGAATCTGAAGTATCCAGATAACTATCAAAAAATCTTCTTTTTAAGCGGATGGTAGAATCTCCTCCCCTGAAAAAATTAAAACGTTCACCTAGCATTAAAGTATGAGAGCGAAAAGCAAACTTAAGTTTTTGCTCTTCATTCACATCACGTTTGGCATCATTGTAATCATAATCAAAAAGAACAGACGCTGCCTTATTATTCCATGTGTGCTCATAAGTAGTACGAATGGCAGGGGCCAGAACATAGTTATCATTTCTATAGATCTCTGGGATTCGATTTATGTAACGAATGTAGTTAAAACGAAATTCGGGGGCAATACTGATAAAATTACTAGGATAGAATGTAAATTTTCCCATGGCATCAGTGCGGGTATATCCTGAATTTTTTTTTGATTCGGCAATTTCCTGCTGTGTTGGAGAAAAAGTCACGTTTGAATCAATTCCATACTCAAGAGCTAACCGCATAAAGTATGGTGGTATCTCTGTTGGCCTTCCATTTCGTAATTTAAAAAGAATCAAATCATACTTGTTTTGCAATTTAAGTATTTTTTCCTGGATCAAAGGTGCGAGTGGAGAATTTTTATCCACCTCATAAGCAATTTGATACTGAGGAATCACATAATTTTCGATCGTTCTCAAAGCATCAGAATTTTTCTCAGCTTGCTCTAAGTAGATATCCCCGATCTGCATTTCTGCAGCTTGTCTGATTTCCATTGATTCAGATGCATCAATCTTTTTAATCGCCTGATAAAAAGTGATAGCTTTTTTTTTCTCACCCATTTCTTTTGAAATGTAGGCAATGTAATAAAGCGACACAGCTCTTTTAAATTTTTTCTTTAAAGATTCTCTAAATTGAAGTCTAGCCTCAGATAACTTTTCTGCTGCAAATAAGGCCTGGCCGTATTCGTAGTTAAGATCAACTGGAGAATATTCCAAACCTAAAGCTTTATCAAAATTTTTAATGGCTTCAGAAAAATCCTGAAGTCGGTTATAACAAATAGCTTTCCAATAAAAGATAAGGCCTTTTGAAGTCTTTGACATCGAACTTGTAAATTCGAGATTATTTAATTCTGTAATGGTTGCCTCATATTTTCCTGACGAAAATTGATTTGAAGCCTCTTTAAATAGTGAATCTTTTGAATCTCCATAAAATTTCGCATTACTATCTTGAGCATTTGCAAATAAGCAAAATCCACAAATGAGAAGACCTAGCATCAACTTCATTCTCTTCCTTAAGAATTGACCATATCTTTCTATGTTAGCAAAAAAAAATATTTAAAGTAAAAAATTTTAATTAGATCCTAAAGGTGGTTTCACAATAATGGTTCTGTTTCTAATCGTGTTTTGCTGAACAAATTCTGTCAATGGCGCTGTACCAGATGGAATCGGTGATGAAGGCAATATTGAGGGTGGTGTCATAGTGGTTATGGAGGTTGTCGGCACTCCATGTCCTGAGACATTGGCAGGTGCTAAAGGCTTTATCGCTACTGGCTCAGTGACAATTACTAATGGCTTTCCATTTGGACCAATAACCGAAGTTATGATTTTACCATCATTTGTTATTTCACCACCACCGGCGGGGACAAATGATCCATCTTCAGCAATTGAGCCAACCGAAGGACTCAACCCGTAAGAGTTTGTGTTGGCATCTAGAGCACTGTCGGCACCGGGAGCGATGATTTTTCCTGATTCAAAATGCACAATGGATCCATTTGCAGGTTTGAAAATGTCTCCCTCCTTAAAGCCTTCAGCATCTTGGGAGGATGAAGAATCATGAGAAGAAAGATTGATCCCTGCCACCTGGCTAATTTCGTTTTTTAAAATGGAAGAATCATTACTCACTACCTTTCCTGATAGGCCCGCAGGTACCACAGATTTGGTTTCCTCATCAGCTTCAGAGCTACTAGGAGCTCTTCTATCAAAAGTGTCATTTTTCTCCAAGGCTTCTCTTTGTTTAATATTAAGAATCGATGGAACTGTTGGAGCTGTTGAATTCTTTTCAACGACTGAGAATTCACCCGGAGAAATTCTTACTCCACGGTCCACAATTTCTTCTAAATGCTCACTGCTATTAGTGAAGCGATTGTCTAATTTATTGAAAAGGATTTCACCTTCAAATAGAACAGTTGCTGTATTTACTCCATTGGTGTAGATCATAAAGTGTGTTCCGCGAATACCCAAAACGGCATTGGGAGTCTTGATAAAGAGCTTTGACTTATTAGAGTTGCCCATTTGTAAGTAATCTTTAGTGACTTGCGAACGAATCTTTCCTTTAACAAGATCAATCACACCCGGATCATTTTGTGAGAATTTTTCAATTTTCACTTCCGAATTTGGACCTATGTTCATTTGAGATTTGTCGATAAATATTAATTTTACAAAACTTTTCTCAGCAGTTTTTACTACTGATCCGGCCTCAATCCAGTCTTCAATTTTTAATTTAACTGTTCTCCCAATGGTCATGACTTCCACTTCTCCACGGAGCATTTTAACGACAGCCACATTTTTTGCCTGAGCAAAAGCCAAGGAAGTAGTAAGCAAAATAAAAATGAAGAATAGGCATTTCATAATCGGGACCTTAGGTTATGAGAAACTCCTGTCAATTATACCTCTGTCCAAAAAGGCGCCAAAATGCTTATGCAACAGCAAGAATTTCCATAGTTAAAGATCTGACGATATTGATTGAAATGAATCATCCATGCCTATGAATTTATGAGGGTTTGCCACTTTTTTGATGCAATAAAAAATTGATATAAACAAAAAGAAGATTAATGAACTAGCAGCCAAAATACTCTTTCGTTTTATAATATCCAATCAATATTGTCAGATACTTATTCGTCATTTCTTTGATCGATTCAACCGAAACAGGAATTTGAGGGAAGTAAAATGATGAAGAGACCTATTAAGGAGATTTATTCGTGAACGTGCGATTCTTCCAGTTTTTAATAATTTTGACATTTATGACACTGATGGGATGTGGAAATAAGCAGAATTCAGTGAGCCTAGAAGTCAGCAATGGATTCATAGTCTCTGCTGCTGGCTTTACAGGAGGCCTGGTTGTTTCAGGTAAAAATCCAGCTGGAGAACGATTTGTTAAAACTGTATTTGGTGGAACAACTCTGAAAGCCGCTTTGCCGGATGGTACCTGGGAATTGAATGTCGTTGGCTGGGACGGGGTCTTACCAACAGAGTATCAGCCTCCTTTTTCAGGAACTCCGTACTGTGGTAAAAGCATCATCAACTTATCTTCGAGCGACATTACGGCAACAGTTCCAGTTAATAATGCTAACTGCCAGACCAGTGATTTTAGTGGCAATGCTTATATTGCCAATTCAATCATTAATCCTTTAAAGATTGTTACTTGTGGCTCTTTCTATGAGCATTCACCAAACGGTATCACGAAACTAACACCCCTGAATCAAGCCACTATTCCAAGTATATTTTGTGAAAATCTTGATCACCCATTGGACCTTAGAAGTCGTTCAAAAAGTATTAAGCTCGTTGGGCTTAATAAAAATATTAGAGCGGATTTCCAACCACTGCTTGGGATGAATCCACATTGTGTCACAGGCGCTAATGGCATTTTTAACATCTATCAGGAGATACCTGTTAAAGGTCTGCCAATTCAAATTAGATTTTACAAAGACAATGCTTGCAGTGAATCGGACGTTATTAGTTCAATCACTTTTCCAGATGGCCTGGAGGCTGGCCTTCCTCAAAAATTCGATTCTTTATTTGCCTTTAAAGACTCTGATTCCCCTCCTCTGGTAGCGAGTAATCGTTTAATCATTTCTGATAATCAATTTAATAAAGGTTGGTCAGCTCTTTATGAGTTAATGCCGGATGTTCGTTGCTCAACTGGTTTTTGTGGTGAACTTTCCCCTTCCGCCATCTTTGATTACTTCGCTGAAATAGATTACAGAAATGTCCCTAATGATGAGCCTTTAAAAATTGAAATTCCATCTTCTAGTAATATCTGTGGAGCCCTTAACTTTTCCCCAACTAGTAAAATTGATAACACAAATGATATCTGTAGTTTTGATCCAATTAATAAAAAAATTAAATTAGAGCTATTTCCCAAGGTGGATAGTATTGATTGCGGGACCATGATATCTGATATTTGTCGATCACCAGAGAGTACTTTTGATTTCACAATTGGAGGGGTCAGTAGGAATATTTATTTCCAAGGCCAGAAAGATTACTCAGGTTTTTGGCCTGTTCAATTTTCTTATTTCTTCCAGCCGGTGCCTCTGGTCACTATAGCAAATTCGTGCAATTCTTTGGGTGTGTTAACTGATATGTATAGTGGGCTTCAACCTGATTCAGATTGCCAAATGTTAGGTGAGATCAAGACTCCAACACCATTGGTAAAAAGTTCCTATGACAATATCAAAAAAACTTACAGAGTAGAATCGGATCCTAACTCGGCATATGGTTCAATTAGTTTTTATACATCTCCTTATAATACAAAACTTGCGATGCTGCCCCCGACACCACAGCAACAAAAAGAAGTGATAAGAATCATTTCTGATTCAATTGGATCAAGCGAGACGAAGGAAACTTTTAAATATTTTGGATATGAAACTCATATTCAAGACGATGATCCCAATGCAAGAAAGTATGGAACACTAAGACACATTAGAGAAATATTTTCTCCCAAGGGACCAAGTATGCTTTTTGATCATACTTTATCATGTGCCAATTTAGTAGGCTCCAACTCCTTGACCTTGGCTCGAGAAAAAAAAGGCCAATTAGTAACTTATGAAGTCATAGTAGAGAATATTACCCACACTCATCCAACTTGGTCGTCAGATACATTATTAAATCGTCCTTTAAGTATATGTGTTGCTGACAAGCCTTATGCCTCTTCAAACAATTGCGAAAGCTCAAATTCTGGAAAGTTTGAGAAAAAAATGATTATTAAGAAAAATGGCACCCCAGAGACAATTGTCCTTTTTGATTGTTCCCAAAAAGCAGGACGATATGAAAGCCTTGAAAATGAAAAAAATGCTGGCAAATACAGAAGAGACAAAGAAATCACATTCTGGAATACGCAAGACAATTTAAATAAACGTTTTGAACAATATTTAATTTCGATGGAAGCAACAACCAGCTCCTTTGGCGCTTCAACTGTTTCTAGGCGCTATAGCTTTCAAAAAGTCCATAAAGTGGCCGATAACGAAATACATGGCCGAGTGATGGAATACAGTTCCAACCAAAATTCTCTTGATACTGTCACTTATCAAAATTTAAGTAATTTAAGATTTAAACTTGTAGGTTCTTCAGGTTTTAAATTGAGTTATGGTCACTATGACTTTCACGAGGATATGACTAAAGACTTCTTTTCTATATCTTCACAGTATCAGACCATTATGACCGATAAAATTACAGATACTCATTTTTGCTCAAGTTACAATTTTCCCATTGCTACATTTAACACCAACTGTAACTTATCAACTTACTACTTTGATGAGGGAGAAGCGCCCATATTGGGTCCTCCTCAAATGAATTACCAAGTCGTTAAGCCAGTGACTTTAACTAACACTATTGCACCTGGCTATAAACCCCTAACGGGTTGGTAACTCATGTTAAATATTATTAACGCATAATCTCCTTTGCAAATGCAGCTAGTCGAGATTAAAACTCCTCTCATCTTGAGAGGAGTTTTATGTTCATTAGATTGATTTTATTGTCATGGTTATCTATTTCATTTGCTCAGTCCAATGAAAAAGGAATTTTTGATGCTTGGAAAGGATTCTCTGATCCAGAAATCATGGCCTCGGGTTTTAAGCACAAGATGAGTGAGCTTCCTCTGCAAGGTAGTATTCCGGACGGCACTAAAGGTTGGTCAGGGGGTTATTGGGCATCTCAAAAAGGTGGAATTAATATTCGTTGGAATTCGCCTACTCAAGAAGGATTTAAATATACCTCTCCTTCGAAAGCTCAAGTTTTTAGGATGAGTATCAATGAGCTTGCGAGTCTTGCTCCAACTGAGAAGTATGATTTATTCACAGGTAGCTATGATTATCCTATGAAAAAATTAGCGGCGACTGCTGCTGATAAAAATGCTCCAGACTGGGCAGGAATTTGTCATGGCTGGTCTGCGGCCTCATTAAATCATAATGAACCAACTCCAAAAATTTTGACAAACTTAGATGGCATAAGAATTCCATTTGGCTCTTCAGACATTAAAGCTCTCTTGAGTTATTACTATGCTTATCATCACGAAACAGATACGACTCATCAAGTTGGACTACGATGCTTCTTTGGTTCGTGGATGGGTGGTTCAAAAGCATGTGATGAAGATTTAAATGCAGGTGCATTTCACATTGTCCTTACAAACATGCTTGGCATACGTAAAGAAGGCTTGGTGGCAGATGTAGATCGCTTTAAACAAGTTTGGAATCAGCCAGTGGTAGGTTTTAAAACAAAAATCCTGGCCGATAATCTAAAACCTGCAAAAGGAGCTGCTGAGAACTCTGTGAAAGGAATAAAAGTTCAGACAGAATTTTTCTATGCAGACGAATCGGAAAATTCAACCTGGGAAGTGGCTTACGGGACGCCAGAACAGCAAATTTCCAAAAAAGATTATATCTACACTTTGGAGATCGATGCTCGAGGACAAATTGTAGGAGGCTCATGGGAGTCTGAAGTAAGACCTGACTTTCTTTGGAACAAAGAGAAAGCTTCGACTTTTGAAGGTATCCTTTATCGTTTACCGGAATTACTTAATGATTTATAAGCAAAAACCCGCTAGCTGAAGAATCTTAACAAATTTCTGTGCTGATTTTTTTCCGTTAAGACTCCAGGTTAACCAACGATCATTACCACGAATGAATGTTAGTTGGTTGGCCGTGGAATGTTTTTCAAATTTTAATATACATTTTTTCTTTTGAATTTTTTCTTCGCAAATCCCCATATCCTGAAGATTCATCATCTCTTCATTTAAAGTAGATACCGACATTTCTTTTAATTGCATTTTTGAGTGCACTACGTTTCCAGTGGCAAATTCAACTATTCTTACTCCCATGGTTTGACCAGGGCGAATATCACAATCACTTTGCGCCAGCGCGGCCTGTGAGATGAGTAAGATAAATAATAAAATAATCTTCATATTGACCCTTCAATTTTCTAGAGACAAGTGCATTTAATCAGATTTTAAGAATCAAGGGTGGAAAACGAAGAAAGATTGTAAAACTGCAAGGAAGTGTCTAAAGATTAGTCACTCCCCCCGAAAATTAATATATTCGGATACTTAGGCTTTTTGAGAGACTTTGCTTTTAAACCAAGGAACAAGCATAGGGAGCATCGAGATGAAAATCACGCCAAAAATAACAATGTGAAAATTTCGTTTTACCATTGGGAGATTTCCAAAAAAGTAGCCTGCTAAAATAAATGAGAAAACCCAAGCGACAGCACCAATGATGTTGTAACTAATGAAACGTTTGTAATTCATGGAACCAATTCCGGCGACAAAGGGAGCGAAGGTTCGGGCTATGGGTGCAAATCGGGCAGCCACTACAGTAAAAGAGCCCCAATTATTATAAAAAGCTTGAGTCTGAATTAAATATTCACGCTTAAAAAAACGGCTGTCGTTATCAAAAACTTTGGGCCCGAGATATTTTCCAATGTGATAATTTACGGTATCTCCCAGGATACCTGCAATAGTCAGAGACCCAAGAAGAAGCCATATGTCTAATCCATTATCTAATGCCGCCAAGGCACCCAGAGCAAACAATAAAGAATCCCCTGGAAGAAAAGGTGTCACCACTAAACCGGTTTCACAGAAAATAACTAAAAACATGATGACGTAAAACCATGGACCAAAATAAGTAATCCACTCCAAAAGATGAGCATCTAAATGAAGAATGATATCGATAAAGTTAGTCATTACAATTCCAATGGTTAAAATAATCACAATGGGAAGGAAGTCTAAAATTCTTACCCTATATTTAGAAAATATCAAGCTCTATAGGGCCCTGTATTTCAGTTACTTACAGATATATTAGATAATAAGTTGGGTTTTTGGCGAATTTATAATACAAGGAGCCATCAAGGAAATATATATGACAGTTTCAACTACTCCTGCCCAACCCGCTAATTCCTTCAGAATCGCTCTGAATTTGGAATTTTCTGAGTCTCGCATGGACAATGTGCTTTTGAACGCTCTTCGTGAACAGGATGAAAACGACAAGCTTAAGGCCATGAGTCGCACTCTTTTAAAAGATCTTTTCACTAATAAAAAGATTTTAATTAAAGGACAAAGAGCAAAATCTTCGTCTGCTCTGGCCAAGGGAATAACCTACGTTGATATTTTGGGTTACTAGTTATTTTTGAATAGAGAGGTAAAGGTCTTCGACTTTTGCCCTGGCCCAGGGAGTTTTTCTTAAGAAGGCCAGGCTTGATTTAATGCTCGGATCATAATTGAAACAACGTATTTGAATAATTGCGCCCAAGTCTTCCCATCCAAAATGCATAACGAGTTCCTCCAGAATTTTTTCCAGAGTTTTTCCATGTAAAGGATCTTTCGAAACAGGCTTATTCATAGGAGCTAATCTATTACAGTCCTCACTTTAAGTCCATTAGATGAGTTTGCATCTGGTTTACCGATACTAAAAAAAATAGTACAAAAACTGAATGAAATACCTTTTCTTATTTTTGTTAATCCTCAATTCTCTGGCCCTTGCTCAACCCTATCCGGCCGAATGGTTTAAGCCGGTAAATCCACAAGGCGCACCTGCTTGGGAAATTCTTCCTCAAGCAGCTGCTCCAGGTGAAGTGATACTTTCTAAAAGAACTGAATTAGGAATCCTATCAAACTTTGCAGCGACACCATTCGTGTATAAAGAAAAGCTTTATGCCAGTGTTGAGGGATTCTGGCAGATGATGAAATATCCAGAAGGCTCCTCTGATCCACGATCGGTAAAAATTTATCCATTCACACGTGATGAAGTTTCGGCCATGACTGCCTTTGAAGCAAAAGAGGCCGGCAGTGTCGCCAGTGCTATCATGAAAGAGTTAGGAATTAACTGGGTGACGTTTGAAGGTATCCAAATGGTCTACTGCACTCTCGAACCTGGACTTCATTATGAGCTCATTCTGGATGCGATGAGGGCCAAATTGAAACAGAATCCTGAAGTGAAAAGAATTCTCCTTGCTACCGGTGACTTAATCCTTCGACCTGATCATCATGATGAGGGTTGCAAAGCACAGGAATGGAAATATTATGAATTATGGATGATTTTGAGGGCCGAACTCACTTCTTCTTATTCTTTTTAACGGACTGAACCCAGGCGTAGATATCGGGAATATCTTTTTGAAGCTTAGGAATCTTTCTCATCACTTTCGTCGTTCTCTTAGGCACATATCCAGCTGGCAATTTTGCCGGATACAGCCCAGTCATAACTTTAGAAGTCATCACTTCTAAAGGAGCATCAACCATTTCCGGACCAAGACTACCTTTAAGATTGGGATCACGATTATGACATTGAATACAATTAGCGAGGTAAAGACGTTTACCCTTCTCCAAGTTAGGCTTAGCGATTATAGAACTTGAAATAAAAAGGGTGCTTAGAAAAGCACCCTTAATAAGACTTAACTTCATTATTTTCTCACCGACTGTATCCAAGCATGGATAGAAGGCACATCTTTTTCAAGATTTGGGAACTTTCTCATTTGCTTGGTTTTTCGTTTCGGTACAAAGCCCGCAGGTAAAACTTCTGGATAACGACCAGTAACAACTTTAACTGTCATAACTTCCAGAGGAGCATCAATTAGCTCAGGACCTATGGCACCTTTAATATTTGGATCCTTGTTGTGGCAACTGATACAGTTAGACATAAAAAGAGTTCTTCCTCTTTCAATATTAACTTCAGTCGTGGCCACCTCATGAACCCCCGTCTCTGCTCCAGGGGCCTCGGCTTCTTCGGTTTTTGTCACTTCAGTGACTGGAGCTTCTTCAACAACTTTTACGTGCTCCGGAGCTTTAACGGGAACCGAGACTATAATAAACAAATAAAGGGCACCAAGGGTGCCCAGAAGAATTACTGAATTCATTAAACAATAACCTCAATTAGTCCATATAGAATGACTAAAAGACCAAGCCCACAATGGATAACACCTTTAACAGTAGTTAATGGCCCAAGCTTACCTTTGATGGCGTTCAATTCTAAAAGAAGAATTAAAAGTGTTACAACCGCAAGAACAGCAAAAGGAGAAAAGCCTTCAGGAATAGTTAAAGACAAATGTCTGGAAGCACCCATGAAAAACAAAAGTGGAATAGAGAACATAACGTTTGTTCTAGAAGCCAGAAGGGCCTGAGGACCCACTTTCGCAGCTTCAGGATTCGCAGCTCCGCCACCCATAACAGTTGTAGCGTTAGCGATAAGAATTTTTTGCTTAGGCCAGATAATAAGCCATACGTTCAAGAACATAATAGTTCCCAACAAGGCACCAGGATAAATATATATTCCATAAGGGGTCTGGAAAAAATCACCGGCCAATTCTTTCCCAACAATCGCAAGCATCGCAATACCAGACAGGAAAGTGCCCATAGCACCCCAACGGAACCACCACATAGCACGTGGAACAAGTTTTACGAAAACGTTGTTCTTAACGTTCGCATCTACTTCAGGCATGAAAGCACCCTGTACGAAATTGAAGTAATAAAGATGACCAATCCAGGCTACGCCAGCAAAAAAATGAATCCATCGAAGGATCATAATTAACCCTTCTTGGGTAAAGAGAGCAATGTCCATAACAACTCCTGGTAATAATTAAAATAACTCTGCCATTTTATCGACTTAGAGAGAAGTTATCCATTCTTAATTAATTAAAATGATGTCTGTGCGCAGCATTAATAAGATCAATCTATTCTTTCCATTTCAATCAAGGGAGAAAATGACTTAATACTCGCCCGGCTTCCCATAGTTAGGCCTTTATTAACTAGCGTTGCACAAGAAGCAGCTAAACCTGTTCGCAACATTTTTTCTGCACTTTTTGAATTTATCTTTTGGAATTCTTTCATAAATACATGGGCCATTGCTCCCACCATGGAATCTCCAGCGCCCACACTACTATGCACTTTAACTTTTGGAATTTGCCCGAAAAAAGCAAAATCTTTACCAATTAAAAGTGCCCCACCCTCAACTGAAGAGATGCACTGAAGAGGAACAAATTGAGAAAATTTGCGGGCAGCTTTTATGACCTCATTCTTTTTAAAGATTTTTTTTCCCAGCATTTCTTGAAACTCAGATAGATTAGGTTTAACAAGGATTGGATGAGCGCTGATGCATTCTTTTAAAATTTTTCCCGGTACATCCAGAAAAGTTGGAACATCCTTCTCATTAAAGGTTTTAATTATTTTTTTTAAAGTCGCAGGACCTATACTTGGAGGTAAACTTCCCCCGATCAAGACAAGCGATGGTTTACTTCTTTGCAGAAAATACAAGAGATTATTAATTTCTTTTTTGTGAATAAACGGACCCGGAAAACTCAAGCGTGTCTGTTCATGACTTTTGGCCAGGGAAATCGTAACGTTCATCCGTGTTTGTCCCTCAATAGAAACAAAATGGTGGGGCATTTTTTCATGAGTAAGGAGTTGATCAATTTCAATTCCATTAGGCCCACCAAGAAAACCTGACGCCAATACTTCACTGCCGAGTCGATGAGCAATTCTCGCACTATTTATTCCATTGCCCCCAGGATAGCGTTTTTCATCTGAGACATAGCTTTTCTCATTGGGGATTAAACTTGGAACAATGCCGCTGATATCAAGTGCCGGATTAAGTGTAAGTGTCAGAATCATAAAACCTCTTTTTGTAACTATTATAATCTTACAAAATGCGACCTTCTTAGGAAATCTGGTATAATTAAGTATAGGGGCAAAAATGAAATTAAAAGCTCGTCATATTTTGGTGGAACATGAGTATGAAGCCAAAGATATTCAGAAGAAGCTAATTGAAGGAAAATCTTTTGAAATTCTTGCAAAGGATTTTTCCCTTTGCGGCTCAGCCGCACAAGGTGGAGATTTGGGTGAATTCTCTAAAGGCATGATGGTAGAAGCATTTGAGATATTGTAAAAACCCAATTCGGCTATCATTTAATAAAAAGATTATAGCTTAGAGACACTTGATGGGAGAATTTTTCTTGATGTACTCTTCCATCAAAGGCCAGAAGAATTTTCCTGAGTTTTCAAGTTTAGGAAAAATATCCTGAGCTTTTTTTGGCAACAAGACTTTTACTGCATCAGCTATTTCCCGAGGAAAGGCCATCCTATATTTTGATTTGTTTTCAATGCTTTTTCCGTGAATTTTAAAATGAAAAGCATAAGTGTAGCCACCAATATAGGGAAATTTTTCGGGCATCTGAATCGATTTGTAATCAACTCCATAAAAACTAAAACCAAATTGTTTTTTGATGGCAATGATTGAACGCAAAAGTATTTTTAATGTTTTCCCATCAGTTTCAAAACTAGAAATCTCCCATCCTGGATCACCCAAACGTTTAATGTGAGGAAAATTATCAATGATATTCCCAAAAGTCACAGGACCTGGCTCAATGGTTTCTCCTTCAAAGAAGGCCAGATGGGCTCCTAAGTCTGCTCCTGTGGCCTCGGTCGAAATCTTCGCCATATGACGACCCCAACAAGTATTTCTTATCACGGGATGACCATTTTCATATCCGCTTAATTTAATTTCAGTTGAACCAATGACTTCATCAAAGCGGCCATTAAACATTTCATTTCTTTGTTCATGAGTGTGATTTATAAGATCACGCATCTGCTGATTCTCTTGCATAGGAGGGGCAATGTCATGAAGTGTATACTCTTTAACTTCAACAACTCCACCGGCTTTAACATCAATCAAAAGACTTCCTATTACAAGTCCATGAGAAGAAGCCTGAACAATAGGAACTATTTTTTTATTTTTATTTTGGATCAACATTGCCTGGTCGAGGCGCAAATGATCATGTCCACCAACTACCAAATCAATATCTGATGAGCTTTTGACCAGCAACTTATCATAATAACTTCCAATATGGGTAAGTGCGATGACAAGATCTTTGCCTGCCGATTTAGCTTTTTTTGCTTCAATATTTCCAATGATTGCAGGTTCTAAAATATAACCAGGAGCTAGAGCATATTGATACTGTGGCTCAGCTGTTGAAAGTCCTATTACGCGGATTTTGATCCCATCTTTAGTGAAATCTGCGTAAGGCTTTACTAAGTCCCCCATATCCATGTCTGGAGTCTGTACTAAATTGGCAGAAAGAATATTTGTAGCAACATTGGCCCTACGAATTTGCTGGGCCAGTACAAATCCTCCCATCATATAATCATGATTACCTACAACTGAGGCTTCAGTGCCGAGAATACCAAGGGCTCTAACAGAATTTGCCCCACTATCGGCCAGAAAATAAGATGTACCTTCTCCGAAATCTCCGCCATCTAAAATCAAAGTCGCAATCCCTTGAGACTCGGCTTGCGCTTTTAAGTCATCGAGTTTTGCTTTGAGGCGTGCATAGCCTCCTTTACCGTCCACATGACCTTCAAAATAGGAATGCAAATCATTGGTATGAATAATCTGTAAAAGTTTTGCATGAGAGGTAAATGAAAGACTTAGTAGTATTAGGATGAAGAGTTTTTTCATATGTATCCAAATTAACAAATAGAGGAATATTTAGGTAATAAAAGTCAGTAAAACTTACAATTTAAAGTGGTTTTGAGCCAGTAATTTCTTGATGAAACAACGCAGTGAGGGCAACTTGCTGAACTTCGAACGCACTAGGCAATTTTGTTGGCCAACTGATAAGTGGCTTGAGAGGTTTGGAGCTCCACTTGATACTTCTTGGAATAGTCAGAAACAAGTTTTCTTAATCTGGCGAGTGTTTTTTCAGTAACTTCTTCATTCCATATTAAATGGATGAGTTCAGCATAAGTCATTGGTGAATTGATGTGAGTAAAGATGTAGTGCATTTTTTTTAAGTTTGAATCCATTTTCTTTAAATCATCAAATGATATTTTAACGGGATTTAAATTTTTCTTATAAAGGTTTAAGGCTTGAAAAAAAAGGGTATTATCACCATTTGCTTCAAAGTTATCGTAATAAAGAGATGGATTATGCTGAGTGAGCTTTTTCCAAAATTTATTTGCAGTTTGTGAGTCCCCTGACTTGAGAGCCTTAATAACTTCGAGTTGATGGTGCATTTCAGGAAAACCTTCAAAATCTCGAGAATAGATATAGAAAGGCGCATTTTTTACTATAAGATCCAAAAGAGACTTATTGTAATTATAATTAGCAGTCACAAGACAACCAGATAGTTGGGTGTATTCCTTTAAGATTTGATAACAATGTTCATATTTTTTTTCCTTGCTATAGATCATAAACATAATTGCGATGAAGTAAGGCTTAAAAACTTCATATTCTGGAAAACCTTTTTTTTGAACCTTTTGATAGAGACTTTTGGCTTTCTGATATTGGCCCGAAATATTATAAAAACAGATTTCTGCATACATGACCTGAATCTTTCGTAGATCTGTGCGAGCGGGACATTCTTTTATTTTATCCACGCATTCGGCCATAAGTAATATTTCTCTTCGGTTTCCATAAACATTCGCCAGCACACAAAGTGGATTGAGAACAAATTCATTTTCTTCAGCTTTCTCAAAAAGTAAAATCGAATATTTAAGATTTTCTATTGCATGAGTGTAATGGCAAAACTGATTATAAGTCAGACCGATAAGATAAAATCTCATGGCTTCAAGAAATGTATCTTCACTCATCTTTACTTTTAAAAGCGCAAGACACTCTTCTTTTTTATTTTTTTTATAAAAGTAAAAAGCCTTTAGTAGCCTAGACTCTGGAATTGAAAGCTCCCCTTTTTTTAACCAGTACGAAAACATGCGTATGTTACTATGAACAAGATTCCAAACTTCGATAAATTTCTCATGTTTACTAAAACTATTTGGAGGATTTTTCATATGTTTTTATTAAAAGTTTTAACTTATTCAAATGAATTGAACGCTTTTTGAAATGGACAAAACATTGATTTGGCTCCTTCATCTCTTTGATACCTGCCTCCCAAATAATGACAAGATCCTTTAAGATTTTAAGCTCTTGTTTGTAATGAGGACGACTTGAAATATTATTCAATGAATTTTCTGTGTCGTTTAATTCACACAGATAAGTCGGAGAAGATTTTAGAGGTTGAAGCTTTGAGAGTAATTTGAAAATAGAGTGAAGAGCGATTGTATCCATCAAATTAAAGAAATTGTTATTAGCGTAGTCTTTCTTCCAGTATTTACTGAATTCTTTTTCAAGCACTTGGGCTTTAGATGCGTTGACTAAACACATCCACTGAGCTTTTGGAAGGCCGGTTAAGGCCAATTTGCCCATAAAATCTCTCCCTCCTCCAGGATGACCCATACTTTGGGCCCGGATCATTTGCGGGACTATAACCATGAGAAAAATCAGAAGAATCTTAATCATAACTTTGCTCATCGGAAAGTTGAGCAAAAAGCTTTAATTATGATGGTTTTATTTAAAGCTCGTTAAGGATTTCGCATGTTTTCAGGGCCAGATCCTTTGCTGCTTCACCACAGACATGAATATTATCGTTGGCAGCTGCGCCAGAGCATCCAGGTTTTCCTTCAATCTGGACTCTTTTTAAAAGTTCTTTTCCATCAAAATAAGAAGAGGTTTTCATTAATTCTAATCCGTCCAAAAATTGACAACGATCGGATAGTCCTTTTTTTAAGGCTTCTCTAATTCTTTTCGTATTTGCCAAATTTTTTCTCGGTACATTTCTTTTTGTCTGAATTTGCATTTCATAAGTAGGAGTTAAGAAAAAACAATTGCCCGATGGTATATTTTTATCATCCAGCAACTTCACTAGTGACTGTGCTTCCTTAACAATCTCCTCATCAGAATTTCCAATATAGTTATCACCAAAGAAAAAAAGCACCTTCCTTGGTTGGTAAGCGTCGAGCATAGGCCCAATTCTTTTCTTGCAAAGAGGAACTTGGTCCCCGATTCCGATACTTAACTGAGGATTCTTCGGATCTCGTTGGATGATCTCAATATTCTCGAGTCCTCCCTTCTCTAACCAGTTGCTGATGATACTGGCACCCTTACCAAAGATGATGAATTCTTCCTTCAGACAGGTCTGCAAAAAATCACCAAAATAGCTCTTAGACCATTTGCTTCCTGTTTGAGAGTCACCGATAACCAAGGTGTCAACCGGGTCTTGGCAGTCAGAGATTGCCGCAGACATGTAAGTCAAACTTAAGACAAGAAGGATGATAGTTTTCATGGCCGGGACTATAGTCTATTCAGGGAGGTTTGGATCACCCGTATGTTATATTTACATGCCATGAGATAAGCAAAACTCAGCTACTTTCTTGCAGATAGTTAAATAAAATTCCCAAAGTTATGGGAAAAAATTCTCTATCTTAAACACCAGTTAAAGCAGGCAGTTTTGAAAGTTTTTCAGGTATCAAACCATCTGGAGAAGTAGAACCTTCAATTTTGGCTGCTGATAAAACATTAAATTAGGTCGGGCCTATGTTCATGGTATGTAGCAAGGGTTGAAACATCATTGCATGTTAGATGAATCATATCTTCTTTGATCTTTGATCAAGAATAACAAAATCAAGATAAAGCAAAAGCTACCAACGCAGGTGAACAATAAAGCAACTGTGCTACCGTGCCGATCCCATAAAAAACCTGTGACAATACTTGCTAAAATCTGACTAACACCAGTTGCAGTTCCCAAAATTCCCAATGAAGAAGCTTTGTTCTCTGGTTTAACCAATCTCACAGCATAAGATTTGCTCACTCCATCTGTGGCGGCCATATATGATCCATACAAAAAGAAAAGTAAGATAAACATAAAGACCGAATCAGACAAAGCAAACCCCATATAAACGAATGTAAATATAATTAAACCGATAATTAAAACTTTTCTCGCTCCTATTTTGTCAGAAAGGTGCCCGAGTGATGGGCTTAGGAGGGCATAGACGAGGTTGTAAAATGCATAGATAAGAATAATCGCCACAAAGTCGAGACCAGCATCTTTCATCTTTAAAATCAGAAAAGCATCACTTGAATTGGTTAAACAAAAAACAGTCCAACCAATGATAAAATTCTTGTACTCTTTACTATAGTTGTGCCAATTGAAATCAAATTTCTTACTCGTAACCGAAGTTACTTTTTCAGGCTCTTTTATCCAGAAGATAATCAAAACAGAAATTAAACCAGGAATAATCGCCCAATAGTAAGCTTCCCTGAGATCAGAAAAATAGCCTACAAAGAAAATGGCAAGTAATGGCCCGATTACGGCCCCCATGGTGTCCATTGACCTGTGCCATCCAAAAGCTAGTCCTAGGTCTTGTGGTCCAACAAAGTCAGCAATAAGCGCATCCCGAGGAGCTGAGCGTAGTCCTTTGCCAACACGGTCTAGGCTTCTAGCTCCAAGGACATGTAAAGCGGTAGTTGAGAGACCTATCAGGGGACGACTTAAAGCTGATAATAAATAACCAACAAAAATAAAAGGTTTTCTTTTGTTTATTTGATCTGACCAAAATCCTGAATAGGTTTTGAGAAGGCTCGCTAGACCTTCGGCCACACCCTCAATAATGCCCACACTTAACATTGAGGAGCCTAAAATTGAAGTTAGAAAAATCGGTGTAATTGGATAAAGCATTTCGCTTGAGATGTCGGTGAAGAAGGAAACAGAACCAAGAATCAATACACCGGGATAGTTTTTTTTAACGTAGGAGAACCTGTTCATCATTGTGCCTTTCTATTTTTTTAGGCTACGCCAATGAATAGTTTCATATTGTTAATAAACTGTCATGTCCTTGAGTGCCGTGCCACAGGTGAGAAATTTATTTTTGAAAGATTTTTTTCCAGTTTTGTGTAACTTCAAGTCTGGAAACTTCATTGGTACATTCTGTCACACAAATTTGGACTAAAAGTCTGCAAACCTTACCCTGATCTACTCTGTCCATGATTTTAAATTTCAAATTTCTAGGAAGCAATACTTCCTCCTCGAGTGAGTTAATGAGAATTCCTGGATGACGATCATTTGAATACAAATACAGCACTCCAGAAGATTTTATATTATCAGCAATTGCACCCGAAAAAGATTCTGCGACACTATGATTTACCGAGGTTGATCCAAAGCCTGGATCATTAAATATTTCACCTTTTTTGTAGCACTTATCATTTCTAAATTTAAAATTTACGCCCCTAAAAGATAATAAATTGGCCGGCAGAATCGCGAGTTTTTTTATTCCAGAATCCATTTGTGAGATGGATCTTTTTAACTCATCAACGTTTGTAAAATAATAAAGCAAATCAGCTTTTCCAGTTCGCAGATATTCGTTTATTTCAGGATAAATGGGATCATCATAAGAGACATAACTAGAAAGTGCCATTACTTCATCATAGGATATTCTTTGACTTTCATAAGCTTTCCATACATCTTCATAACCCACAATTTGACTAAGTTCTTTGTAGGAAAATATCGGGCCGGGCGATGTTGCCCAAAGATTTGTCACAAAGATAAATAGACTAATTAAACTTAAAAAATTCATTCCCATCCTTTGGGTTAATTATCTCCTGGTGGCATTTAAAAGGATGATTTCTTGTAAAGTTTACGACAGTGTCAAAAGATTAATCGGCCTGCTTTCACGCAATTACAACATCTTTACAGAGCGATGTGGCCCTAGGTCCAAAAATAGCTCTCTCAATTGGGACATTTTTTCTCCTAATAAAAGGGCCATCTAATTATCATTAAAACAGAAATTACTGATTAGAACTTATGGAGAAAACAAATGAAAATATTCATGATCGGATTATTCGCTCTCACTTCAATTGCTGCCTCAGCTAAAACGAACCCAAATGGACCAGGTATGTACTGTGCACTCGATGCGCAAGCTCAAGCCAAATCTCATGCAAAAGCAAACGGTGCTACTCAAGCCGAATTGAAAAGAGCCGAAACTATTTCCTTAGATCCTGAGCAAGGAATTTTATTCAAAACGACAATCGGCTCTCAGGCGTTTTATATTATAGAAACCGCTAAAGACGGAAGCTGTGTTACTGAATATGTAAAAGAGATTTAAATAGCCGACATTACGACTACATTATCTTTTATCGATATTTTTTTGTGGGAGTAATTTTTAGGATTGAATCACTCCCATATCAGTCTTAGAATATCTGATATGAACAAAAACAAACAATTCTTGCTATTCTTGTCCTCCGCTTTTCTCCTCTCAAGCGCAGAAGGAGCAAAACTTAGTTTTGAACCCATTTATGGAATAGAGACGGCTTTAGTCCGTTATCCAGAACCTGCCAGGTATGTTAATCGCGCAATTTACGGAGCAAGATTGCTTTACGGGGTTACGTTTTTGTCAGGTGAATTTGAATATACGCAGACTGATTCCCGCAAAGATTATCCTGGCTCTGCCATAAAGGTTTATGACCAATCTCAAAGAGCCAGTTTTGGCGTGCGTAGCACTTATGTACTCGACTCAGCAGTGGGACTCTATGCCCGTGTCGGTGCCAGGGCCTCTAAAGGAAAATCGGTAGTAGAAACCTCAGGGGTAAAAGAAACAATCGAAAATCCTTTGCGTCTGGATCCCTACGCAGGTGCCGGCCTTCAATTGGCCCTTTCTCCTCAATTTGCCCTCAACGCTGGTGTTACATTGATTAGCAATAGCGACAATCATTACGATTCACAATATACGCTAGGTCTGACCGCCCAAATTGGAAATCCATAAAGTTAATGCTCGCTGGGGAGGCTTAGTATCTTTTTTTTAGCTCAAAATGAAAGGCGCCCTCTATGAAGGCGCCTTTTTAATAATAAGAAAATCACATCAATTTATACAGGACTGAGCCGATTAATTTAGTTCTTCTAGAACATGATTCAAGATTTTTTTGTAGTTATAGATTTTATAGCGGCCTTTAGTAGATCTTTGACAAAACAAATTACTTTTATCTCCATCAATGATGATTTTTACTGCCTTCTGTAATGTTTCGGCTTTATCCTTCTTTGAAAGAGAGTTGAGATTAAGTTTTTCCTTCAAGTCGTTGATCAATTGTTTAGGGAGTGCTCCACCTCTAGCAGCAGTAATTGTTCCAAGGGCCTGATAGAATGTATTATATTTATCCGGCCTTGCTCCATCTGAAACTTCAATTAATGCGAAAATGGCTTCAACACCACCAAAAGCTGTTGGCGGTATGAGCATCCAACTTGGACCCGGGGCGATGACAAACTCAACGGCCATGGCTGCAAGTGTAACCGCACTAACAACCACCACACCTGAGATAGCACTTGTTTTTTTAATATCCTTAATTAACTCCGCCCGTGCACGTGCCTTCACTTCGTAGGCATTCTTACAATCTGCAAAAGTACTTGTTATAGTGAATAAAGTCAGAAATGAAGCTGCGATTAATTTTTTCATAGAGAACTCCTTAGTAAGCAAAATTGAGGTTCTCTGGAATATTAAAGGGAAGCAAAAACCGCTAGGATTAAAAATACTCTTAAACCCTAAAAAGGGTCGTTTAATTTAGGCTTATAGTTCTTCTTGTCCTTTGAATAATAGCAAAATGTTTTGTCGATAATAGGAAAAAACTGTGAGGGTAAAATTCAAATTATTTCAATACTTTAAATACGTTTGTCGCGGTTGGTTCGAACCGCTATCGTCAATGGTCTCGATTTTGCCAAGTAAGTAAATGGTTTAGCTGGAGGTTTAAAATGACAACTTTCACGAAGGGTAGAAGAGTTGAAAGACATACGTCGCAAAACTCACTTGAAAAAATTCGGAACACCACAATTTCAAATATTCATCAATTTAGTCAGAGTAAAATCGATTTAGATTCACGTATCAAAAATTTGGAAAATGAATGGGATATTGAGAGATACTTGGAGACAAATGCTTCAGTCATTGCTTTTATTGGACCCATTCTCGGTGCATTTGTTTAAGTCTGCGAAGTAGCTATATCCAAAAGTTCCAATTAATATTGAAAAAAAGATGAGTAGAAAAGCGATGAAAAGATATCGACTTAATCGAGCAAGGAAACTTTTAAGGGGAATGACTTTTTGTTTTTTGCTTTCTAATTTCATTCTGAAGCGCCATGTGAAGAGATTAATAGCTTAAATTATCATTCATAATGTTTTGAATGAATTGGCGCACTCTAGTGGATGACTTTCAAACCGCGTGTTCTAATTTCTAGACTTTAGACCAATTTTCTTACGGTTAGGTTTAAGAATCGGTGCTTCATCTTCAATTGAGTCAAGTCTTTCGAATACTACTTTAAAAAGCTTATTCGTCCCATCTTCCAATTTGCTAATTCGGTCTGACAGAGAGCTCTCCATGACTAAAAAACTTCTAAGACGCGTAAAAATCCTCATTATGGCGATATTGACCTGAACTGCACGAGCTGAGCTAAGGACTCCAGACAACATGGCCAATCCATTCTCCGTAAAAACTAACGGTAATTTCTGTTTACCACCCTACCTACCTTTGAAGTCACAGATTGTGACTTCAAAGCCTGATACTCTTCAGAGGTTAACTGAAACATAAAGTCTTTAGGAAATCGGTCCAAGTTACGTCTCACAGCTTGGTTTAGCGCCTTAGTTTCAACTTCATAAAGCTCAGCAAGATCTGAATCAAGCATGACCTTCTGGCCACGAACAACATAGATCATATTTTCAATCTTAGATAAATTAATTTCACGCATAAAACACTCCCAATAAATAAGAGAGGTCTACTTCACAAAATTTAGTATTGGCCTTAACGGGTTTAGAGAAATGTTCTTATTATTCAGTTATGAATCAAGATATTAATTTTTGAGCGAGTTTGTTCATACCGCTATCTCAAAGAATATTTATGAATTGTTCGATACATGTCTTCGGGTAGATTTGTAAATGTATGATTATAATGAAGAATTTGAATGGCGCATACTCTGCAACCCGATCAATATTAAAGAGATACCAAGGACAGTCTGAATTAACCCTATATCCGCATAACTCAAAAAGCATCAATCCCCCTTTTTTAGGAATCGGATGACCTTCGGTCTCACCTTTAAAGGAAATCTTCACGGCTTTTTGTCGGATTCGGCTGAATTTTACTTCAGTTCATTCCATAGAAATTTATTCTAAGGTCAATTTCTGAATGGAGAAAGTCTGCTTCAGAAGGACATCCTTTGGAATAAAAATATTACCGTCCGTACAGTCATAATCAGAGTCATAACTGCTGCAGCCTTTGCCCCAGGAATTACGAACAACAAAAGACTAAACCCTACTCGTGCTTCACATGAAGTCTCATATAAAAACGTTGGTATTATTTTGCCAAATAATATTAAACAAAAACCTGCCAGCGCTTCTTCTCTTTATCGAGTAAGCACCATTGAAGTTTGGCCGGCTATTCTATCGTGACGCTCTCATCTCGCCGTTTGCAGCCTTCCGCTTAGAGTCTTCTGGCCTTCGTTTTAAACTCTAGTAATCGTTGTTATACGTTCCTCTCCATGACATCCACCGATTGGCCCCGATTCTCGTCAGCAAGCGTATCAAGAACATACGTGCTCTATTTTCACGGTCTGCAGTCATTATGATATCACAGAACATTTGCGGTATAATAACCATGCCAAATAATAGATTTTGAACTTGGGTGGTTAAGCTGCCTTAGAATTGGTTTGCCTCTATATACGAGTAGAGTTTAGTCTGACCAAAAGGGCCGTCTTTTAGGTTGGTTTGACGGGAATCTACTATCAGCTTGCTTGAAATTAATTGAATCATCTTAATTAGCCTGTAGGTCATACCACTGGCTTTGAGTTTTCGTATAAGAGCCACTGCTCCCAAAATTGTGAAGACGGCCTTAAATAAGAGAATCCATAAAATTTCTGCCGAATGCGACAAAAAGCCGTGATAATTTTCCCTTAATAGAGTGACCGAAGGTCATCCGATTCCTAAAGATGGTGGGCCCTGCTTTTTGAGTTGTGCTGATATAGGGTTAATTCAGACTGTCCTTTCTGTTCTCCATTTAGGTGAAGCTACTCTCATGTTAAAAAGATGGAGACGGAATGGGTAACAAGCGAGGCTGAATTACTGGAAAATTTAGATACCGAAAGCGGAGGCAAATGCTGGGTAGCACTTAACTGTTTCGGATGGGTAATTTGGGTGGTATCATTAGTTACCGCTGGCAAATTCGTCTCCCTTCCTTTCTGGCGAGTCATCGATGAAAATAACAATATAAATAGTTAATAAGGAGAACCCATTGAAGTTTTTTTTTATGCTTGTTTTATTATTAAGTTCAGTTAATGCCCTTGCATCCAGAGCTTCCGAGATTTTGAATAAGTATGCTAACTCAGACTTAGTCAAAAATACTTTGGAAAATATTGAAAATCAACATGGAGTGACCTGTACCAGCGGAAAACCTCACGGTTTTTTTCCTCGAGTATTTGGTTCTGTTTGGAATGTAAGTTACTGTCACAAGTTGGGTGTAAAAATCAAAGTGAGAATCAGCAGTTCGTTTAAAAATGATAATGAACCCGTTTTTGTATTGGAAAGATTGAAAGTGAAAGCTATTTGGGGGAACGTTCAGTCGGAAGAGACTCATGAGCAGCATCTTTTATCTGATCCATTTGTGGATGCCTTCAAGAAGTCGGAACTCGTGCGCAGTTTAAGACACATGGTTGAAGATGATTACAAAATCGTCTGCTCGCAGGGAAAAGCAAGAAGAGGCACCTTCTTGGGCAAAGCAAATTATTTTTATAAGGTGAACTGCAAGAGCGATACTGCGAGTTTTAAATTAAAAGTTAAAGCACGGGTTCAGATTATTGGAGATGATGTTTTCAAATTTAGATTGAAGAATTACAAAGTCATACGGTCATAAAAATAACTCGTAATGACTGTTCAAAGTTTGGACAGTCATTACTCAAAACGACATAAACTGATCCAACAATCTTTTTCTAATTTAATTAAGAATTTCTTCTATTTGAGTCCCTTGAATTTGGTTATACCATTAATCGTACTCGGGTCTTTATCCTCTTTGGCAGTGGCGAGTGAGAATTGCGAGAATTCCGTCACACAAATCGAATTGAATGAGTGTTCCAGTGTTGCCCCCCCATCAACCTCTAGCTGCTGTAAAAAAATATAAGATCCTGTAAAATCTTCAAGGTACCCACTTCTTTTTTATGCATGCATGGATTAGAAGGTACATTCACTTAGTAAAAGAGTCCGCTTAAAAATTAATATGATATTAAAGGGGAAACATTATGAAAAAACTATATCTACTATGCTTTGCTTTAGCTTCATTTTCTGCCTTAGCGACAGATCCGGTAAAATCTATCCCTAAGGGAGTTGTGAGACAAGGCACAATATCCAGCGCAATTTATGAATTTAATAAAATCGAATATCGTGAGCATGATGGTTTCAAACCTCGTAAAGATAAAAAAGTTTTTGTTACACTTTCTGGTATTACTCAAAAAAGGAATTCAGCTTATTCAAATAATGTGGGACAAAGCGGAGCCGAAAATCTTGGAGGGCCAGCTACGGATATAAAGACTTCATTGAACATAGTAATTAATGATGGTGTTCAAAGTTACAGCTGCCTCTTGAGTTCTTCAATGCTAAGTGATGGCTTCGATTCCATTGGTTATGATCAAGAAGAGCTTAAGTGTGATAAAGAGTTCAACAACGGAAAGGGTAGAATGATTATCAGACTAATTGATAATAGTGAAAACCGAGTTGAAGGTATTCAGCCGTATTATGAACTTATATTAAAATTATATGAAGATCGTGGAATTTTCAGAACAAATAGAGATATTTATTTCGAAGCTCAAATTAATGCCAAATAATGTGATTGAGAGCAAATGATATGAGTAATATTATTTGCTCTCTCACCCATTCTTAATTTTATATTTTAGAGTGAGACCGAACATCATCCTATCCTAAAAAGGGGGGATTTCTGTTTTTTGAGTTATACTGATATAGGGTTAATTCAGACTGTCCTTATCTCAACACCAGAGTATTTATATCTTGGAGTTTGTTTTGTATCGTCATTTGTTTTTGGTTTTATCAGTGTCAAAATCTTTCTGAAGTGGCTTGATCATAGAACCTTCATTGCTTGTGGGATTTATAGAATCGTTTTTGCGAT
>CAMASK010000021.1 GCA_945860895.1 Bacteriovorax stolpii
GAATTCTGTGACTTAGTTAAGTTGAAAATCGCTAGCCCTAAAAAATCTCTCATAAAATGTTAAGAACCTTGTTTTATCGCTCTTAAGAAAAGTTTGATTCCATTAATGAAAAAGCTATACCAACACCATTTTAAGCGAGCAGTTCCAAATGAATTGGGAAGGATCATAGTCTCAAAAGACGCGGCGCATGACAATCATTTTGACAGGGATGTAATTTTTACAGAGTAAAGGGTCTATGGGTTTGATTCTTTTTTTCGATCTTTATAAGTATCACTCTTATGAAGCTGTCCCATACCAAGACCATAACTCTCCATCAATTTCAATTCTTCGATGGCCGATTTTGAAGTCATCTGAGCGTTTAAAAGCTTTAGATAGACCAGAATTTTATGGTTCAGTTCATGTGGTTTTTCATTCAAAGCTTCAAGCCTTAAAGCTTTAACTCCACGGGATTTTAATTCATCGACTAAAAATGAAGCAGACTGTGGCACGGCCTTGAAGAAAGTATTTCGACATTCTTGATCGGCTTTTAGATGGTGCCAGTTGCCGTAGTGATCTTTCAATTTCACTTCATGCTTCTCGCATGGCTTGCCACAGTCCTTGAAAGAATGACCTTTAGAAAGAAAAGCGGCAAATACACAATGCTCCATGTGAAATTCAGGCATATATTGATGGAGCGTTACTTCTAACTTTGAAGCATCACCATAAGTGACAAGATCAAGCAACTGCTCTTGATTTAAATCATAGGAGGAGTTCACACTTTCAAGACCTTTACTTAATAAGTAATCAGCAGTTAGGGAGTTAGTAACATTGAGTGAAAAGTCACCTATTAATGGAATTTCGCATTCTTTTTTTAAAAATTCGATGGCGCCCAGATTTCTAACGAGAATTTTATCTGGATTGCATCTAATGATCATTTTTAAATTATGATATTCTTTAGGCTTTAAAATCCGTGTCGTCGCAATGGCGCTAGTGATTTTAAGCTCACGCAATAATTCAACTGAAGCGGCATAGTCTTTACCAAATTCGAAATCCAGAATAACCATCTGTAGAGTATGCTCTAAGCTCGAAAAGTAACCATTGGCATAAGCCTCTACCAGACCATCCACCTGGGCTTTACTACGCAAAAGTACATTCAGTCCGGTGCTCACATCAGGAGCACTTCTTTTAAGTGGAAGTTCGTATGGAATCAACGATTTCTTGGAAGGTTGAGTGCGGGCATCGTTCATTTTCTCAGTCAATTCGCGGCGAAGCTCCTTGAGCTCTCGATGATTCATGAAGCAGCCTTCCTGAATAAAGCATTCGAACTCAACTAGTGAATAAACGCTTCCACCCAAAGCAGAAAGTTCGCTTTTTAGATCTTCCTTTGTGATTGAGCGGTTTTTGGCAGGTGCCATGTTTGAAATGGTCTGAGCGTAGACTTCATGCCCATCGGGGTCAGTGGCTTTAACTAAAAGAGGTTCATTATAAAGACCTTGAACAATCATCTTAAGCGGGATGCGCTTTTGGAACTCACGTGACTGCCAACCTTTTTGCAATTCCTTATCCAGTCCCTCATCAGAATTAAGATAAACCTTCATGGATTTATCAATCACTAGATTTTTCTGTAAAAGCTCCACCTCATAATTCTTACCTACTTTTTGAGCAGAAAAGATTTTTGTTCCAGCTTCTTCTTTTCCAGCAAATAGAAGACCCATACCGGCCTTAAGTTCAGTCGAAGAGTCTAAAAGGAGGGTTTTCTTTTTAATTTCCTTGATGGGACCAATTTCCATCCCTCGGTGGGCACTGAATGTTGCATCCACTAAATTTTGATGATCTACACCTTTAAACCAGCCGGTAAAAAATCCTCGTGAATATGTTGAGGAAAGCTCTGAGGCCCTCTGCTCTAGTCGCAACTGCTTGCCATCAATAACTTCACGATAATTGCGGGCGGCACTGGCGACATATTCGGGAGTTTTGAGTCGACCTTCAACTTTAAAGGAATTGATGCCCAACTCTTTGAGTTCTTTAATTTCCGAAAGACCCATAAGATCTTTAGGCGAAACAAGATATTTCTTGTCTCCCATATCTTTTTTCTTCTCATCCACATATAACTCATACTCAAGACGACAACTTTGAGCACATTGCCCACGATTGGCACTTCTTCCGCCTAGAGACTCAGAAGTAAAACATTGACCAGAATAAGCTACGCAGAGTGCACCATGGACAAAGACTTCAAGTTCTTTGTCTGTTTGTTCACGAATAAGTTGAATTTCAGATAAAGAATTTTCTCTTCCCAAAACAAACCGATCAATTCCTAAATCATCAACCAATTTAATGGCATCAGGATTGGTAACAGTCATCTGAGTTGAGGCATGAATTCTTTGATGTGGAGCAATTTTGCGAATCAGAGAGGCCAATCCCAAGTCCTGAACAATTAGGGCATCAGGTCCCATAGGAAGAATTTTTTCTAAAAGTTCTACTACTTTGGGAAGTTCATGCTGAAAGATCACCACATTAAAAGCGAGATTTGTTCTCACCCCATACAGGTGGCATAGATCGATCATCTCTTTGAGTTCTTCCAGCGTAAAGTCGGTGGTTCTACCTCGGGCATTAAAAGAAGGAACGCCAAAATAAACGGCATCTGCGCCATGGTGAATGGCAGCAAGGCACATGGACATGTTTCCCACGGGAAGTAAAAGTTCAGATTTCATTTGATGGAATCTACCTAATGAACTACTCATTGGCCATTTACGTAGTCGTTTAGTTTTAAAATGGAAAAATTTACAATATCCTGTAAATACACAAATCATCTCTGGAATTCTTTTTGATTTTCTTATAAGTAGTGGCCTATGAACTTACTAAAATCCTCAATAATCCTTTTCTTGATAGGGATGGCGACTTCTGCATCTGCCAAACTGTTACAAATCATTCACACAAATGATCTTCATTCCTATTTCGAAGGTTCCATTGATGGACGAGGTGGTTATTCAAAAATAAAAACTTTAGTTGATCAACTACGTTCCGATGCCAGTTCCAAAAACATCAAAACACTTTTTCTTGATGCCGGAGACTTTGGTGAAGGTTCTACTTATTATTTTTCAAATCGCGGTGTCGATTCTCTTCGTGCATTGGATTTATTAGGTGTTGATGTAACAGTTTTAGGCAATCATGATTTTATCCTTGGTGGGAATGAGCTTTCAAGGCAATTACAAGAAGCCCATTTCAAGGCTAATTTTCTGTCGGCCAATATGTATGCCAAAGCAGTAATGGGACTTAATAAAAAAATTAAATCTCATGTGGATTATGATTTAGATGGAATGAAAATAAGAATTTTTGGTCTAACAACTCCTGAGATTCATTATCAATATCCCCTGCTTCCAAATGGCTTCATAGGACCTTCTCATAGAAAAGGCATTCATCTGGCCGAAAAAGCCAATAAGGATGGAGTGGATTTTCTCATCGCTCTTACTCATATTGGAATAGATAAAGATACCATACTTGCCTCTCATTCCCGGACCATTGATATGGTCATCGGAGGACACTCTCATACCCGTTTAGAACAACCTAAAATGGTAGAAAATCTAAATGGAGAACTTGTGCCGGTGTTTCAAACTGGGGCCCATGGTCTGGCCGTAGGCTCAATGATTATTGATGTGCTTGGTGAAGGCGAATATAAGCTTGTGGATTACCGCCTTTATGACATTGATCAAAATCTAGCTGAAGATACGGATATGAAAAGCTTCGTGGAAGAAGCTTATGTCAATCGTGAGCGCTATTTTAATCGCTCTTGGACCGAGGTTATTGGTTTTTCAGAAATTCAACTCACAGGGACTCATGAAGGGAAAGTTAAAGACCCAAAATCTTGTTGGTCAAAACATATTGCCCGGCTCATTCGCCAAACTGCTGATGCGGATGTTTCAATTCAATTCGATATTTTTCAAGGGGAACAAATTCCTGCTGGTAAAATAATTTTCGGTCATCTGGTGGAGAATTTACCACACTTTAGAAACTGGGGAGATCAAGGCTGGAGCATTAGCCGCTCTAAGATTAGAGGTTTTATTTTAAAACAAGTGATCAAATCACTTAGTTCTAAGACTGCTGATTTTGAAGCGACTATGGATGGTCTTCACGTTTGGGATTCTCAAATAAATAAACTTGTCCCATTTGTGACAGGGACTCATACTCTAGAGCAGGCACTTATAAATGGTAAACCAATTGAAAATTTTAAATTATATGGCCTGGCATTACCTTCCGAAATTCCCTACGCTTTTGGAAAAATATCTAAAGCGATAACTAATAATATTTTACTACACTCAGAGATTGTTCCGAACTCACATTTTTGGCCCTTGATTGAAGAGTACCTTGCCAAAAACTCACCACTCAAATGTTTAGAAAATTAAAAATCATTATTTCTTAACATCACCAGTGTGCAATCTTCCCGCACTTCAATGCCATTTTTTCTTAGGGCATCTTCAAGGTCCGGGCTTTCTGTTCCCGGATTAAAAATAACTCTCTTTGGTTTCAGAGCAATCAAATCCAGTTGATATTTAATTGAAAGTGCCGGATTCACGTACAAAGTCACGGTATCAACCTTGGCCCCAGAGGCAATTAAGTCCTTTAATCCGGGAACTACTTTATATCCAAGAATTTCGGTTTCACGGGGATGGACCGGAATGGGTTGGTGGCCACTATCCTTTAAGAGCTGCATCGCCTTATAAGAATAACGAGTTGGATCACTTGATGCCCCAATTACTGCTACAACTTCCATGGCCTCTCCTTGAAAAAAAAGCTAAAATATGGCTAAAAAGTGGGTCATATATGGCGTTTACTACTAAGACATTTTACTCTCTGGAGGACCTCACCAGTCATCTCAGGTTGCATCAACCAAGCTTTTATTATTCTTCTCAGACTTCTACGGTCATTCCCTACGATAAATTAAATAGCTTATTGCCCTGGCCACTAGATCAGGATTATTTTCTATGTGACTTAAGTAAATTGCCCAATCATATGGAAGTTAAGGAAAATGGTAATTTGCTTCTTCGGGGAGCTGTTTCATGGGAAGAGGCAAAGAAATTTTTGCGCTCTAAAGGTCGAACACTCAAAACTTCTCCAACTGAGCAACTTGCCCTTATTACTGCCGGGATTGCGACTTCTTGTACCGGTGAGCGATGTTTTGGGTTCGGGACTATGCGATCACAAGTGGTGAGTTTAAAATATTTAAACTTTAACGGTGAAGAAAACGAACTCAAAAGAGAAGATGACTTCAAGACGACTTCTCCTTTTTTGGCGCCTTATCAAAATGATTTTAAAACGTATAAAACTTTTAAAAATGCTCCCTACCCTCGTTTTGAAAAAGCCACTGATCTCATGATTGGCACTGAAGGACAGATGGGGATTGTCTCGGAAGTTGAAATTGAAACGGTTGAAAATTATCCAGTGACTTATGTTTTTATGCTACTTCCACGCTGGGAAGAAACTCTTGAGGCTCATATGGAAATCTATCACGCCGTCCAGAGTCACCGCGATGTTATTATGTCTTGTGAGCTCCTTGATTCAAATTGCATGAACTATTTGAAACCGGATGAGAAACTGGGAGATAATCAGGACGTGATTTTTCTTGAAGTGAAATCTGATCGCTTTGAAGATATTTATGGTGATGTCCTTTGTAATTTAAAACATGTAAGTCCTGAAGCTGTGTTTGAAATTGCTGAAAATAAATTTCACCATGTACGTGCCGGAGTTCCACGTGCCATTTTTGAAGAGAATTCAAAAATGGGTGTGGTTAAAGTGGGAACCGATTGTCAGGTGGTAGCGGAAAAATTCCCTGAGCTTTTAAAATTCTATCGAGAAGCTTCAAAAATTGGCGTGCGCTATTGTTTGTTCGGCCACTTTGGAGATGCTCACCTTCACTATAATTACATGCCTACTAAGGATGAGACGGCCAAATGCCTGGATATGATTCAGGCTCTCTATAATAAAGTTTATGAATGGAAAGGCTCGCCTTTTGCTGAACATGGAATTGGTCTGATTAAGCAGAAATATATCAAAAAATTTCATGGTCCAAATCAATTGGGACTCTTTCATGATTTGAAAAAAGAGCACGATCCTTATAATCAATTTTTTCCACAAGGATTTATGGGGCAGATTATTTAAGAGCGATGAGACAGATTTCCTGTCGATAAGAAGGAAGATACTTTAGCTCAACTTGCGTGAAACCTTTCTGCTTATAAGATTCAACAATGGGTTTAAGCATTCTTAAATAACGATCTTGGTGCAGCTTCAATGTTAATACCACTCCACGAGGTTCAAGAAAGCTTAGAAAACGATCTACTTCCTGAATGACAACACTTGGAGGAAGATTCACATCACTGATAATCCAATCAATATCTTCTGCGAAATTTCCAACATTCAATGTTTCGAAGGGTTTTTTGATATGTTTAAAATTAAAATGACTTAAAACACCTTTATCCATCTCTGCAGGATCCACACCAAAAACCTTTAGATCTTGATCGAGTAAAAACATACTCGCTCCACCAGGTGCAGAACCAAGTTCTAAAACTTTTTCGTTCGCTTCCATAGGTAAATCAAATGATTCAAAAGCTTCAGCGATTTTATAGTAGGCACGGGAGGGAACTTCTTTTTTTTCAATGGAAGAAACTTCACCTGGGGTCTGGAAATGAGTTTTCTTCTGTATATACTCACCCAACCAATATTCATTTTCACCCACCATCATGATCAGTGTGACTTTCTCGCCAATTTTGAAAAGGCTTTTATCACTTAAAAAGACGAGTTCTGGAGGTGGATTAAAGCTCTCCAGACGCTTCCATAACCAGGCCTTAGGAAGTGAATTGAGCTCCTCCACCGTTTTCTTACCTAGGCAAGTGCCTGACAATCGGCACATCCAGGGAGCAAAAGTTCCTCCATCTGGACCTTTAAATGTCAGAAAACCCGGTCTAGAATAGCTCAACTTGAAATTTGGATATCCAATTGATAATTCTTTTTTAAGCAGGGGCTCGGATTCCGGGTTCGTAAGTGTGAAAAAAAATTGAGACATCCTTTATGAATATCAGAGAATTCTCCCAAGATCTTCTAAAAATTTACGATGAAATGTGGAAGAGCTTTTCCGATTATCAAAAAGCCTCAGGCTTGCATTGTCTGGAGGGTTGTGGAAAGTGTTGCAATAATCCTGAAGTAGAAGCCTCTGTCTTTGAAATGATTCCTCTGGCACTTAGAATGTATGATGAAAATCGCTTAGAGGAATGGCTTGAAAAGCTCGATGATCCCCAACAAAAGCATTGCCTGATGTATGAACCCCAATCATCAGATGGTTCCCTGGGTATGTGTGGGGTTTATCGCGAGCGCCCTTCCCTTTGCCGGATGTTTGGAGTTTCTGGTTTTTATAATAAACGCCAAGGGGTAACCCTTTCAGTTTGTAAGTTAATTCGGGAAAAGTACCCAGAACTCACCATCACACGGGAAAGTGAAGTATCAGAGGAAAAAACTCCTATGCTTGTGAATTGGTCTTACCGCATGGCCAGCTTGGATCCGGCACTGATTCAGGATCTACTCCCCATTAATCAAGCCTTTAAAAAGGCCCTGGAAAAAGTCGCTCTTTACGCTCTCTATCAAGACCAGCATTAGCTTAAGATGGGGGAATGATTTATTTTCTTCTTATTTTATCTAGTCTTTCACTATGGGCGAAAGCTCCATCCAATTTTGATCTAAGTCTGGGTTTACAAGGACGAACTCTTCCTTCCTTCGGGGCCGAGATTTATGCTGAAAGTGGATACAATTTTGTTTTCTGGGGACAGAAAAAAGCGCCTAAAGATATTCTCTATGGGCTAATTCGTCCCTCAATAGGAGGAAGCACTTCAGCGGTGGTGAATTCAGTCAAAGCTGAGATTGAAGTTTTTCCCATTTCATTTTTAGGCTTTGCGGCCGGACGCCAATTTTTAAATTCCAATTTTGAGTTTCCCTTTTTTGATTGTGAAAAAGTTCGCTGTCGTGGGGAATATGTCAGAAATTTTGTTGAATCCAAAATGGTCATGGGGTTCAAGGGGTGGGTAGCAATGGCCAATTATAAAGTTGATACTCTTCGCTCACCAGACCACACAAGGGACATGGCAGATTGGAGAAACGTCATTGTTGGTGAACCAGGCGAAGAAGTTCAAATTGAAAAAAAATTATTAGTCGGGAAACTATTCTCCAATAAAATGGTGGGCATCTTGATTGAGAACGTAATGTTTGTCGATTCTCGGGAACGAAAAGAAAGTTTTGCTGCGATTTACCAAGAGCGTTATAATGAAACAAACTATATGTTTGGAGTTGGTGGTTTTCATACTGATCAACAGCCCATGGGACTTCAAGTCTATTTCAGAATTCACCACATCGCATTACCTTCGCTTAAGCTTTTCTAAATGTATTAGTTATTTTAATGTGACAATTAAGTTTGGCTATCGTAACGTCCCTGTAAATTTTTCAAAAGGGATCGAATGCGTAGCTCAGTTTTTCTGTGTTTTATTCTCCTCTCCTTGTCGGTATTTGCTCAAACTGACCGCAAATTGGCCAATGCTCAAATGGCCTACTACGGCGAAGAGTTTTATAAAGGTAAAGTGACTAAAGACTTTCTTTATAAAATCCTCAATGAAAATCATGGCATCACTTCAAATAAACACGACACAATCAGCTCTACATGTGAAGGAAATTGTTACCGACATGGATCTGTGGGCTATGAAGGTGCTCGCAAAATCATGTTTGGAGAACTTTTCAAGAAAACAGATGATCAGGGAACTTTTGTAAAAGATGTTTATTGTGGAAAGAAATTCTACTTCAGAGAAGTTTCTGATGTTTCAAACATGGGTAACCAGATAAATATAGAACATACTTGGCCTCAGAGTAAGTTCAACGGCAACTACGATAAGAATCTTCAAAAATCAGATATGCATCACTTATATCCAACAGATTCAAGTGCAAATAACCGTCGCGCGAATCATGAGTTCGGGGATGCTAATGATTATCATGATGAATTAAATGTGCAGAACTGTTCAATTTCAAAATTAGCTGCCATCAGTGATCACTTCATTTTCACGCCTCCTATCGAACACCGTGGAAATGTTGCACGCTCACTCTTTTATTTTGCCGTTCGCTACAACCTTTTCATTAATAAGCCAGAAGAAATGATCCTGCGCCAGTGGCACAAATCAGATCCAATTGATGAGGCAGAAAAAGTACGCCACGAATTAATTGCAAAATATCAGAAGGTGCGTAATCCTTTTATAGACTTTTCTGAACTAGTCGAAAAGGTAGCTGACTTCTAATGTCTTATCTAAATCCACACGCTCCTTCATGCCCTTGGTACACTTTGGCTGAATCAAATGGTTCACCAAACATCAAGTGGTGTGAAGAGAACCTTTGTCAGTGGATTTCAGAGCCGGCCAATACATGGTCCAATCTTGGATACATGATTGTCGGAATACTGATTACATATCTAGCTTTAAAAAATAGGCACAGCTTCAGACTAAAACAATTCGGACCCATCGTGTTTTTCATGGGGGCCATGTCTTTTATTTATCACCTATCCAACATCTATGTGACGCAGATTCTGGACTTTGTCGGAATGTTTCTTTTCGTGGGGTGGGTCATTGGGATCAATTTGATTCGCCTGAATAAAATAAAATCTAATCAATTGCTGACTTTTAATCTGGGCTTCACTCTTTTTAACTCGGGTGTCATGCACTTGATGTATGTGAATGGCATAAAATTTCAGATTTTAATTCTCATTTCAGCATTGTTGATTATCATCACGGAATTTATGGCCAAAAAGCAGGCAAAAATTAACTATAACTGGTTCTTTATTTCATTAATCATGATCTGTTCAGCCTTTAGTTTTTCTATCTTTGATCATACTGGATTCTGGTGTCATCCCAATGAACACGGTTGGTTTTCACAAGGACATGCCATCTGGCACTGGCTCGGAGCTTTCAGCATGTTCACCATATTTAAGCACTATTCTCAAGCAGCTTTAAAACCACAAGAGAAAGACTGAAATCAAAATTCCTGAAAAGAAAGTAAACACCAGACAATAGCCCATGATGTCTTTAAGTTTGAGCTTTGCTACTGCTAGAAGTGGTAAAGCAAAGAATGGTTGAATTAAATTGGTCCAGGCATCTCCCCATGCAAGACCCATGGCCACCTTGGAAGCATCTGCTTGTAAACTATGGGCCGTCTTCATGATAATTGGTCCTTGAACTACCCATTGTCCCCCACCTGAAGGAATAAAGAAATTTACCAATCCCCCACTTAAAAACGTCAAAAAAGGCAGCGTCTGGGATGTCGCTAATTGAACTAATTGCACAGACAGCAAATCTGAGAGGCCCGAGGACTGCATGAGTCCCATAATGCCAGCGTAAAAGGGAAACTGGATCGCCAGATCGCTGGCATAAACAAAAGATTCCTGAAGAGCTTTAAGAAATTTTATGGGATTTCCATGAAGAAGAATCGCCAAAAATAAAAAAATGAAATTAACTTTGTTAATATCAAAGCTTTCTCCCGCAAAAAGGGAGCGAATGATGTAGCTTAAGAAAATCAGAAAAAAAATTATGTTAAACCAGCGCGACTGTTCAAGCATTTGCCGAAAACTTCCATTGCTTGCAAAAGACTCCTCTGATATTTTAATTTCTGGTACTGCCACTTTTTTATCACTCTTCATCCACAGTGCTAAAAGCGGCAACAACAGAATACAACTGACAGTGATCAAAATGTTTAATGAGGAAAAAATTGTATCACTTAAGGGAATGGAGAGACCTGGGTAAACTTTTTGCAAAATCTCATCTTGTCCAGCAATCTTTAGAGGGATAGAACCTGAGAGTCCTGCGTGCCAGACTAAAAAACCAGAATAGGCCGTGGCCACTAACAGACCAAAGTTCAGATGCTTTAATTTTCGGCCTATCTCCAAGGCCAGGATTCCCGAAACAATTAAACCGAAACCCCAGTTGATCCAACAGGCAATACATGAAAAAAGTCCCATGACTATCAAGGCCTGGGATTCTGAATATATGCGTGCAGTGATTTTATTCAATAATTTTTTGATTAACGGGGTTGAGGCCAGCATATGACCTGAAATCAAGACAAAGACCATTTGCATGGCAAAACCATTCAGACTCCAGAAGTCTTTTCCCCAAAAATCAATAAGGGCCATGGGAGAATGGGGAGTAAACACTAAGCACAAACCAAAGACCACCAGTGTCAAAAGAAGACAAATAACAAAGGCGTCAGGCAAATACGCCTCACAAAGTCTTGTGAAAAAACTTACAACTCTCTTCATCATTCACCTCATCTATTCTTTTATGTTAGTCTGGATAGGTTTCAAATTAAAGGAGTTCTCAATGTCTGGTTTTAATAAAATAGTTAAGAGCTACGATGAAGCACTGGAAGGGCTCAAAGATAATATGCTTCTCATGGTGGGAGGATTTGGTCTTTGTGGTATTCCGGAAAATCTCATCAAAAAAATTCAAGAAAAAGGCACCAAGGGTCTTACATGCATTTCTAACAATGCCGGGGTTGATGGTTTTGGTCTAGGAATTCTACTAGAGAAAAAACAAATCAAAAAAATGATCTCCTCCTATGTTGGTGAGAATGCCTTATTTGAAAAACTTGTTCTTTCAGGCGAACTTGAACTTGAACTTACTCCCCAAGGCACCCTGGCCGAAAAAATTCGTGCCGCAGGTGCAGGAATCCCAGGATTCTTTACCGCCACTGGTTATGGAACTTTAGTGGCTGAAGGTAAGGACGTTAAAATGTTCAATGGTCGCCCTTATGTGCTTGAGCCAGCATTTCCCAAAGCTGATTTTGCCCTGGTGAAAGCATGGAAGGCCGATACTTATGGGAATTTAATTTTCAGGAAAACAGCGGCGAATTTTAATCCCATGATTGCTACCGCTGGAAAAATCACCGTGGTTGAAGTGGAAGAAATCGTGCAACCGGGAGAACTGGATCCGAATTTCATTCACGTGCCAGGCATTTATGTAGACCGCCTGATCAAAGGAACATTTGAGAAACGAATTGAACAACGAACTGTAAAAAAATAAGGATCTCTATATGGGTTTATCTCGGGAACAAATTGCTCAAAGAATCGCCAAAGAAATGAAAGACGGCTACTACGTTAATTTAGGGATTGGTATTCCAACTTTAGTGGCCAACTACATACCTAAAGGGATGGAGGTGATGTTTCAATCGGAGAATGGAATTTTAGGTATGGGAGAATTTCCCACTGAAGAAACTATTGATGCAGATCTTATCAATGCCGGAAAACAAACTGTCACCGTTATTAAGGGTTCAGCTTTTTTTAGTTCTGCTGATTCATTTGCCATGATTCGTGGGGGTCATGTGGACTTAACTATTCTTGGTGCCTTTGAGGTAGACTCAACTGGTGCCCTTGCCTCCTGGATGATACCTGGGAAATTAGTTAAGGGAATGGGTGGTGCCATGGATCTAGTGGCCGGAGCTGAAAATATTATCGTGGCCATGAGTCATGCTTCTAAAGACGGAGCTTCAAAAATTTTAAAGAAATGCTCACTCCCACTCACTGGCGTAAACTGTGTCAAACTTGTAGTGACTGATCTTGCCGTGCTTAAACTTGAAGACGGAAAATTCCACTTGCTTGAGCGAGCGCCCGGAGTAAGTGTAGAAGAAATCAAGCGGCTTACGGAGGCTGAGTTGATAATCCCGGCCAACGTACCGGAAATGACTTTCTAATTCCAAGGGGGGCCATTGGCCCTCTGATAAAATCTAGGCTTCAAGGAAGATCAATGAAACATCGGATTGTAGTAAAAGTAGGCTCCCTGGCGGTGACTCATGAGGCCGGGGGAGTTAGTCCGGAAAAAATTCAAAATGTCATAAATGATCTCCATGATTTAAAACTTAAAGGTTACCTACCTATTTTGATTTCTTCGGGAGCCATTAACACTGGCCGCTCTCAAATAAAAATGCCCGATGAAAAGAAAATGATGATTTCCTACCAGCAAGCTTCGGCGGCTGTTGGCCAACCACTTTTGATGAAGGCCTATATTGATGCCCTGGCCATTCACAACTGGCCCTGCGCTCAGATCCTTGTGACTCATGAAGATTTTAAAGAACGAAAAAGATTTCTTAATATTCGAAATACCATTAACCGCTTACTGGAAGATGGAATACTTCCTATTGTAAATGAAAACGATACGGTTTCGTTTGAAGAAATCACTGTTGGTGATAACGATCAATTGGCAGTAATGATGACTGAGGCCAGTGATGCTGAGAAATTAATTCTTCTTTCAGAAGCCGATGGTCTGTTTGATAAAAACCCAAATGAGCCGGGGGCTAAGCGTTTTGAGGAAATTGACTTCAAAGACGATTTTTCCACCGTTAAGATTGCCACCAAGACCAGTGTAGGTCGAGGTGGAATGGAAACCAAACTCAAGGCCGTGAGAAAATTAACTCCTTTGGGAGTAGATGTGATTCTGGGGACATTTCTAGCACAAAATTCTGTATCAAGATTAATTCTTCATAAAAGTGGAACAACCTTTAAGGGAAATCCCGTTCGCCAAAAATCCCGCCGAAAATCCTGGCTCTCAACCGTAGTTAAAAATGACTGTTATGTGGTGGTAGATGAAGGCGCAGCACGGGCACTACTTGATTCCAACACTTCCCTTTTACCAGTGGGAATCAAAAAGATTTATGGAAAATTCAAACGCGGAGATGTCATTCAGATTCGCCACATGAGTAAAATCCTGGCCGTAGGGCTAACTGAATATAATGAAAAAGAGTTAAATCTTATCAAAGGCAAAAAATCTTCTGAATTAAATAGTGCTCTTGATTATGTTCATTCAAAAGTGGCCATTCATAAAGATAATTTATTACTCAAGAAGGATGAGCTATGAGTATATTAGAACTCGCCAAAAAAGCTAAAGAGGCCAGTCTAGTCCTACAGGGATTATCTGAAGAAATGCGCTTAACTGCTCTTGATGCAATCTCCAAAGCAATCCTCTCTCGCCGGGCCGAAATCATCATTGAAAACCAAAAAGATTTGATAGAAGCTCAAAAGAATAAACTCTCCAGTTCCCTGGTAGAGCGCTTGACCATTACCGACGAAGGTATTAGCGCCCTCTCCAATATGTGTATCGAAGTCGCCAATCAAAAGCAAGTGGTGGGAATGATCGTAGAAAACAACACTCGTGCTGATGGTCTGGTGATTCAAAAGCAGAGAATTCCTCTGGGGGTGATCGGAATGATTTTTGAATCACGCCCGAATGTCGTGGTGGATGGTGCCGCTCTGGCGATCAAATCCGGTAATGCCATCATTTTAAAAGGTGGCAAAGAAGCTCAGCATTCCAATCGCGTTTTATTTGAAATTATTAAAAAAGCCATTGCCTCAGTTATGCCTGAAGGAGCAGTGAACTTAATAGAAACTCGGGAAGATGTTTCTGAACTTTTAAAACTGAATCAATATATTGATCTCATGGTTCCTCGCGGTGGAAGTGCCCTGATTCAATTTGTGAAGACCCATGCTACTATGCCGGTAGTTGCTCATGATAAGGGCCTTTGTCATATGTATGTCCATTCAGATTGCGCTGTGGATGCCACAAAGATTGTTCTCAATGCTAAGACTCAAAGACCTGGAGTCTGTAATGCACTGGAGACATTAATTTTAAATGAAAGCTATCCAAAAAATGAAGAAATACTTAAGGCCCTTAAAGAAGCGGGTGTTGAAATCAAACAAGAATACGATACAGAATGGCTGGATAAAAAGATTTCGCTAAAATATGTTAAAAATGAGCGTGAAGCCATTGAACATATAAAAAAACATTCATCTCATCACACTGAAGCGATCCTTGCCAAGGATCCAAAAGTCATTGAAGAGTTTCTCAATTCTTTGGATGCTTCATGTATTGCTATTAACGCCTCTACCCGCTTCAATGATGGCGGTGAATTAGGACTAGGTGCTGAATTAGGGATTTCGACTTCAAAGCTCCATGCTTATGGCCCCATGGGGGCCCAGGAAATGACCACCACCAGATTTATCGTGATTGGAAATGGTCACGTAAGAAAATAAAGGATTGATATGGCTTCGTTTGATTTAGTTTCTGAAATTGATGAAATGGAATTACAAAATGCTCTTCTAAATACGGAAAAACAAATTGCCGGTCGCTTTGATTTCAAAGGTACCGATGCCAAGGCGGAGTATAAGGAAAAAGAAAAAGTCATCGAAATCAAGGCCGAGGGTGAAATGAAGGTAAAGGCGATTCTCGATATTCTTCGAACCAATATGGGTAAGCGCGGAATAGGCACTCGTGGAATGAAGGAATCTGAGATCACTTCTTCAGGTCTTAAAATGAAAAAAATGACTCTCACTCTAGTGAGCGGCTTTGATAAAGAAGGACAAAAACTCTTGAATCGTTTGATTAAAGAATCAGCTTTTAAGGGTAAGAGTCAGTATATGGATGAAAAATATCGTCTGGAATCTAAAAGCATTGATGAGCTTCAATCCTTGTTTCAGTTCTTGAGAACTCACAAAGATATGAATCTTGAACTTAATATGCAAAATTTAAAAAGATAATAAGGAGCCTCTATGTCACTCATGGATAAAGTCAATAATGATATCAAGGAAGCAATGAAGGCTAGACAGCAGGAGCGCTTAGATGCTCTTCGCATGCTCAAGGCTGAATTTATCAAAAATAATACTGCTCCCAAACCTACCGATGAATTATCGATTACGGTGGGCCATGCCAAGCGATTAATGGATTCCCTAGAAATGTATCAGGCCGGGACTCCTGCCCATGATAAAATTCTACAAGAATATTCAGTCATTAAGGAATATCTTCCGGCCGAAATGTCGCAAGCAGACGTAATAAAGCTTATCCAGGATATCAAAGCCAAGGGCGCCAAAGATATGGGCTCCATCATGAAAGAGCTGCAACCACAGATCAAAGGGCGCTTTGACGGAAAAAAAGCTTCGGACCTCGTAAAGGCCAATGTCTAAATGAGTATGCAGGATTTCGGAGAGAAATTTGATCTTCAGAAATTTTACCATGCTCGTGATGTGGCACGAGATATGACCTTTGAGCTATCAAGCCTCATCAGGCCGGGCATGGTTGAAGTACAAGCCCATGAGCTTTATAAAAATTTGTGCATCAAATTCAGCATAGAAAAAAACTGGCATCCCCCGAAAATTAGATTCGGGCCCAATACTTTAAAAACTTTTAAAGAAGAATCAGATCCCTACACCCTCCAGGAAGAAGACATATTTTATATCGATATTGGACCCGTTGTGGATGGACACGAAGCAGATTACGGAGAAACCTTCACGATTGGTTCTAATTATGATCATAAACATCTAGCAGACACATCCCAAAAAGTTTTCCATGAGGTTTGCGAACAATGGAAAACAACAAAATCCCGCGGTCCTGAACTCTATGAGTGGGCGAAGGTCTGTGCTAAGGCCTATGGCTATCACCTGAATATGGGAAGTGATGGTCACCGTATAGGTGATTTTCCTCACCATGTGTTTTTTAAGGGTGCCATTATTGAATGTAGTGAACAACTTCTGCCGAATGCCTGGATTCTGGAAATACAATTAGATCATCCTAAATTAAAATTTGGGGCCTTTTACGAAGATATTTTGAGGTAATATGAAATATGTCCGCATGCCGATTGAAATCGAATCTCCTGAACAGATGGGGTATTCAACCATCAAGAACAACCTTTCAGAGAGTTCTTATACTGACACCATTTTTAAACAATTGGATTTGAATTTAAATGAGCTTGTCATTTGTTATGGGGATCATGTTGGTCATTCGGGACTTCGTAAAGAAATACTAAATGGTGAGGCCAGTAATTTAAAAATTCAAGATGTCCTGGTGACTGCTGGAGCGGCAGCTGCCCTATTCATGGTTTCAACTTCGCTTCTTGAAGCAGGAGACGAGCTGGTGGTGGCAAAACCAAATTATGCTACCAACATTGAAACTCCTAAGGCCATCGGTGCCAGCATAAAGTATTTACCGATGACTTTTGAGAATAAGTATCAGGTTGATATTGAAGCTTTAAAAAAGCTTATTACTCCTAAAACGAAAATTGTGTCTTTAACTTGTCCCCATAATCCCACGGGGACCATGATCTCTGAGAATGACTTAAAAGAAATCATTAAAATTGTGGAAGCTTCCAATGCTTATCTCCTCTTTGATGAAACCTATCGTGAGATGTCTTTTAAATTCAAACTTCCCATCGCGGCTTCTTTGTCTGATCGCGTGATTTCAGTTTCCTCGCTTTCAAAAACTTATGGTTTGCCGGGAATTCGAATTGGCTGGCTAATTACCCAGAATAAGAAACTCCAGGAATTATTTTTGGCGGCTAAAGAACAGATTTTTATTTGTGGATCTGTAGTGGATGAGGAAATTGCCTACAGATACCTGGCCAAACGTCAGGATTATTTTCCCGCAATAAAAAAAGATATGTTGGAAAAATTTGAAATCACTAAAAAATGGATGAACAATCAAAAGTATTTTGACTGGATAGAGCCATCAGGTGGTGTGGTATGTTTCCCGAGGATTAAGCCTGAATTAAATGTAGATACTAATAAGTTCTATGATGTGCTTTTATCGGAATTTAAAACCTATTTGGGCCCAGGGCACTGGTTTGAACAAAGTGATCGAAGCTTCAGACTTGGTTTTGGATGGCCCTCGCAGCAGGAATTAAAAGATGGGCTCAAGGGTCTGGAGAATGCTCTAAAGGCTTCCCAAGTAGAAGCTTCTACTTAAATTAAAGCAGGTTCCTGAGACACTCTTCTTTTGAACTAAAATCATACAGCAAAACTCCATTGGCCTTTCTCAATGTATTATCAACATGATCACAAAACTTTTTGTATTTAAAAATACTCTCTATGGCTTCTTTACAATTGAAGTCTGTAGAAAAATCATAAACAGTTAAACCATCTGTGGAATGAAGAGAATTATCATCAAAATCACAAAAGAGCTTTCCATTCTTTAAATTGGCCAGAGCTTCAAGGCATTTATTGAATGAACTAAAGTCATGTAGAACTTGCTGAGTGTCCAGATTGATAAGTTTATTCTCACCTGATTCACAGATAATGTTGGCCATTGAGCTAACTTCATATCCATTAAGACGAAATACTTGGAGGATCTGTTTTAAATTTTTTGTTACCAGGGCTTGATCTTCAAAATCAAGATCACTTCCATTTTTGGAAACAAGCTTACTCACATCTTCCATCAGCTTTTCCATGGATTCGTTTTGAGCAAAAGAGGTTAATGATAGGGAGACAAAAAGAAGTGTAAAAATGATATTTTTCATAGGACTAAAGTAACAAAAACATTTCTAAATGAGAAGTCCCAGAAAAATTAGACTCAAGATGACTTGTTGCGCATCATCAAAAAGCCCCCAATCCTGGGGGCGGTGTTTATTTTTTCACTTCTACAATAACTTTCTTATATGAGTTGTGCTGGAATGCCAGGCTTACTCCTAACATCATCATTAAACCTGTAGCTGCAATCATCATTTCCATTTGGTGACTCCTTGTTGATCCAAGCGGCTTCCTGCCTTCATTCAAAGGTGCCATCCCTTGCTCCCCTTTCTTGAATTTATATAGAGCAGAAATCATGCCAAGTATTTAGTAAGGATTTAGAGGCTTGCGAAGAGGAGCAGTGGTCAATCTGGCACCAGAACAATAAAAAAAGCCACTCAAAGTGGCCCTGAAGCTGATTAATTACTATTATCCTGGAGCCAAACTTTCCTATCACAATAGAGTAAGTCATTATCCATTGAATGAGACATCAATTCATAAGTTGTCTTACCGTCTTTATTAACCTGATTAAATACTAAATAGGCACCATTACCGCCTCCGATACCCACATTAAAGCGAATCAAGTTTAATTCAGGATGGATGGCATGAGTTATAAGATCTACTGACAAATCGTCAATGTAATCAGTGAAGATTGAAGACTCGGTCTGACCTTTCTGTGCTATTTCATACATATCAAGAAGAGTCAGGACAGCTTTTATAATGTTTTTATCGAATTTGGTCAGCATCTTTTTGATTTGTGATGGGGTCATGTCACTAGGCTCAGTGTAATTCTGAAGAACCTTCGAAATTGAAAAGTAAAACTTTTCATAAGCCTCATGAGTAGAGCATTTCCCTACATAACGGGAAGAACCATCAGTCATTGAAACATATGAAGCATTAAAGTCTTCAAATGGTTCCATATTTTGAGCGAAGGCACTACCACAGCAAAGAAATGAAAGCGTAAATAAAATTTTAAGCATAGAGATACTCCTGGAATGATTTACAGAATAGTAGCTGATCTCTATGTAGCGTGAGCATTTATATAAAGGAAACTATAAAATTTATATAGTCATGATAAAAAAAGATGGTTCATCCATGAACCGGATGGAATCCTTCGCTTGGACTCTTCATCGCTCGATTTCCGTGAGACTTTCTTTTTTTGAAGCTTTACCGTTTCATCCTGAAACTACAGTTTTTGCCATCCTGGCAAAAACTTCTGGACTCAGGAATTAACAGAGCAGGAAGCGTGCCAAGAATCTGTTTTGCCACCTTTTGATAACTTAAGCGATCCCCTCCTCTGAAACTGGGGCCACACTGATCTTAGAAAGCTAAGAGGCAGTGCCATATCAGTAGGACCAAGTTGATACTTAATAAAGAAGTTGAGCCACATTCTCAGTCTAAAAACGTTTGAGCGGTCAAACTAAAATCCTGTCAGAAAGTTTGAGAATTATTTGTTCTATACTACTTGTGTAGTCTTCTCTTCCATGGAAACATTAATCAAGAGTGTGCTCAGAAAGAGTCCACCATAATCACCAGGAGGGTGAAAGAATGAGTCCACATTATTATTTGATGAGAAGTAAAAAAATTCTTCGACTTGAATCTGAAACGACTTTTGAATCTCTCCCCCTTTCTGTCCGCGAACACGCCATTGATCTTCATAACAATATCCAAATGAATCAGGAGCAGGCCAACTGGAGAGTTGTTTTATTCCGTGATGAAATTATGGAAATGGATGAATATAGAGAGTGGCTCTCTACACCAGAGGCCATGTTAGAAGAAGATTTTGAATACGACATGACTGCCAATTAATACAGGCACATTTCCTGCTCCCTTACTGTAGTGGGGCATGGAAGACATCAGCTAACTACCTATACTTTCAATACTTAAAAATTTAGGGCTTTTTCCGTGTGACAATCTGTTTCCATATACGGAGACAGACGATGACAAATAGTAACCCACAAGATACTTCTCGGCAGGAAATCATAAAAAATTTTATGCCCACTATTCGCTACTGGTCCAAGCACTACCATTACCAGTATCATCAGGTTCTGGATTTCGAGGACTTAGTCATGGTAGGAATTATTGGTCTCATAGATGCCATGAATAAGTATAAGAAAGATAAGAAAAATCAATTTAAGACCTATGCAGAATTTCGTATTCGCGGGGAAATTATTGACGAGTTAAGAAAACAGGACTGGATGACACGTTCTGAGCGCACTAAGCAAAAGAAGTATAAGAAGGCTAAACATAATCTTACCGAAGAGCTGGGTCGTGATCCTACTTCTGAAGAAGTATCTAACGTGATTCATTTCAAGTCCAAAGACATGATCCGTATGGAGCAGTATGAGTCAGGTGAGACTATTAAGCAGTACGTAGAAGGCGAAACTTTGGGCCAGGGAAGTCTTGCCTCCACTGAGTTTGAAAACTACTCCATGAAGAAGACTTTGGGAGTGGTAATGGATGAATTACCTAAAACGATGCGCCTGATTGTGACATTAAAATATTTTGAGGATCTAAACTTCCATGAAATCTCCGAAGTGGTGAACCTATCCGAAGGGCGAATTTGTCAGCTCCATGCAGAAGCTCTGGAGCTCCTTAAAGAGCACTTAGAGAAACAAAAAATCGATATACTTGCGGCTTAAGTTTTTTATTTCTATAATTGGCAAATGAAAACTATCGCTCTACTGGCAATTCTTTTTGTGTCTTATTCATCGTGGGGAAAAGTTAGCTTCAAATGGCTTGGTATATCAGGCTTTGTACTGGATGACGGAGTCACAACATTAGTTTTTGATCCCGCTATGACACGCGCTCCACTCTACGATTATCTTCCTTTCAGGGCCGTTCAAAGTGATGAAGCTGAAGTCTTTTACTGGATGAATCGATGTGGAATTAAAAGTGTACAAGCAACATTTGTAAATCATGCGCATTTTGATCATGTTATTGATGCACCAATGGTGGTTAAAAAATTTGGTGGAGTGTTATATGGATCAAGCTCAGTGATCAATGTAGGACTGGGACAGGGACTTGCGGCCAAGCAGGTTCAGAAGATAAAAGATAATGACGGCTGGAAAATTGGCAACTTTACTGTGCGTATTTTTGATACTCCCCATGCACCTCACATCATGGATATCATGCTGATGGATGGGAATATAGAAAAACCATTGAAATCCCCAACTTCGATTTGGAATTACCGAGTTGGAGATACCTTTAGCTTTTTAATTACTCATCCCAGTGGAAGAATTATATTCCAGTCTACTGGTCGGGTGATGGATGAAGATAAGTTGAAGTCAGTGACTGCCGATGTGCTTCTTTTAACAATTGCCAATCGCCATACTTCAGAAAATTTAATCCAACAAAGAATTATACCCTCCAAAGCAAGAAAACTCATACCTCTTCATCATGATAATTTCTTTTACAAAATGAATCGCGATAAAGAGATCGATTATTTATGGGGCGTAAAAGTGAATGAATTCAATAAAGCTTTGGAAAATGCTAAAAGCCTGAAGCCCATTTGGCCTAAGTACTGCGAGGAAGTGCATATTTTATGACCATCCTGATTTGTTCTTCAATGGGTGGCCAAAAGAGGTCTTAATCAGCTTTAGAGAAATTGCCGCTTCGACTATTAAGGGTGGCCTTGACCCACTTTCGAAAAAATGTCATCAGATGCTCTTCACAGAGTTTAGTGTCCAAAATCCCCAGAGCGTAGGCCACGGCTTCATAAGTTGAAACCCAATCGGGACGGGGAGCTTTACGAAGCATATATTCCCCAATTAAACCTGCAGGCAATCTTACAGTGGGAATATCATCAAATTTTTCTTCCCTCTTCTTCACTCGTTTGGCCTGATTCCAGTTACCATCGGGAATAATGAGATGATAGGGTCCCGGAAATTTATTAGTGAATTCTTCATTAAGCTCCAGGGAATTTTCATCCGGGAACAAAAACAGCGCACGACCCGCACGGGCGAGAATGGGATCAGGTGAAAAAGTATCATTAACTCTGCCACGAATAAAAATCTCGGCACTCTCGGGAAGGATTTTTTCCACAAATTGGGCAGTATTTGAAGTTAACTTGAGCTCACTCACGTGAACAATTAAAGAAACATTGCTCGACGTTTTGAAAGTCGATAGTTCACTGCATACACAGAAATGATTATTAATTCTGCAATTAGCGCAACGATTAACATGGCCAGCTCTTCGCTGACTCAAGCCACAGCTCCAGTTGTGCACGCCATTTGGCTTAAAATGAAAACAAATTTTGTCGGGTTATAAAACTCAAAATTTTGCATCTATCAATCCTTGTCAAACTATCCAAATCCTAATCAATGCCCTAAGCTTTAATAATCAAGGGGTTTAGCAATGAGCAAGAACATTTACCAATATTCAGTAAAAGATATTAATGGTCAGGACGTTAACCTTTCTCAGTACAAGGGTAAAGTTCTTTTAATAGTGAACGTCGCCTCCAAATGTGGTTTTACTCCTCAGTATAAGGGCTTAGAAGAAATTTTCAAAGAATATAAAGGTGAAGTGGTTGTTATGGGTTTTCCCTGCAATCAGTTTGGTGCTCAGGAGCCGGGCAATGCGGATGAAATTAAAAACTTTTGTAGTCTGAATTATGACGTCAAATTTCCTCTTTTTGCCAAGGTGGATGTCAATGGCTCAGAGGCCAGTCCTCTCTTTAATTTCTTAAAATCTGAAAAGCCAGGTCTATTAGGCACTGAAGCCATCAAATGGAACTTCACTAAATTTTTGGTGGATAAAAACGGCGAAGTCGTGAAACGATATGCTCCCAATGATACTCCAGAGAGTATTAAAAAAGATCTCGCGCAATATCTTTAATCATTTTAAGTCTCCTAAGGAGTCCCCTATGCTATATCAAGGTTCAGCTTTTCGTCTGGAAATGCTTGCTAATAACATACTCAAGGTCACCTTCGATATGGCCGATCAATCGGCCAACGTATTCAATGCCACTGCATTGAAAGAATTAGGTGAAACTCTGGAAGTGATTAAAAAGCAAACGGCCCGCGGGCTGCTTTTTACTTCGGGTAAGCCTAGCGGATTCGTTTTCGGTGCCGACATCACCGAATTTCTTTCTCACTTCAAAAAAACAGAAAACGAACTCGTGGCTTGGATTGCGAGCATCAATGATATTTTCAATGGCTATGAAGATTTGCCGTTTCCTAAAGTGGCCTTGATAAATGGATTTGCATTGGGAGGCGGTTGCGAAATAGCTCTAACAATGGACTTTCGTCTTGCCTCTCCCAAAGCGCAGATGGGATTACCAGAAACAAAACTCGGAATTATTCCTGGATGGGGTGGAACTGTTCGTCTTCCAAGGATGATTGGTGCCGATCACGCTATTGAATGGATCACGGGTGCAAAAAATTATAAAGCCGAAGAAGCCTTAAAATTTGGCGCCATCGATGGAATTGTAGAAGATGCAAAATTAGAAGAAGCGGGACTTAAGCTTTTAGAAAAAGCCATCAGTGGTGAGCTTGACTGGAAAGCACGAGTGGTGGCCAAAAATTCACCTCTCAAATTAGATAAAATTGAATCGGCCATGAGTTTTGATGGATCGAAGGGATTTGTTGCCGCACTTGCTGGCCCAAATTACCCAGCTCCAGTGAAGGCCGTAGAGGCCATGCAAAAGTCAGCGAGACTTGATCGCGCGGGCTCACTTAAAAATGAAGGCGAAACCTTCGCTCAGTGTGCAAAAACCAAAACGGCCGAATGTCTGACCCAGGTTTTCCTTGGTGATCAGTATCTTAAAAAGGTTTCTAAAAAAATCACTAAAGACGCTCAACCCACTAAATTCGCGGCCGTATTAGGTGCAGGGATTATGGGCGGGGGAATCGCCTATCAGTCTTCTTCTATGGGTGTTGGTGTGTTGATGAAAGATATCAAACACGAACAGCTTGATTTAGGAATGAATGAAGCCTCTAAAATTTTATTAAAAGAAGTGGAAAGAAAAAAATCTACTCCAGAAAAAATGGCAAAAGTTCTGGCGGGCATTACCCCTACTCTTTCTTACGCTGATTTCGGAGCCACTGAATTTGTGGTAGAAGCTGTTGTAGAAAATGAAAAGGTAAAAAAATCAGTTTTAGCTGATGTTGAAAACGCCACTTCTCCTGAAACGATTCTTGCTTCTAACACTTCTACTATTTCAATAACGTCTCTTGCCGAAGGGCTTAAGCGCCCGGATAAATTCTGCGGCATGCATTTTTTTAATCCAGTTCACCGTATGCCACTCGTGGAAATCATTCGTGGAGCTAAAACTTCGCAAGACACCATTGCTCGCGCCGTAAATTACGCTAATCAAATGGGTAAAACTCCTATTGTGGTGAATGACTGTGCAGGTTTTTTAGTAAATAGAATTTTATTCCCTTACTTCAATGGTTTTATTCACCTGATTGAAGACGGGGTGGATTTTCAGCGCGTTGATAAAGTCATGGAAAAATTCGGTTGGCCAATGGGACCAGCTTATTTACTGGATGTGGTAGGAATTGATACAGGCTTTCATGCATCAAGCATAATGGCGAAGGCTTTCCCGGACCGCATGAGCTTTAGTGACAAGACGATTCTTGAAACAATGTATAACCTCAAGCGCTTCGGTCAAAAAAACAATTTGGGCTTCTATGAATACGAGTTTGATAAAAAAGGAAAGCAAGTTAAAAAAGTAAACCCAGAGGTTTATGAAATTATTAAGCCAAGTATTAAACGCCAGATTGATATCACAGATGAAGACATTGTGATGCGTATGATGCTTCCAATGATTATTGAAGGCAGCCGTTGTTTGGAAGATAAAATTGTTGAGTCACCTGTTGAAGTTGACATGGGTCTTCTCCTTGGGCTGGGCTTTCCACCATTCCGCGCAGGAGCTTTAAAATACGCTGATTCAATTGGGTTAAAAAATCTTGAAGCGATCTCAGAGAAATTTCACAGCATCGGTAAACTCTATGAGTTCACGCCATTCATGAAATCTTTAGCTTCAGAAAACAAAACTTATTACTAAAGGTAACTATATGAAAAACGCAGTCATTGTTGATGCCGTAAGAACCCCCATGGCCAAATCCAAGGCTGGAGCTTATCGCCATGTGCGTGCTGAAGATCTTTCGGCCCACTTAATGCGCGAAATTTTAAAACGTAATCCTCAACTTAATCCTGGTGAAATCGAAGATATTATCTGGGGATGTGTACAGCAAACTCTCGAGCAGTGCTACAACATCGGAAGAAACGCTGCTCTCTTAACGGAAATTCCAAAAACTGTTTCTGCCCAAACGGTGAACCGCTTATGTGGCTCATCTATGACCGCGATCCACATGGCTACGCAAGGCGTGTGGTCAGAACAAGGTGATTTCTATCTTTGTGGTGGTGTGGAACATATGGGTCACGTGCCTATGACCTATGGAGTGGATTTTAATCCGGCCCTGGCCAAAACTACTTCTAAAGGTGCGGGCTCAATGGGTCTTACTGCTGAACTACTAGCACGCATGTACTGCGTGACTCGCACTCAGCAAGATGAATTCGCCACTCGCTCACACCAGATGGCCTATGAAGCCACAGTGAAAGGCAGATTTAAAAATGAGATGATCCCAACTCCCGGGCATGATGATCTCGGTGTGCCGGGAATGATTAAAGTAGATGAAGTGGTTCGTCCGGAAACAACTGTTGAAACCTTATCGAAACTTCCAGCTGTATTTGATCCAAAAAATGGAACCGTGACGGCCGGTAACTCTTCTGCACTTTCTGATGGGGCCTCAAGTGTGATTGTAATGAGTGAAGAGCGAGCAAAAGCTCTTGGCCTGAAACCACTGGCCAGAATTCTCGCCATCGCTTCAACGGGTTGCGAGCCAAGCATTATGGGTTATGGGCCCGTGTCTTCATCTAAAAAAGCATTGCAGAAAGCTGGACTGAAGATGGATCAGATGGATATCGTAGAATTGAATGAAGCCTTCGCCGCTCAATCGATTCCGGTTCTAAAAGATTTAGGACTTCTCGATGTGATAGATAAAAAAGTGAATTTAAACGGCGGAGCTATTGCTCTTGGACATCCATTGGGTTGCTCGGGTGCACGTATTACTGGTTCTCTTGCCCATCAATTGCGGGAGAATAATCAGAAGTACGGACTTGCGACTATGTGTATTGGATTAGGTCAGGGTGTGGCAACAGTTATTGAAAATATGAATTAAATAAAAAAAGCCTCACTTCTTAGTGAGACTTTTTTATTTGAATTAACCTTCGCAGTGAGTTCTCATCACCATGCGGTTTTCACTTACAAATGTGAGTCTACGCATGATTAACTGCTCACCCTTATAGACTTTGCTCGACCAGCCACCCACAATACCTGATTGGCCACTGATTCTCACAAAATTCATTTTTTCCCCTAGGGGTGTTCTGATACTTAATCCATTACCGTTCAAACTGTAATCATAAGCTTCACCACTAGTCACGCCAATGGCACAGCTAGATCTGATACCATTTTCTGAATTGTTGGCAGAGCTTTTGAAAATAATTTTATTACCTCGCACTTCTACTGGCACATCCATTGCGACATCGAGAAGATCGACTTCCCGAATATCAGTTACATATTCTTCATTGGATAACTCATCTTTATCAGAGCTGGTAGAACTCATATTCTGACCACAGGAAACCATGACAAAAAGAAATGCTAAAAACAGAAAGCGCATAAATTCTCCTTAGCAAAATGCCTTTGGGGAACTTAGCAAAGAAGAGTGTTGAACTCTAGACTTCATCTGTAAACCCAGCGAGTCTAGAGAATTGCACAAGGAAAGCATTAAGCTTGCCTTGATCTTAGAGTTATAGGTTGAATCTATTCAATTTTCTTGCCCAGCTCTTCCACCAGGTAACCAAGAGCATAAGGAACTGAAGACTCACGGCTCAATGAATAATTAGAGGTATGCTTGAATCCAAGCTTGTGAGTCCATTCGTGAAAAATATTTCCAGCTACTTCTGCTGGAGTGTAGATATTAAAGAATTTTTTATTCATCCAAATGCGAAGACCACTAGCGTAGGTGTAACCAACAGTGGAACGATTTGAATAATAAAGTTCTAGATCAAGATCCATCTCATGATCAACCTCAGGCCTAAGGTCTTCTGCACCATCAAGAAGTTTTTGATAAATCTGTTCATTAGTCAGACCATCACTATTGATAAATTTCTTTTCACCGTTGTAAGTAAAATTTAAAACTCTCGAGCGAAACTCGTCAGTTCTGATAACTTTTTTGATGATTTCAATTGCTGTAGAAACTTTAACTTCATCTTTTGAATCAAAGTCAGTTAAGGCGAAATTAGCATCAAATAAAAAGGCTTCCGAGGGTATTTCATCGGCCGGCCCATCCTCAGGATCCGTTGGTGGATCTTGACTGCCATCATTGGGATCATTAGGTTGGGGGCAGCTACTAGATAAAAGTTTGTGGTCTTCTTTAGAAATTAAGTCTGGATCTTGGTTATTATCTGCGGGGCAATTTTCTTGGGGTTTACAACTTACTAGTAACAAAAAGAGACCCACTATAGAGATGGTTTTTGCCACTGAGTACCGTCCTTGGTTTCAATAAGAGGCACCCTTCCTGGGTGACTCATCTACACAAAGTTTTCAACGCAAGTCTTACATCTAGTATGCCTCTTCGTTCAGAAACGCAGCAAGTCGGCAAAATTTTTACAATGGTAATTTAATGGAACGTGTAACTAAAGTGACACCAAAAAAGGCCAAAAATGGAGCCAATACTGGACTTATAAGCTGCGACGAGGTTTGACTAGAATATTCCCAAGAAAAACTCCTACAACTAATCCCAAGGCGATAGAAATCATATTGAAAGCAGTCCCGAGTCCACCCACTACATCTTGCATAAACAAGAAGCTTAGGGAGCGATAACCCAGAGATCCCGGTACCAAAAGTATAATTCCAGGAAATTGAAAGATGCTTGAGGGTCGATCTTTAAGACGAGCAAAAATATTGCTCATGGCCCCAACGCAAAATCCGCCCAGAAGAATTCCCATCTCAGAACCAAAGTAATAAGTAGCAACCTTGGCACATCCAAAACCAAAAACTCCGGCCAGGGTAACCCATTTCCAATCACTACGCTCGGCCTTGAAAATCACCGTAGTCATCAGGGCCGCCACCGGCAACCAAAGGTAAGCTATGTTGTCAGGAATTTTATCAAAAACAACATCTGTGGAAGGTAAATAAAAATAAGAGGCAATCTTGGCACCGATAAAAACTCCGAAGGCTAGCTTCAGAAGAATCATTATTCCACCCATCAATTTCGAGGTACCCGAGGTAAGATTTTGGGTGGCAATTTCAGCAATAGCGATAGTAATGATTAACCCTGGCATAAAAATAATTAGACTTGAGAGAATGACAACACCGATATTAATTGAAGGAAAAACTTTTGCTAATAAATAGGTTGTGAAAGCTGCCACAATGGCAACTATCGCCTCAAATAATTGAGCAATTAAACCTAAAGACTGAGTCGGTTGAAGGAGTGAAAATAATCCAATGATGCCGGCAATAAAAACTGAAGCAAAAAAATCTCCCCAGGTTCCACCAAAGAGATTCATAAATCCAGCGGCTGAAAGGATAAAACAAATCACACGAATTTTTCTTCCATATGGATCAGGCGCAACTAAAATGTTGTCGAGTTTGTCACTTCCCTCTTCATAGGTCATGCGGCCGTTAATGACTTCTCTTGATACTAGATCAACCTTGGAAAGCTTTCCAAGATTAACGCCCATGGGAGTAACGCGCTCAATTTTAGTGACTTCTTCTTCACCACAGCTGAATGATGAAAAAATGGCGGTGGGAAGAGAAACAATATTTCCCTTAATCCCAAAGAGCTGACACATATCCTGGAGAGTACCCTCTAAAGTATGCGCGGGGGCACCAACCATGTGAAGAGCACGGCCAAACTTTAAAATGAATTTAACTCTGCGAAGAAATTGTGCTCTTTCCATATTTTAAAAAGTCCGCTTTAAATCTTCCACCATGCTTAATTGAACCATGTGCGAAAGATCATTATAGGTTTTAAGGACCGGAGTCAGAAGATTTTTTTGTATATTTTCAAATTGTTCGTCTGAATCAGGGATTGTTAATGTCACAGGAAAGGATAAAATTGATTCATAAGTGCGAAAAGCGACAGTCGTTTTTGGATGATCATTTTTGACTCCCAAACGGTATAAGCGCTCATGATAAGAACTGAAAGGAACTAAAGTTGAAGCATCCATTTTGATAAAAGCTTGTTCAGCAATATGACCACCTGAGTGCTTATGCGAGTGACTCGCCTTCCAGTAGATTTTACTCATCACAATAATAAGTGCATCAAGCTTGAGTTCTTGTGCCACATCATTCACAGTAAGCTTGGCATGTTCAGAAAATTTAGGTCCATTCATAAATTCACTGGCCGAAACCAGTGCCAAAGAAAAATCTCTCATACCGCGAGGATTAATCACAGTTGCCATCGTGGTAGTTTTACCTGAAGGCAAATAATAAATGTCATCCGAAAAAAGAACCTGACGTTCACTTTGGATCAGATCGGGCACATCAGACCCAGCTGCCGAGAAATAGACCTTATCTTCGCCGGCCAAAGCGCTGCGGTTTTGCTGAATTGTTGTTTCAAAGACGAGAATCTCGATACGATTAAGTGGAGGCATTTGGTTTAAAAAAAGATCTACGTTTTTTCCTTTGTGCGGATCACACTGGGACGTCTTCACTAAGTAGGGAGAGATTTGTTTAAATTTTTCAGATGAATGTTCTTTTTGAAAATCGTACACATAGCGTCGCTCGCCACCGGACTTCATAATTCCTAGACTACATGAGGACAAAAATAGTAATCCGAGGAGGAATCGCAGCATAAAGTATTCTCCCAAAATATCTTTCTAATACTTCCCCCATTCTACCTTTTGAGAGGAGGATAATTCCAGTTCTATCTCCTAAAAATCGTAAGTAAGTATCAGAAATAGCCCCCTAGGGTTGTAACAAAAATTTCATAATTTTGCTTTTTCGCATTTCCATATAGGACATAGCTGCCTCGAAGACCCAGAGTAATGGGAATAAAAATTCTAAAAAAATGAGTATCGAGTAAGGCTTCCCAACCAGTCGAAGCCGATGAATAATTAAAACCTCTATCGTATCCGTTGACTTCATCAAAGAATAAGTTCAAGGAAAGTCGCTTAAAGTAAATATAACTAGACGCATGCCAGTCAGGATAGGCCAAGGGGAAAAGATAGTTCCCAGAGTATTTAGTCATTTCTTCTAAAAAAATGTTACTCGTTCCACGAGGTTTGGTAAGTAGACTCGAATACTGATAAGATTTATCCCTTTGCTTTTCAAACGCTAATTGATGGAAAAAAGAATGATGCCTAAAAAATCCTGGTAAATAAATTCGACCATCCAAAGTTTCAATGCTCCCTCGATCAGAATTACCGGTGAAGTCCTTGCCTGCCTCGACGTGTCCTAAAAGAGAAGCACCTAAAGATGGATTAAGATCCCTACGGGATTGCCGGGAAACAAAGCTGTATTGCATCTGCGCCCCTGAGGAAAACAAGGCCCCATTACGAATTTCAGAAACATCATCACTATTTTTGTTGGTGACTTTGATAACTTTACCAAATCCCCGAATGGAAAAATCATGTAAGAAGCGTCCGGAAATTCTCTTCCAGGGAATTTGCATGCCGGCTTCAAAAGTCCCCTCTTCCCAGTGATCTTGAATCTCTTTGCTACCTGACTTCTTATTTTGACTGCGCCCTCCATAACCTGCCCTTAGATCAAATACAGGATAAAGATGTGACCATGCTGCACTCACAAACCCTTCAGTTTCCTGTTCATTGATATCGTAACTTGCGCCGGCCATGAGAGAGAACTTATTTAAGACATCTCTGGATATTCCCACCAACATCACATCTGCAGAAAGTGGTGGAGCAAGTATCAGCCAACTGTGAAGATTAATTGCATTTTTTACCTGAGAATACGGAGTCACAGGGTATTTGTCTTGGTTGAAGAAATCCTGATTCATATCACGAGATTTATCACTAGCTTCAAAAAGAGCAAGCTTTTCGAAGTAAGGAACAAAACTATCAGTGGATTCTTGTTTTTCATCCCAAGCCATTTTTTTTACAGCTACATTCATCCCACTAACGGAATAATCATTATAAACCAACTCATCATTGAAGAGCGATGGTGCATAGGCACCAAAACGAGAGCTGGTGATTTGCTTGAGACCAAACTGTGTGACTTCAAAAATATTATCAATGCCTGAGGTGGGACTCTCGATTAAAACTTTGCCAAGCTGAGAAGTAATGAAACCTAAATTTAGTGTACTTGGCGCAAGGAGAACTGCTTCCTGTCGATTAGTTAAAGATATTTTAATGATTTTCTTTTGATCTTGATAATCCTTCACAACCATAACAATTTCTTTGGAAGAATGCCAATCAAGAGAAGTGATCACTTTATCGACAGGATATTTATGCTGAAAAAGAACTTTTCCAGAAAGATCCCGGATAACAATCTCTTGTCCCTGGAGTTCATCCCAATTTACATAAAGAATTTTTTCTCCAGATTCATCCAGAACCGCTAAACGTGCCTTCGTCCTTCTAAGGTCTGCGACAAAAGCATTTTTAACCAAATCGTACACTTTCACCCTGGAAAAGTCTCGAACCCCCCAGCGTGGATCAACTTCGTATTCAACAAAAGCCAGGCGATTATTTCTCACTTTGTAGGGGTACTCATTGTATAATGGGCCCGGATAAAAAATTGTTTTTTCGTTTTGACCATCAAAAATCACAAATTGTTCAATGAATGAGAGTCCCTTCTTAAGTGCCAGGAATTTATTTTTCCCAACTGCCTGGGGATAAAGATAATTAATCCAATCTTTTTTGTCGTAGATGTTTTTAACTTCAAACGGCGTCAAAACTAATTTCTGTTCTTTCTCTTTCCAGTTTTTAATCATCTCTTTTAAAGTCTTGCGGTAAAAATCTTCAAAAGCCATGCCTGTTGCATTGGCGTAAGCATTATAGAAAGTCAAAGGGTTATAGGATTTCTGAGTGGACATGTTGGCAAGATGAGAAAGAAAGAGATCTCCCTGCTTGTTTCGCATGAACGTTGTATAAAAATAGCCGTAAACATAATGATTAGGAATGTAATCTTTGTAAGAGCCCAAGTGAGCTTTATCATAATCGAAATCTTTTCCAGACAAAAGAAGTGTTCGTAGATCCCTTTCAAAAAGGGGAAGACGACCTCTTCCGCCAACACTTAAGGCAGTTTCAATCCCTACGGCATCTCCCTCTAAAAACCAGGGAGGAAGAGAAAGGCCAAGGCCCAAGGCTTGCCCAATTTCACCTAAAATAATCTCATAAAATCGATTAAAGCCTTGTCGAGTTTTTTGAAACTGAACCACATGTCTGAATTCATGGATGGATAAAGTTTTCAGCCATTCCGTATTAGTTAAATCGGGATCGATAGCTGGAGTCAAATACCACTCTGAACGGCGAGGTGCCAAAGTGACGAAGCCATTGGAGATGGTCGATTGATTTTGTAAGATCAAAGATAATTTTGGAGGAGCGACTTCCAGAGATCTTGTGACTAAAGGATAAGCCGCTTCCAAAAGATGAGTCACTCTCTGCGCCTGGACCTCAACTTCCTTAGGGAAAATAATTTCAAAGTGAACCGTATCTATTTTTTTCCATTCAATTTCTGATGGATTTTGCTGAAAGTCCATTAAGGCTTGCGGGGCTTTAATCACTTCAGTAAAGGCTGAAGTAATAAGGAAAAATCCAAGGATGATAGATAGCATAAAAAACCTCATTGTTTTTATGCTAAAAGAATAACAATCTTAGATCACAGATGGAAGGAGATAAGCTCTTCCCAGAGCTTTTTAGCAATGGGACCAAGGTGTTGTTTTTTTAGGCGAATCAAATTCACTTTTAGCTCGCGGGGATGTACGCCATCAAAATTAAGCACAACTAATTTATTTTCTTTAATTTCCCGCTCAATTGACTGCTCGGGCAAATGTCCCCATCCCAGGCCAGCGAGAATAATTTCAAGCTTAAAAAAAGCATCGAGGAGTTGCCACTTTTTACCAGTCTCAAGTAATCCGAAACTCACACCTTTTGGACCATTCTTATCTCTTACTACAATTTGATCAATCTCCTGAAGATCACTCTCATACTTTACTTTTTTTCTTTAAATAAATCTCTATTCATGACTGGAAGCATATTCACAGTGGTAATGGGGAGCATTTCAAGGGAATTAGGCTCATTGATAAAATGAGAGTGGCACTCACTAAAGGATTTAAACAATTTTAATAAATCTGTGTTGAGACAAATTTCATCGATCGAAATACAAATTTCTGGTTCTTCTTTTTCACGAAAACTTTTACTCATTCCCTCAAGCTCTTGCATACCAGAAATGATTTTATGAGACTTTTCCAAAAAGGAGCGGCCGTGATCTGTCAGTTAGGGCCGGTAAGCACTCCGATCAAATAACTCTACTTCAAGTTCCTCCTCTAATTTTCGTATAGAGAAACTTATAGCTGGTTGGGTTTTATGCAGCTCTGCTGCGGCTGCTTTGAAGCTTTCCAGTCTGTACAATCTTATGAAAAACAAGAAGTTGCTCGAACGTCATCTTAATAAGCTTTTTTTATATAGTTCATGAAAATATATGTCTTTTTTTTTATCAAATTCTACACGATGATGTAAGTACTTTCTTCGAGAGTTTTTCAAACAAAAGGAAATTAAATGAAAATGTTTATGTCGATGATGCTCGTCCTTACTACATCTTTTACAGTTGTTGCTCAGGATAAACCAATGGCTGCAACTTACAAAGTAGACTCTTCTGCGAGCTCGGTAAAATGGGTGGGAACAAAATTAAAAGGTCAACACGCTGGAACTGTTTCAACTAAAGACGGCTTCCTTACATATCAGGGTGACATTATAACTGCTGGAGAAATCAACGTTGATATGAGCACTATGACTGTCACTGATATTCCTGTGACTGATGAGATGAATGCAAAGCTTTTAGGCCACTTGAAATCACCAGATTTCTTTAATGTTGAAAAATATCCAAATGCTAAACTAGTAATCATTGGATCTGAGAAAACAAAAACAGGTCTTAAAGTGAAAGGTAACCTAACTTTCATTGGCAAGACTAATCCGATTGAATTTGATGCTATTGTTAATAAAACAGAGTCTCAAGTTGTTACTAAGAGTGGTGTTAAACTTGACCGTACGAAGTGGGGTCTTAAATACAACTCTGGGAACTTTTTCAAAGATCTAGGAGACAAACTGATTGATAATGAATTCACGATAGAAGTTGACATCCTTGCTAAGAAATAATCTTTAGATTCTCTGGGGACTCCTTCACGGGGTCCCTTTTTCCTAATACAATTCTTTCATGCATTTTTATTTCTCAATCTTATTCATTCTTTTAAGCCCTCCCAGTCCGGCCACCACCATTGGCATTATAGATACAGGCTTTGATCTGGATCATGAGTTTTTAAAACCCAAAATTTATAAGCAAGACACAGATGAAGAGGCCATCTCTTGGCAGTTTCATGATAACTCTCACTTAAAGGAACCGGTCATAAAGGATCAATCACTTTTGAAGGAAATACTTCTGTACCGTAATATGCGGGCCAAAGGCCATACAGAAGGTTTATCGCGGGATGAATTTGAATGGTTTAATAAGAAATCAACTGACAAATTTTTTTTAACTGAAGTAAAAAAATTTAAAAAACATTCACATGGAACGTTTGTTGCAGGAATTGCATTAAGAGAAGGTGAAAATATTTCTATTTTTCCAGTCCGAGGACTGCATATTCCAACTCCTGTAGTAAAGATTGAAGATAACTCGATTCCACCACTGATAGAACTGAAAAGTAAAACACCTGAAGAAAAGTTCAAGGAAGAAGTTGAAAACTCTGCTGATCGAGTTGTAAAAAAATTTTCTAAGATATGCCGCTATCTTTCATTAAATGGAATAAATGTGGTTAATGCCTCCTACGGGATTACTTATAAGACTATCACGACAAAATTTAGAGAGAGATATAAGCATCACACGACTACTGAAATTTCAGAACCCAAACTTCAAAAAATAGTAAAAACTTATTTTGACGTGCTTCAAGACCGTACCAGTAAAATTATTCAAAAATATTCTGAGATGCTTTTTGTTTTTTCAGCGGGAAACTCAGGTCTGGATAATGATCTGTACGATCACTATCCATCTAAAATAAAACTTCCTAATACCCTTTCAGTAGGGGCAATGAACGGCGATTTTTTGGCCAGCTTTTCTAATTATGGAGTTCATCATGTTGATGTTGGTGCTCCAGGAGTAGCAATTCTCTCTCTGGTCCCTCAGGTTTATTCAAAAAACGGTCAAGAACTCTACTCTCCTTCAAGCGGAACCTCCATGGCGGCCCCTTATGTTTCAAACCTGGCCGCTCAGCTTTTAAATCTAAACCCAAAGCTAAAACCACAAGATGTAAAAAAAATCATTATGGATACAGGGGATGAAAAAGATCATCTTAAAACCAAGCTGATTTCAGGCTCTATCGTTAATAATCAGAAGGCGATTAAAGCTGCACTCCTCAGTAAGGATATGCCGCTAGAGACTTCCATCACGCTGGCAAAATCAGGATTAATTCCCATGGAAGAAACTGTCTCAAGTGAACTAAACCCTCACATAAATACAGCTAGTCTTCAACAGAAGGTAATGGATGTTATTCCCAAAAATATTACACCTGCTGAAATTGAAGAGATTCAAACTACCAGTGAAGAGTTTTCTTCAACTCTGGATGCAGAGAAAGATAAACAGGACAATTCAAGCCAGCTTCCTTTAACAGAATCAGATCTGAAGCCGATAAACGCTGATCCAGTCCCTTCCAATCAAAGTGGAGAACAATCTCCCCTACCTTACGTGGATTTGACACCATCTTCTTCTCAAGCTTCACCTCAATCTCTCCAAACTCAAGATTCAGAGCTCGAGCCTTCATTGCCATGATTGTCAGCATACATGAAGCAAGCGACGTTGAAAGTAAGTCCGTGGGAGAAAAGGCTTCGCCGTTTCCTTGATTATCTTTTGGCGCATCAGTAATAATTTTATTTTTTGAATCCACATGCAGGGCTTCAGTTCTAAAATTTCCCTGATACTTTATGCTCATGATTGACATGGCTTTTCCTTCTCAAATGTTTTGGGAAGTATAGCAAAGAAAACCCTCTTAAACCAAGAGGCTTAAGAGAGTTTTCAGTCATTCTTTGGGTGGAATAGGTTTTAGTTGATATTTATCTTTCGAGTAGGGGCTTTTTCTTCTTTTTGGAAGGCTGATATCAAGCATTCCATTTTCAAAACTTGCCACAATGGCATCAGGATTTACATCCTTTGGTAGAGTAAAGACTCGGGCAAACTTTCCGTACACCTTTTCTGATCTTACTACTTGCTGCTCTCCTCTTTTTCTTTCACCAGTTACAAAAAACTGATTTTCATTTACTTCCAAATTAATGTCTTCCTTCTTGATTCCCGGAATATCCAGACTGACTGAATATCTTTTTTCTTCATCAAGAATTTCACATGTTGGTGAATACATGGCTTCTTGAGCTTTTGCATTGAGAGAATCAAAAAATTTATCAAATTCCTGTCCCAACAAATGACGGCGTGTAGGTCTTAATTCAAGATTATACATATATCCTCCTGGTTATTCCTTGCTTCTTAAAATTAAAGATGGGATGGATTGAATAATCGTCAAGAAGGTTAAAAAAAAATTTTTAAAGAAAAAAGAAACCAAAAATTCCACCAGCTAGAATGGGCCAGGCAGAGTTTAGATTTTTGAACTTGAGCATTATAAAAAACGAAGAAAAACCAATTAATAAAGTAGGAATTGAAATTAAACTGTCTCTTCCTAATTGGTAGGAAACTAGCAGGAGTAAGGAAAATGAAGCAGCATTTACACCATCTAAAAACTTACGCAAAAATGATGAAGTTTCAAGATACTTGAGAAATCCCCCGGAAATAAAGACAAAAAAGAAAGAAGGAAGAAAAATTCCTAATGTCGCTAGTACTGCACCCTCATACCCCTTGAGAATATAACCAATAAAAGTAGCAGTGGTAAAAACTGGCCCGGGGGTTATCTGCCCAGCTGTAACGGCGTCAAGAAGTTGAGTTTGAGTAAGCCAAGTCCTTACTTCAACTAACTCTGATTGGATGAGGGGCCACTCCCACGGGAAGAGCAAAAAAGCTTTTCAGAGAACCACTACCAACAAAGCAAGCCCCTATGCCTAAAACTAAGATGATGAGAACTTGCGAAAGGCCGTAATAACTTAATAGGAGTGCCAATGACGCAATGACAAGAGTGACAAAATCTTTCACGGCCGTTTTTTGGAAATTAAAAAGTGCATCGATGATTATCGCCATGATAACAGGTCTGATACCTGCCAGAATACTTCCAAGGGAGGGCAAATTCCCATATTGTTGATAAAACACTGACAAGGCCAGAACACAGAAAAACGCCGGAAAAATGAAACAAATCCCGGCAACAATGAGTCCTCTAACGCCTTTCATTTTATATCCAAGATGGATTTCAAGCTCCGTGGAGTTGGGGCCCGGAATTAACTGAGTAGCACCCATCAGATCTAGAAATTCCTGTTCGCTAACCCATTTTCTCTACTCTACTACCTCTTTTAGCATTAATGCGGTGTGAGCGGCAGGCCCACCAAAGCCCAAAAGACCCATTTTAAGGAAAACTTGAAAGATTTCTTTTAAGGTTACAGATTGAGTCGGCAAGTTCATTTACTGAAGTTCGCAAATTTTCCTTCAAAAAACCAATAAGGATGCATAAACTTAAGGCATTCAATTAAGGAGTTTTCAATGGCTAAAAAAGCTGCGTTCAAAAAGAAGGCTACAAAAAAAGTATCCGTCAAAAAAGTGGTCAAAGTTGTTAAAAAACTCAATGGCCCTCAACAGACAATTGAATCTCTTCTGGAACTCATTCGCATTACTTCAACAGTAGTTCCTGATGATGTATTCAAGGCCATCGAAAGAAATGCCAAGAACGAAGAGAAAAATACCACCGCTGATTATGCCATGGGCATCATTAAAGAGAATATTGATCTCGCCAAATATAAATCACAGCCTCTTTGCCAGGATACGGGAACAGTAATTTTTTATATCTACCACCCGGCCGGTTTTCATCAGACTACGTTTAAAGAGCTGATCAAAAAATCAGTGACCCTTGCCACTAAAAAAGGTTATCTCCGTCAAAACTCTGTGAACTCACTCACAGGAGAAAATGCCGGAACCAATTTGGGTGAAGGTCATCCTTCCATTCACTTCTATGAACATAAAGGTTCAGAAGTGGAAGTGAAGTTAGTGCTAAAAGGTGGTGGATGCGAGAACGTTTCTGCTCAGTATTCGCTTCCCAATACGGCCCTAAGTGCAGGTCGTGACCTTGAAGGAGTTCGTAAAGTGATCATTGATGCTGTTTATAAAGCACAAGGCAAGGGTTGTGGTCCGGGCGCCTTAGGTGTATGCGTGGGTGGCGACAGAGCTGACTCAGCATACTACGCTAAAAAACAACTCTTAAGAAAACTCGATGACAGTAATCCCAATAAAGATTTAGATAAATTAGAAAAAGAAATTGTAGAAACTTGTAACAAGCTAGGCATTGGGCCTATGGGCTTTGGTGGGAAAACGACTCTGTTGTCTTGCAAAATTACCAGTGCCAATCGCGTTCCAGCATCTTTTTTCGTTACGATTTCCTACATGTGCTGGGCATTTCGTCGTCAGGGAATTGTCATGAATAAAAACTTCGCTATTAAAAAATGGCTATACTAGGAATCGTTTATGAAAAAATTAGATTACCCATTCAGTGTCGAAGCCGTTCGCAAACTTAAAGTTGGCGACATGGTTTTAATAACAGGAAAACTATTTACAGGTCGCGATGCCGTTCATAAATATTTACATGATGGAAATAAACCGCCGGTAAATTTAAAAAATCAGATCATTTATCATTGTGGTCCAGTGACGATGAAAGATAAAAATGGCAAATGGACTGTGACGGCAGCAGGCCCTACGACTTCAATTCGCGAGGAGCCATATCAATGGGAAGTGATCCGAGATTACGGAATCGTGGGTGTTATTGGTAAAGGTGGCATGGGACAAAAAACTCTTGATGCTTGTAAAGAATACGGTTGTGTTTATCTTCATGCGGTTGGTGGAGCAGCTCAGGTTTTGGCGGAAAAAATTAAATCAGTTGATGGACTTTTTTTAGAAGAGTTTGGATTACCAGAGGCTATCTGGGAATTATCGGTAGTAGATTTTCCCGTGGTAGTGACAATGGATGCTCATGGGAATTCACTTCATAAAGAAGTGGAAGCTCACTCAAAAGAAATCATGAAAGAAATTTTGTAATTAAAAGAGGGCCTTAATTGGCCCTCTTTTTTATTTTAGTGTTGCCAAATATTTTTCTAATCCATCAAAGCTTCCGTTCCAGCCCTCACTCATACTTGTTCTTCCCTTCTCAAAAGTTTCAGTCTCTGCATCAGAAGCATCAAAAGGAATCCATTCAAGGGTTACAGTGGTTTTACCCAAGTGTTCGTAGAATAAAACAGTGGTTAGAAGTTCTTTAGGCCAGGTCGGAGAAAAAGGATGAATGCATATTTTCCCAGTTGAATCAGAAAATGAATTAATAAAAACTAAAGAATTAGGCTTTTTGACTTCTCGATAAATTTGTCTCCCCCACAATTCATCACCCAGAGTATGGATCATGCAGTAATGATTCATACCACCGGGCTCTAGTTCAATCTTATTGTATTTAATGATTGTATCTTTTGGTGCCCACCAATTTTTGAGATGCTCGGCTTCGGTCCACATTTTCCATAGGACATCTTTACCCGCTTCGAAAGTACGGGTGATAGCAAAAGGCTTCGTTTTGGGATTTATTTTCTCAGACACTTTTTTCTCCTGAATTCAGATCAGTTAATAGTATGAACCTAATAACAAAAGGGTCAATGGTATATTCATTGGCCATTTTGTTTTGACCGCAATTAAGACTTTCCTAGACAGACTCCTTGGCCCTAAAGCCTTTTCATATTTTTCCGATAAGAGGCTATGACATTAAAAGAACTTTTTAAGATGAAAGAACAGATGTTGGCAAATCTCGCCAACCTCAATGAAGCTGACTTTCCTAGTAAAGAAGCTTATCAACATCATTATGATGGAGCGATGGAAGGCATCATGTCCTTGTACGCTCTCATCACCATGACCATTGTCGATTCAGATGAAAAAAAATCCGCCTAAACTACCAACGATAAATTGAGCTGGCCCAAGTAAAGCCTGAACCAAAAGCAGCAGAGGCCACAAGAGACCCTTTCTTCAATTTTCCAGCTTTTACTGCATCCGTCATGCCAATGGGAATAGTCGCTGCAGTGGTGTTCCCATATTTCATGATGGTATTGAAAATCTTTTCTTCGGGGATTTTAAGCTCATTAGCTAGCATCTGATTGATGCGAAGATTG
>CAMASK010000022.1 GCA_945860895.1 Bacteriovorax stolpii
GTTAGCTCCCACTTTCTTGATAAGCTCAACAGTGATGCCTTCAAGTTTTTTCTTAAGAGCTTCAGCAGAAGCTTTTTCTGCGCCAATTTTCTTAGCGAGAGCTTTTTGCTTATCTTTAAGAACGTTAGAATTCTTCTCATCCGCTAGGATGGCAAGTTTGTTTGGGTAAAGGAAGTTACGAGCAAAACCAGCAGATACGTTTACGATCTCGCCGATTGTTCCAAGTGCCTTAACCTTTTCAATAAGGATGACTTTCATATTAAACTCCTGTCTTAATCTTCAATTTTAGGTTTTACAAAATACTTTCTAAAATCAAACCAGTTATCAAATAAACCAGCAGCCGCAATCAGATAGTTGGCCATGAAAATCACAACCATAACTATGATGCTGCGAAAAAACCCCATAATCCCCAGAAACGAGAGAAGATCGCTGAACACACCGAAACCCTGGAAAAAATAAAATAATCCCAGACATTTTACGATGGTAAATCCAATCGCCTCTGAATACTGATACCCTATTTCTTTGCCCCAGATTGCAAGTGCTAAGCCCACGGCAAGCAACATCACAAATCCAAACGGGACTTTAAAATTTAAAAGATTCTTTTCAGAATAAGGATAGTCGCTTGCAGATAATAAAAGCCTACGACTTTTAAGTACCAAAAACATATTAAACCAAAGCATTAAAAAGACTCCAACAAAAAAATAACCAGGAATCGCTTCAATCATTCCTTTAGCAATTAAATCTGGACGATCTAACATCTGTTGGAATTCAATGGAATCTTCTTGATTACTTGCTGCCACGTTTTTTTTCAACTCAGCTAATTTATCCGAATTCTGCTCAAGTTGCTGGAGAACATATTGTTCTACTGTGACATTTTTATTTTTTACAGAACTTAGAAAGCCTGCCGAAATAAGCAGGATGAAACTTAAGCCGAAGATTACAATCCCTTTAACAGGTGAAATTCCGCGTTTTACAATTTCTGCAATTCCAATTCCGAAAATAAACACACAGGCATAAAAGCCAAACAACGTAAGATCCCGATGTACGAACAAAGCGAAGACCATACTAAGGACTAAGCCCAGAACCCCAACGAGGAGACCTTTAGTACGACCATACAAGATGATCGCAAGAGCAAGTGGAAAGGGAGCAAACACTGACATGACGAAACTCACGCACAATAGAACCGAAGAAAGCCCTAAAAGGAGCAATCTGGATGTAGAGAGGTTTGGAGTTTGCATTATTTCAGTATTCATACCAGTTCATTACCTCTTAACGAGCAGTCTCATTAGACTGATAGCTGATAAGAAGCATGTTACGACCGCGCTTGATAGCTTCGTTTGCACGACGCTGAAAAGTCGGAGTCAAACCAGATACGCGAGAAGGAGAAATTTTTCCGAACTCGTTTACTAGCCATGAGTATGATTTAGGGTCTTTCCAGTCTGGAGAAGTTTTCTTTGCAGAAAACCAGCAAGACTTGCGTTTTGAGTGCATTTTCTTGTCTTTATCATCTCCACCACCGAAGCCGCCTTCATCATCAAGGTCTTGAACAGGTTGAGAATGATTTGGGTTTTTGTAGTTCTTCACGATCTCAGCTTGGTCTTTATCATTGCCAAGTTTGATGATGAGGTGACGAACCATGCTTTCGTTGATGCTGAACTTACGTTCAATTTCTGCGTTAAGGTTGCCAGCACCTTTGTACATGAAATAGTGGTAAGAACCTTTTTTAAGACCAGACTCTGCAGGTTGTGCAAAAATCTTCGTTCCCCATGTGTCTGTTACTAAAACTTCTGCACCAAACTCTTTGAAAGTTTCAGTCAGTGACGTTTTAATAGCGTTCACAGCTTCTTCGGATGCGTCTGGGCGAACGACAAATGCCGTTTCGTAGATCATATTTCCTCCAGGATTATAATTAAGGCCATGGACACAATTGCCATGACCGAGAATGAAATATTTAAAATGAATGTCACAGCGAACTTAGCACATGGGCCCTTAGTCGTCCAAGGCTTTCTACTTAGGCCAAAATTAGACTTTTTGCATCAAGCTATTGATTTTACAGGAAAATTACACTCATTGAAAACCGTCTAGAATTTAAACGGCCAAAGAAGAAATTACACCAGCACTCTTGGTGAGCTTCATATCAAATTAGAATTCACTTTAACAGGAGCTCTCAATGAAAGCCACCATCGCAATGTTAGCAGTCCTAGCTTTAACTATTTCATGTTCAAAGGTCCAGAAGGCTGAAAAAAACATGGATGACATGAATTCTTCCACTAAAGCTCTGGGCGGCAACATGGATGAGATGAAATCAACCACAACAACTATGTATCAACAGATTCGCTCAAAAGAATCAGAAGATACTCGAAATAAAAAATTCGAAATCTTAAATTCAAAAGAAGACAGGATAGGGGCGAAATTAGCGGCTGCAGCAGTTTATTTCAAGTCATTTGAATTTCAACTTTGGGCAGGCACAGATATCGACAGCAATCATCTAAGAGAAATTCTTTTTCTCGATGCTGCCAATGAATTTACTCGAAAAATTTCTGATATATATAGTGAAATTAAGCTGAAAAAAATGAGCCCTACAAATAGCGGCACAAAACATAGTTCTGAAGAAAGCTTCTACGCGCTTGCTGCTACCATGCATTCGATCCATCACTATCAGGATGAGCTAGTTTCAGAAAATTCAAAGATTGAAGAAAAATCATTTTATAACATCGTTAAAAGAGCGTTGAAAAAAGATAGCGAAGGCGAAAACTTAACAGAATACGAAACAATTCTTGTTAACGGAATCAATAGAGAAATCATGATCGAACTAATCAAAGCGCGTGTTGATTTTCTTGCAGCTCTTGGTTTGAAAAATTTAACAGATAAAAGAAACATGACTTTTGGTCAAAAGCTTAAGGCAGGATTATTTAAGCTAACCGAGGGCAAACTAGGTTCAATCGAATTGCCTGAAACTTTCAGCTCAAGCAATGAAGCGACAAAAGACCAGACCATTAAGTATCTTGAATCAGCCTTGAAAGCGAAAAGCTTTTTAGTAGAAATCGGTATTGATAAACAACTAGAAAAAACTCTTAAATCAGCATTTTCAAAAATTAAACTCGCCACAGATGATGGAGACACTGAAAGTGATTCTCAGGATCAAGAAGAAAGCGAATCGTCGCAAGACTCTGACAATAAACGTGTCAAAATTCAAAATTTAATTAATGAAATTTTAATTTAATACCCGCGATTGAAGCCTTGCTTAAGACGAGCATGCCAATCAATCTTCCGGAGCGTAAATCTCATATTGTTCGGCATGATAATTATTATCTGCCCTCACCAAGAGAGTCTTGTTAAAACTCTCCTCCAACATTTCAATCATTCCAAAATCCTCAGAAGATAATTTGGCACAGACTTCCGGGTGGGCAAAAATCGTAATCTTAGTTGAAGTTGTGCGTTTCATGACTTTTTGCAATTCCCGTATAACTTCGAAACTAACTGTCTCCACTGATTTTACACGGCCAACACCTTCGCAGTATGGGCATTGTTCACACATCACACGGACTAAAGTATCGCGAGTGCGTTTACGAGTCATCTCCACTAAGCCAAGACCAGAAATTGGAAGAACGTTGGTCTTAGAACGATCTTTCTTAAGGGCCTCGAGCAAGGAAGTGTAAACCTGATGCCGGTGATCCTCTTTCTCCATATCAATGAAGTCGATAATGATAATTCCACCACAATTTCGTAAGCGGAGTTGATAAACAATTTCTTTTACCGCTTCGAGATTCGTTTTTAAGATGGTATCTTCGAGAGTTTTCTTACCAACAAATTTGCCCGTATTAACATCAATTGAAACCAAAGCCTCAGTTTGGTCAATGTTAATTGACCCACCAGATTTTAAGAAGACTTGATTAGAAAGCGCTCTTTCAATTTCAATATCAATACCATAGTGTTCAAAAATGGGAGTGTCGGCATCGTAGAACTTAATTTTTGCTTTATGATGTGGAATAAACCGTTGGATGAATTTTTCAATTTGTTTAACTGCCGACTTATTATCAGCGATCAAATTATCCACATCTTCATCCATAATATCGCGCAAAGCTCGCTGAACAAATGAAAGATCCTGATGAAGCTCAAGCGGTGCTTTCGCCTTTTCCATTTTCTTCTGAACATCCTTCCAGATTTTTACTAAATTATTGTAGTCACTCTTAAGAACTTTATAACTTTGAGTTTCCGCAACAGTTCTGGCAATCACTCCAACACCTTCTGGGCGAATGGAATCCAGAATATCTTTTAAACGTTTTCTCTCTTCTTCAGATTCAATACGTCGCGAAACTCCTGTATGCTCAATAAAGGGCATGAAAACGATGTGGCGACCAGCAAGTGTAATATGGCGAGTAACTCTGGGGCCTTTAGTGGAAATTGGCTCTTTTGCGATTTGCACCACAATCTCATCACCTTCTTTCAAAAAATCCTGAATTTTTACATCGGGACGAAATTTCATATCCACTGTTTCAGTGAGAGTTGAAAACTCATCTGGTATGACTTCGCCTAATCTTTTGGAATTATTTTCTGAAGTTTCTATGCGACTTAGCATCTCTCTTTGCTCATCCAAAGTTGGAAGATAAGCATCATCAACATAAAGAAAAGCGGCCCTAACCTGACCAATATCAATAAAAGCCGATTGCATGCCCGGAAGAACCCTGAGCACTCTGCCTAAATAGATGTTGCCAACAATGGGAGCCGATTCATTGTTCTGGGGATGACGTTCGATGAGAAAGTCTAAAATCTCACCATTTTCAATGAGCGCAATACGCGACTCATTGTGGGTCTGATTGACCACAAGTTCTTTTGCCATGAAAAATGTCCTAATTCTAAAAACTTAAACTAAATTAGGATCAGAATACTAGCAAAAGAACCAAAGTTAAAGTCGGCAATGTATGCTGCGATGTTATGAGAGCATACCAACGATTGTAGCTGTTAAGAGTGAACATAGTGTTCCACCTAACAGTGCCTTCATTCCTAATTCAGAGAGCATTCCACGTTTAGTTGGAGCAAGTGCACCAATTCCACCCACTTGGATTCCGATAGAAGAGAAGTTGGCAAATCCACTCAAGATATAAGTGGCGAAAATCACTGATTTAGGATCCTGAAGCACACCCTGCTCTTTCATTTTACCAAGAGACATATAGGCTACAAATTCATTGAGAATTGTTTTCTCGCCAAGAAGCTGGCCAATGTAGATCATGTCAGACTTTGCCACACCAAGAAGCCATACCAACGGAGCACAGAAATATCCAAGTAAGAATTGAAGAGTCAAACCAGTGTACTGACCATCGGTCATGTTTAAAATCATGGTATTAAGACCGGTAGCATTTCCAATGAAATCATTAAGCATATAGTTCACCATAGCAATCATAGCGATGAACACAATCAACATAGCGGCAACATTAAAAGCGAGCTTTAAACCTTCTTCAGTACCAACTGCGATGGCTTCAATAATGTTAGTTCCGATTTTTTCTTTAGTGATTTCAAGACGCTCATCAATTTCTTCATTTTGAGGTAAAAGCATTTTTGAAACAATAATTGTAGCCGGGGCCGACATTACAGAAGCTGCTAACAAATGCTTGGCAAAAAATAATTGCTGAACAGGATCGTTACCGCCCAAGAATCCTACGTAAGCAGCTAGAACGCCACCTGCAGTATTGGCCATACCACCAATCATTACGCACAAAATTTCAGAACGAGTCATGAAAGGAAGATAAGGCTTAATCAAAAGAGGTGCTTCAGTTTGTCCAAGAAAAATATTTGCAGTGGTAGAAAGATTTTCTGCTCCGGAAATTTTCATGAACTTACCCATGACCCATGAAAGGCCATAAACGATTTTCTGAAGTAGACCCAGATAGAAAAACAAGCTCGTAAGAGCTGAGAAGAAAATAATAGTTGGAAGAATCTGGAAAGCAAAAATGAATCCAGTAGTTTTTGTGTCCATCAAGTTGCCGAACACAAACACAGAACCTTGACGAGTAAAATCTAAAACCACAACGAAGAAGCCCGAAATTTTATCGAAAATTGCCGCCACCAAAGGAACGTGAAGAATCCCGACTGCAAAAGCCACTTGCAATAAGAAACCAAGGCCAACTAATCTCCACGGTATTTGTTTTTTATTAGAGCTAAAGAAATAAAGCACCAGTGTTAGAACTGCTAGACCAAGGATGCCGCGAAAAAATGACTCTAAGCTCATATAACTCCCAAATAATAATTAGCTAACTCATAGAGTTATACCGAGAGCTATTCGTTTATGGCAAGAAAAAGTCGACTATTCTAGAAGGATGTTTGCCAGAGTTGTGTGCCAAATTGCACCGATTGCATTGCTAGAAATTGCGAATTTTCTGAATGCCAACTACTTCTTTCAGAAGTTGAAAATGATTCTGAGGCTTGATAGCCGAGAAGTTCTTCCTGCCCTTTTTGAGCACTGTTATAGGCTACGTAACAAACACCCACAATTAAACCGATTGCCGCACCACCCCAAACATTATTTACGCTATTCGCAGGTTGTTCGGAAAAAGAAAGCGTAGATAATCCAAGAATTGCGCCGCCCGCAGTCGCAGAAACAACTATTAAAATATCCTTCTGAGTATTTTTCAATAAATCGTTTTCCTTTTCCTGAGCAAAGGCTAGATTCCAAGTGAGAAGTTGCATACAAATGAAACATACTAACCATTTTTTCATGTCGATCCTTCAATACATAAGTTTGCCAAGGGGGAAACCTTAAGACTATGATAAATTCCCTAGTTAAGGTTGGCAAATTGTTGTCCCTATTGTGAGTGTATATGAGTAAAGAAAATTTTCAAGTTTATCCCCTTATCGACAAGAAAAAAAAAGGTGAGCCTCTTTCGACTTCTGAAATCAAGTGGTTCATTCAGAACTACACGGATAAAAAGATTGAAGACTACCAAATGTCGGCGATGTTGATGGCTATGTTCATTCAAGGCTTGGATGTTTCTGAAACGGCGGCTCTTACCGATGCAATGCTTGAGTCTGGAGAGCAGCTTAAATTTAGCGGAAAGAATGTCATTGATAAACACTCAACTGGTGGGATTGGAGATAAAGCTTCTTTTATTCTAGCCCCTATTGCATCAGCAGCAGGTATTAAAGTTCCAATGATTGCTGGTCGCGGCTTGGGCCACACGGGAGGCACTGTTGATAAAATTGAAGCGATTAAAGGTTTCAACACTGCTTTAGATTTAAAAGTTTTCCAGGAAAAATTAAATAATGAGGGATTAGTTCTTATCGGACAAACTCCCGACATTGCTCCTGCAGATAGACTGATTTACGCCCTTCGGGATGTGACTGCAACGATTGATTCAATTCCCTTGATCACAGCCTCCATCATGAGTAAAAAACTTGCTGAAGGGGCCAATGGAATTGTTTTTGATATTAAGTCTGGCACGGGTGCATTCATGAGAACAACCAAAGATGCCAGAGGGCTTGCAAAAAGTTTAATTGCAACTTCAAAACGTTTTAAGAAAAAAGCTGTAGCACTAATTACAGATATGAATCAACCCTTGGGAAATGCCGTAGGTCATTCAAATGAAATTATAGAAAGTATTGAAACGCTTAAAGGAAAAGGACCGAAAGATTTAACTGATCTTTCTCTTATCCTGGCTGCCCATATGATTCACATTGGTGGAGTTGAGAAAACTTTTGAAAAAGCTTTGAAGAAGGCTCGTTTAATGGTGGATTCAGGCAAAGCACTTGAAGAGTTTAGAAAATTATTAAAATCTCAGGGTGGAGATGAGAGGGTCATTGATGATTACTCTCTTCTTCCTCAAGCCAGCGATGTAACAAATGTAACGGCAGCAAAAAGCGGTTATATTAAAATGTTTCAGAATGATCAGATTGGTTTGCTGTTAATTGAGTTGGGTGGCGGACGTAAATCGAAAACAGACATGATTGATCATGCTGTTGGTTTTCAATTTGAAAAAAAGATTGGAGATCATGTTAAAAAAGGAGATGTGATTTTTAAAATTCATCATCATCCTAATCAAAAAGAAATTGCAGAAAAAATTCAAAAGACGTTCCTGAAAGAAGTTCTGGTTATGTCTTCACTCAAAGTTAAAGCTCCAAAATTAATTTTGGAAAAACTAAGCTAAGGATCTTGTATGATGAATAGAATTCTAGAAGCAGCTCAATTTATTCAGGAAAAATACAAAGCAAAACCAAAAATCGGTATTGTTTTAGGATCAGGCCTTGGCATTTACGTTGATCAAATTAAAAATAAAATAATCATTCCTTATCAGGAAATTCCTCATTTTAAACGTACGTCGGTTGAAGGTCATCAGGGATGCTTAATCTTGGGTGAGGTTCATGGGGTGCCGGTGGCAGCTTTGCAGGGACGTCTCCATGCCTATGAAGGTTATGCTATGGAAGAGATTGTTCATCCTGTGCGGGTTTTAGCGGCCCTAGGAATTGAAATGCTCTTTCTTACTAATGCTTCTGGTGGGATTAATGCCAATTATCACCCCGGGGATCTGGTGACGATTTCGGATCACATTAACCTATCGGGAAGAAATCCTCTCCAGGGGCCAAATATTAATGAACTAGGCCCGCGTTTTCCGGACATGAGTCAAGCCTATGATCCGGAACTTTTAAATCTTCTTCACTCAGTGGCAAAACTTCATCATGTAGAAATGAAAGCTGGAGTCTATTGCTCCGTTTTGGGACCTTCCTATGAAACTCCTGCAGAAATTCGCATGCTCAGAATGATAGGTGCTGACATGGTTGGCATGAGTACAGTTCCTGAAGTCATTGCCGCCAATCATTTAGGTCTTAAGGTCGCAGGTGTAGCCTGTATTACAAATTACGCCGCTGGGATCAAACTGGAAAAACTGAGCCATGCAGACGTAAAAAAAGTGGCAGAAAAAGCCATGGTTGGATTTGCTACTATTTTGACTGAAACTATTGGTGAACTTAAAAGGTTGGGAAAAGTTTAATGAGTGATAAAAAACTCCGCGATTTAGCATTAGATGCCTCTACTCGCTCTCATTCGCCCTACTCTAAGGCAAAAGTTGGTTCTGCAGTAATGACTGAAGCAGGTCATGTATTTCAGGGCTGTAATATTGAAAATTCAAGTTTTGGTGGTACAGTCTGTGCTGAAAGAGTGGCCATTTGGAAAGCTGTTTCAGAGGGTCATAAGAAAATCAAAAAAATTTATGTCTATACTGATGCAGGCTGGCCTCCATGTGGCATATGTCTACAGGTAATGACGGAATTTGCTTCTTTAGATCTGGAAGTCACTTTCGGAGACAAACAAGGCAATGAAAAAACAAAAAAATTAGGTGAATTGCTCACTTCAGCATTCACTCCTGATCATTTGAAGTAAAAACAATAGTTACAATAAGGAAGGAGCGAATGTTCCTTTTATTTCAATGCAAGAAAAAGAAAAAGTTTTCAACAGTTCAAACGAGCTATTAGATTCACTCCAATTTGTCGTCGTAGATCTAGAGACTACTGGTGGAAATCCTGAAACAGAAAAAATAATAGAAATTGGTATGGTCAGGATTGAGAATCGAAAAATTTCTGAAGAAAGAAGTTTTCTTATCAATCCACAAAAAGAAATCCCAGACTTTGTCCAAAAACTTACAGGTATTAGAAAAGCAGATGTTGAACACTCTCCTCTCATTGAAGAAGTCATTGATGAAATTATTCAGTTCATTGGCTCTAGTATCCTGGTAGCCCATAATACTTCATTCGACATCCCATTCTTGAATGGAGTTTTAAAAAAACTTCAGCGTCCTACTTTGGAAAATAAGGTAATCTGTACGAACATCATGACGAAGTATCTAATCCCGGACATCATGAGCTCAAATTTAAATTATATGTCGCAGATATTTAATATCGATCATTCTCAAGCACATAGAGCAATTGAAGATGCCCGGGCAACCGGAATGCTGCTGTTAAAATACCTCGATATCTTTGAAGAGAAGAAAATCAGAAAAGTTAATCAGCTCTATTATCCTCGAAATAAATTTGAATTAGATAGGGTAATTATAGAAAGTAGTGAAGGTCTCGAACCAGTTTTTGAAATGCTGGCCAATACAAATAATCCCTGCATTCTTTCAGTCAAAGGTGACAATGGCGTTATTCTCACCATTCTTCCTCTAAAAAATCCCTCAAAGGAAGTGGATGAGATGAGAAAGTTCCTGGCGGAATTTCGCTGGAGTCAGATTCATATTCGTTTATGTGGACCCTTCATTGAAGGACTGTTCTTTATGAACTCGAATTTTATTAAAATCCCAGAAACTTATCGCAAGAAAACAATTGAATACCTTAAGCAAAGACATCCCCTGCCACTGGCCCCGAATTTAATAGATGAGCACGACTTCGTAATCACTCATCATCTAATTAATGGTCAGTACATTGTGTATTCATTTTTGAATTTCTCACCCTATTCACAACTAGTTTTCAAGTTCCCATCTCATAAGAAAAAATTACATCAATTCCTCTCAGGTCAAGTCACTCGGTTTGAAACTCAGCAAAAAGGTAGAAAGAAAATTTTCTTACAAAATGATTTAAAAGATATTTTCCTGAGCCTTTTTCAGGATTCGCTTGTGGCTGAGCCCCAGGTTTACCTGACACTTAGAACCAGCGACATCAAGGATGATCGTAAGACTTATCTTGATCGCATTGAAAAAATGGCGTTAGAACATGCAGATCGTTATCAGTTTCCTACCAAACATTTGTAACTATCAGGACTCTCGAGAAGGTGTGTAAATAAAGCGCAAAGAATAGTCTGAAACTTGAAGGACAAAATTCTCTATTGTGAGAAGATTTTGAATCAATTTTGAAAGACTCAGGGTTGAAATATTTAATTCATGTAATTGAATTTGAATCTCATGACCCGATTCAATAATCTCACCTTTGATCACTTTCTCAATTTGATTCTTATCGGCCACCAATAACTGATGTGAATAAAGAGTCATCAACTCACCAAGGATTAAATAAAATGTCATGGTAAGTAGACTCAGATTAACTGAGGCCCTGAATTCCGAATGACGATTAGACTCAAAAGAAAAGCGGATCCCACTCTCCACTGTTCTGAAGCGTAGCAGGTTTTGAGCTTGCTGATAACATATCTCAATTGGACTAAGCTTCAACTCCAGCTTGTTCAAATTTTTTGGATTTGCCCGAGAAAAACCCAGAAAAGTATCAATGAGCTGCTTGCATCTCATGGTGCCATTTTTCATCTCGAACAATGTGGTTCGCGCTTCTTCATTCATTTTTTCATCTAACATGAGTAGCGTTAAAGCAGCTTGAATGCCGGCAATGGGGTTGTTCAACTCATGAGCAATGCTTGAGCTGATAATTCCCAATTCCTGACCTGAGGGTGTTAAGTTTCCGTCACCTTTCAGGAAGAAACTTTCAGTGAAGAAAACAAATAAAATTTTTGTTTCATCCAGATGATGAATTTCTTTTCTAAACACATTATAAGGGATTTCATTGATAAGAATTTTTTCACGAAGTTTCATCTTTAAACAATCTGTTGGCGCTAAATTGAGTTTTGAAAAGAGGGTATTGTGCTGATAAACTTCGCCATTGTTCGACAATAAAGCAACTGGAAATGGAATTCCGTCGAGTACACTGTCCCAAAGAACATTCTCAAAAAAAGGATCTTGTATTTCTTGTTGTGAAGAGAAAAAGTTCACGAGCGTATAAAAGAAGAAAAGTTTTTTAATGAGTCTGGAATAATCCTGATCGTCCCAATTTAACTCCATTGCAAGGAACTCATTTTTATAGCGCGGCAATGTTAAAAGATTCGAAGATACTTCCAATTTTGAAATTGAAAATCCTGAAAAATATTGAAATTTGGACTTTTCAATATTGGTTTTAACGAATTGTTTAAGTACTTTTTCAATTCTTATTAGATCATTGGCATGGATGAGTTCTTTTTCCAAATCAACTAAAGCTTGTGCATAGTTAAGTAAATTCTCAGAGGTTAATCCGGCCCCCACGTCTAGTGACTTTTGCGTCTCTTGCCTCGCACGGGATTCGAACTTCCTAATATTTTTTGAACCAACTTGATAGAAGACCTCTTCCCGACTCCTGATAAGCCTATTTAATCCAGGTTCAATTAACTTCTGTAATTGCATCACATCCATTGAATCATCCATGACTGCATCAATTGCAGAATGCTCGATGTTTTGTCCAAAACTAAACAAACCTTGATTCTTATCCAGGAGGCATATCTTTAAGGTCCCAGACTCTTTGAGCTGATGAAGTGAATTTTCCGAAATTAAATCAACAATCAGTCGAGAATCATTTTTGATCAGTTCACTTGAGTAAACTTCAAAATGCGCATCTTTAAATTGCGCCAACAGTCCATCTAGCGTCTTACGAAGCTCTTGCGATAGTGAAGGATCAATTCTGAATGTAATGAAACTAGAAAATTGTGTCATGATTAATTATTAAAATATTTTTTACTTTCTTCAATTAAAACAAAGCCATCAATATATTGACCTTGTACTTTAGTTCCCCAGTGAAGGTGGGGACCAGAGGTGCGGCCAGTATTACCCGATAATCCTATGAGATCACCACGCTTTATTATGTCGCCCTTATTTACCAGAGTTTTTGAAAGATGCCCATACACAGTAAAAATATCAAGGCCATGATCAATTATAACTGTCCAGCCGGTAAAGAAGAGATCGTCGGCCAATACAATTCTTCCTCCATTGGCGGCTGGAACTTTATCACCAATAGCTGCACGGTAATCAATACCCAAATGCTGGCCTTTCTTTTGTTTATTATAAACTCGCTTGGTTCCATAGATACTAGTCACAACACTAGTCATAGGAGTGATAAAGCTTTCCTTAAAAAGAAATTCGGCAGGACTTGAAGAGTAAATTTTATCCAAGACAAGTTGTTCCTGAATAACTCTTTTTTCGGACTTTGGATCAAGTTTAATTTTCTTTGGATCAACTTTTAGTTTTTCTGCCAAATACTCTTTATCTTTTACGATAAATTGGATCTCATGAAAAATCTTGCCCTGACTCTCAACTCTGCAACGATAGGGGGATAAATCAGAAAAGTAGCTTTCCATGACAAATGCCTGCCCAAGATTGCCTTTTTTAACAAATTTAACTTCAAAATCCCGACAAATAAATTTAGAGTCGTCTTTTTCTAACGGAAATTCAACCCAGCGAACTTCTCCAGGACGGATAATCATCTGATGTTGAGCTTTCGGAGTTTGGGCGCAGGCAAAATTAATAAATATCGCTAATATTAAAAAACAATAATTCATGGAACATCCTTCGTAACAATGCCCTGACCATCATGAAACTGTAGAGATAATTTTGTTCCCACTGGAATTTTTTTAAATCCTTCAAGAGATGCAATAACCTCTTTACCTTCTATCTTCACATAACTATACCCACGCTGTAGTACGAGCTTGGGATTAAGAGCCGATAACACATGCTCGAGCCGCGTAATTTTTTCATTCACTGCATTCATTTTAAGTTGTGAAGCGTGATTCAATCTTAACTGAAGTTCATCAACTATTTGGGAAACCTCAGCTATACCGATTAATTCCTCCGCTCTTTCTCGCAGACGAATTTCACTTAATTCTCTTCTCGCAATCTGAACTTTTTGAGAGATGAGGTTAATTATTTCCCGAGGGTGAAATTTATGAGTCATAAGTTCAATGTGCTGGTGTAATTTAAAAAGATCAGACTTGAGATGCGTTTGGCAAAAATGCAAGCGTGCCATTAGTTCAGTTTGAGGCTGGGACAGTGTTTCAGCAGCAGCTGTGGGAGTTTCTGACCTAAGGTCAGCAACATAATCACAAAGAGAGAAATCCACTTCATGTCCAATTGCACTCACCACAGGTATGTCACATTTATATATGGTTCGCACAAGCTCTTCATCATTAAAGGCCCAAAGGTCTTCGAGGCTTCCTCCCCCACGGGTTAGAACGATGATTTCAATTCCGGGCAAGACTTGAGCTTTCTTTAAAGCGGAAATTAAAGTCTTTGCTGCACCATCGCCTTGAACAGTTGCAGGAATAATTACAATATCACACCAAAGAGAGCGGCGCTTAAAGACATTTAAAAAGTCCTGAAGTGCTGCTCCATGTTCTGCAGTAATCACTGCAATTCTTTTCGGAAATTTAGGAATGACTTTTTTCTTTTCAATATCAAAAAGCCCTTCTTGGGCAAGTTTCGCCTTTAATTTTTCAAATTGAAGTTTTAGCTGACCTGCCCCAGCTGGCAGAATGCGTTTTGCCAGTAGTTGAAATGAGCCACGCTTTTGATAAACACTAACTGGACCCAGGACAATGATTTTATCCCCATCTTTTAATGAGCGGATCATAGGATTTCTAAGGGCGTCCATCTTAAATAAGGCGCACGAAATGCAGGCATTTTCATCTGAGAGAGTAAAATACCAATGTCCTGCGGCTGACGGTGAGAGATTTGTCACCTCACCCTGAACATAAACTTCTTGAAACTCTTCTTCCAGAAGGTTTTTGATAGAAGAGACTAAATCTGAAACTGAAGCGGCTTCACTAACAATCATTTTGTGTGTGTTTTCGTTTCTTTAAAAACGTTATAACCTTGAAGATATCTCACTGCTTGAAGAACTTGGTAGTCCTCGGAAGGGCGATATGTTCTAAAGACTTCATCTTCTGTAATTTTTTTTCTGGTTTTTTTCTTCTCGATCTCACGCATCCGCACCACTCTCTCTTCTCTTTCTGAATTGATTCTCGCCGTCTTCTCCTCAGGAGTTTCAATCGTTGCAGTCAGATGATTTCTTAAATCTTTTTCACGAATAAAGCGATCTTCCTTCAAGTCTTTTTCAAATGCTTCCTGATCTACTTCTTCCACTATCACATCGGGCTTAATTCCAACGGCTTGAATCTTGCGATTCTTAGGAGTCATGTATTGAGCAATTGTTAATTTTACACCAGTTTCTTTATCCAGCTGAGCAACGGTCTGAACCGAACCTTTACCAAAAGATTGAGAGCCCATAATAACCGCACGTTTGTAATCCTGAAGAGCACCAGCAACAATTTCTGAAGCTGAAGCGGAAGATCCATTTATCAATACCACCATTGGTGTAGATAAATCTTTATAACCAGATTTTTTCACGTAACGAATGTCTTTATTTTGTGGTTCACGAGACTCCGTAGAAACCACAATACCCTCTTTTAAAAATAATGAAGAAACATCTACTGCTTGATCCAAAAGGCCACCTGGGTTAGCGCGAAGATCAAGAATAATTCCAGATACACCCCCCTTCTTTCCAGCTTTTTCTTTTAACTCTTTCAGCGCATCTTCCATGGATTCGGCTGAACGCTTTTGAAATTGAGTCAGACGTATATAAAGGTATTCATCTTTTACTAATTCCGCTTTTACAGGTTTAACTTTAATTAATTCACGAGTGAGGTTGAAATGTTTAATTCCCTCAAATCCCTCACGGGCAATACCCATATGGATTTTTTCACCAATTTTCCCACGCATTTTTTCAATTGCCTGCTCGAGACTTAATCCAACAATTGGCTCATGGTTAATTTCTACTAATTTATCTTTGGGTAAAATACCCGCACGAAACGCCGGAGTATCATCTATAGGGGTTATGATATAAATCACTCCCTCTTTCTGAGTTACTTCAAGTCCCAAACCACCAAATTCACCCTGGGTATCATTTTGCATTCTTTCAAAAAAATCTTTATTTAAAAAAGCCGAGTGAGGATCAAGAGTATCCATCATCCCTTTAAGCGCGCCTTCTATTAATTTTTCTGTGCTCACCTGGCGATAATATTGAGTTTCAACTAAATGGAGAACTTTGTTAAAAAGTTCCAGTTGCTCAAATCGAGACCGATTCTCAGTAATTTTTGGGACCGCTGAATTTTTTGCATCTTTTACAGCAAACGACGGAAGGCAGAATGTTAATGGAAGGACGATAGCAATGACAAAATGCAAAGACATGAATACTCCTAAGACATATTTACAGTCTTAGATTTTACTCACTCCCCCCTGGTCTAACCACAAAATAGTGTTTTGAGCGGTATTTTTCTTTCTCACTTCAAAATAAAGATTTTGGTCTTCTTTTGAATCAATTTGAGTGTAAGCGAGGATGTCTCCATCCCTGACACTGTCATTTTTCTTAACTTTAATGTCCATCTTACCCAATAAAACTGTTCTGAGGTCATTTCCATGGTCAATCAAAACAACCTGGCCATAACTCGCAAGATCACCAGCAAAAACAACTTTCCCCTCACCTACAGCTTTTACTGGTTGAATTGAATTGTATTTGAAAGTCACTCCCTTAGGACTAGAAGTTGCTGCCTTATAATCTTCTACAGGATTTCTGAAAATTCTATCCGGTTTAATTTCAACTATAGGTGCTTGGCTGAAAGCTTTTTTCACAGCATTAACTTTCTTAATGAGCTTTTGTTTTTCAAAATTCGATTCTGCCATTTTTTTATTGTGAACTTTGGCAAGATATAGCTCCATTGCTACTTTTTTGCGCGTTTCAAGTTCTCGAATGACTTGGGCAAGCTCTTCTTCATTGGTTTTTAATGTCGAAAGCTTAGAGTCAAATTCAGTAACTTTATTTTCGAATGAAATCAATTCGATTTCTTTATTTTTTAATTTGAGTTGAGCTTGCTTTAAAAGCTCTAAATGAATTTTTTTCTGCCAAGCCTCAGTGCCTTCATTCTCGCTTTCAATTAAAAAACTTTGGAAAATTTTACGGTTGTCATTTTGGGCCCGTCTCACCTGAGTATGAATTTCGGCCAACCTTTCTTTGTAGAGCTTAATATCGTCTTCAAATTGCTTAATTTGTTCAACACTAGATATATAAAGATTATTCTTACTACCAATTTCTTTTTCTAAACTAGAAAGCCTTGCCCCAAGTTCCATGGCTTCCGAACGATAACGTGCAAGCTCATCTCCAGATTTGCCCTTGATGGCAGCTGGAGCATTGAATGCAATAGTGAAACCAAGAAGAATTAAAATCTTCATAGAGTTGGTTTCCATCTCCAGTCTTGCATTGAGAAAGTCCAGAAAACTGAAAAGATCATCAGTAATAAAACTGTATCAAAGAATTTCAAAGTTCCGTTTAGTAAAGCCATAGCAATGAAAGAAATTACAACAATAGACAATCCAACAGCGATTGTTTTTGCGGCAACTAATTTTTTTCTTTGAAATTTCTCAATCAAATATGAACGAGAACGAAACACGTCATAACAAAGCCAGTAACTGACAATCCATAAGAGAGCAAGGATACCAATAATACCCCAGTCTCCCGCCTTTCCAATAAATTTATAAAAAGGATGCGACTTCATCACACTTGTGACTTCAGGATATTTTACATTTGTTGCGGTTAAATGGTCTTGACCGCCGTATTTCACGACTTGGGATCTCACAAAATCCAGGCTTTCTTGAGAGAGTGTAGGATTAAGAGCAATTCTTAAGGATTTAAAATTCATCAGGTCTGAGCTTACTTGGTAGTCGGAACCTAGAGAACTGACTAATTGAGAAAGCTTTCCACGACTTTCATCAGAATTACGGTCTTGTACACTCAAGACCCCAGGCAAGCGGGAGATGATGGCCCTTAACTTTACTATATCTACATTCTCATCCATGACGGCCACAAAGTATGGATTCACAATTTTTTCAGGGGAAATTTTCTCCACCATGTTAAAGATCCATGGCCTATGAGTCAGACTAAATGCAAGCAAGCAGGAAAATAAAAGAAAACTAAATCCACGAATGAATGAATCACCCAAAGTTTTAAAAAATTCTGTTAGATAAAACATGCATGCCCCGAATAGACTAATCGGCCCTGATCAAGATGAGCAATCTTTCCAGGGAACTGTTTAATAAGTTCTTTATTATGTGTGGCCCAAACTAAAGTCAGACCTTTTTTATGATTTAAATGATTTAAAACTTCGAAAAGTCGGTAAGAACTTTCTTTATCAAGTGAAGCTGTAGGCTCATCGGCCAGAAGAGCTGTAGGCTTGCAAAGGAGTGCTCGAATCATCGCGACTTTTTGTTTAAGTCCACCGTTACAATCTTCGATTTTCTTATTGAGATGATCATACACACTCAAAAGACGCGCCAGATCTTCCATTTCTTTATAAAAATCATTTTTACTTGAATAAAGTGAAGAGTCATAGGCCATGAACATATTGTCTTCGCAGCTCTTTCTTTGAATGAGTCTAAGGTCCTGAAAAACAGAAGAAACAAAATGTTTCGATGAGCGCTGATGAGCAAGGATAGCCTTGCCCGAACTGGGTTCAAGATGGCCCCCGAGTACACTTAAAAGTGTTGTCTTTCCGGCACCAGATGAACCAGTGACAAAAAGAATTTCACCTGGATAGATCGTAAGCTGAACAGACTTTAAGACCCGATTAGGGCCATAATCCACGGATAAATTATCCAGATGAAACAAATAATTCTGTTGCTTTGAACCAACCGCTTGTTGGGGAGTACGACCGGTTAACATCCTTGAAACCGCCTTCAAATTAAAAGATCCATCTTAGATCTATTGGTCATGTTGCAAACATTGTACCGAGAGTTAAATAAGAAAGTAAAGGTAATGAGTCAGCCACTAATCCGACAAATTTACTCAGTAATTATCCCTTCCTGTTTCAATAATTCATACGCCGAATCCGAACAATAAACATTGGGGACAAAATTAAATTTAGTTTGAAGACCACTAATGATGGAATTTTCCACATCGCCTAATAGTTTAACTTCGCCATTATCCATCATGATTTTAGCTGGATCTCTTTCAAGTAATAAATTTTCATTTGTTTTAGTTTTCACTAATTTTTTACGTGATTTCACAAAAATAATATTTTTCTTTGGTAAATCTTCTACAATCCAATCGCTATCAGTGCCTTTCTTTTTCAGAATTTCTTTAATTTCTTTAATTTTCTCTTCAGCTCGCTTAACAATTTTTTCGTAAACATGATCTTCATCCTGACTCAATATTCTTTGGTGAAATTCTTCACAACGAATAGTCCGTGGAGCTTTTCCAAACAATAAACAATGGGCTAAATCTTTCATGCGAGGATTTTTATCCAGAGATCCATTTGAGTAATTCAAGTGAACCTGTTGCATAAAATATTGATCGTTAAAGGTATAAAATTGTTCCGGATTATGAGCAATCATATCCATCAATTGTGAGTAGGTATAAATTTTTCCTTTCTCAAGCAGATGAAAACATAGCTCTTCTGCTATGGCATCAAAGCGTGCTCCACGAGCTGAACGAACGACTTGAGAATACCAGGCAAATCGGGCCATCAAAAAATCTTCCACAGCGTGAAGTGCATTGTGGTTGAAGGCAACAATCTCATGACCGTTTACCGTGGCCACTTTAAAGTGATGAAGCAGATAATCTCGATCGTATGTTCCATACTTAATGCCGGAATAGTGAGCATCACGCAAAAGATAATCCATGCGATCGCAATCCACTTCAGAATGAAGAATCTGGTTTGCGAGAATGGATGAATCGTTTCCTTTTACTAAATTAGAAATCTTTTGAGCATCTAGACGATATTTTTTCAAAATGAAAGTAATACCACCCGGGTAATCAGTATTTTTAATAATGTATGAACCAAGATGTTCGTGATCATCAGGGTGACCTTTGCCACCTTTCTCGTTAGTCGTTTCACCGTAACGAATGTAGGACATCTCAGTGGTATGTGAGAACATGAATGTTCCCAGATCATGGAGTAAAGCCGCTAAACGAATACTTTGATGAAAAGCTTTTTGCGGCGATTGAACTTTGTCATCAAACAAATCCTGCTCATGAACTCCTCGACCTAGACGCTGAAGTATTTTATGAGCATTAAACATTACTCCTATTGAGTGACCATAGCGAGAATGCTCAGCTCCTGGAAAAGTATAAAAGGTAAAACCTAATTGTTTGATCCAGCGAAGTCTTTGATAGAAAGGAGTATGGATAATTTCCCACTCAAGATTAGTTAAGTGAATGAAACCATATAATGGATCAAAGATTATTTTGTTTTTTGAAATCACTTCCATGTGTTCCTATCAAAATTCAAAAGGGGCCCAAACCATGAGCCCCTCTTTTGAAATCATTTTTTTATTAATGAAGAGTAGCTGATTTTCTCTTACCTTTACGAGCTTTAACAACTTTACTAATGGCATAATCCATCATCATAAAGGCTTCACGACGTAGACCATTTTCATGGATGTAGCGGTAAAAGTTTTCAATATCGCCGTTAGTTCTGAAGTTTTTGATGGTCATTACTTCAGGTGCCACACCGGCTTTTTCATCAAGATTTACTATTTTAGACATATGTACTCCTATAGGATTCGCAGTTATTTTACTTTCATCAACTCAACTCTTCAACAATTCTTATTGCTGTTCACGAGCTTCGATCATTCCGTAGCTGTGAAGCTTGTTGTACAAAGTCTTCACTGTAATTCCAAGCGCTTTAGCAGCTCTTGTTTTATTCCCTTGCAAGTGACCAAGAGTGTCAACAATATGTTTCTTTTCAAGATCAAACAATGTGAACTCTTCGTATTTAGCTGGAGCTTCTACTTTTTCAACTTTTACTTCTTGAGCGAACTCAGGAAGGTGACTTGCTTCAATGTATTGCCCATCAGTCAGGATATAGGTGCGCTCCATTACGTTTTTCAATTCGTGAGCATTTCCTTGCCAGTAGTATGAAGTCAATTTTTCAATAGCGCCTGAAGTTAACACTTTCGGCTGAGATTTACCCTGGTTAAGGAAGAATTCTGCCATAACTCTTACATCATCCTGACGCTCACGAAGAGCTGGGATACGAAGAGCGATTGTATTTAAACGGTAGAACAATTCTTCTTTAAATTTACCTTCTTCTACCAGTTTCTTAAGCTCAACTTTTGAAGTTGCGATCATACGGATGTTAAGTGCAATCTTCTCGTCAGTATCAACAGTGATCATTTCACCAGCAACCAAAGCGCGAAGCAATTTGACCTGGATATGATTAGTCGTGTTTGCGATATCATCAATAATTAGTGTTCCGCCATTTGCTTGGACCATTAAGCCTTTTGAGCTGAAAAGTTCGCGATCAAGTTGAACTTCATTAAGAGCAGAACAAGAAGCTACAACACATCCGCCTTTGCGGCCTGACCAGTTATGGATTTTCTTAGAAAGAATTTTTTTACCAACACCATGAGCACCTTCTAAAAGGATTGGGAAATCTTGAGAAGCAATTTTCTTAGCTGTTTGTACAACTTCCAAGAAGTTTTTAGAAAGACCGATCATCTGAGAATTATCTTCAAAACCTTTAGAGATTTGAATTTCAACACGGCTTGAAAGTTCTTTTTCTTTAGCTTCGATTTTTGACATCAATTCGCGGTTAAGATTTTTCGCCATTAAGAAAAGGTGCATATTACGAATTGGCGACTTAAGTTGAGATAGGATGTCGTTAATTACAGCAACATCATTATCGTTAAACGATCTATCCTTTTTAGCTGATTGAACATTGATGGTACCGATTACAGAACCATCAACCATTACCGGAACACAAAGTTCAGCTTCTACTACTTCATCACGAATACCAGTTGAAGCGATTGGATCACGCTTAACTGAGTTTGAGTAGTAAGCTCTTTTGTTACGGGCCACATATCCTGAAAGACCTAAGCCTTTGTTTAAAAGTTTGGCAGAAGAAAGTGCTTGACCATTTACTGATAGAAGACGAGTACAACCATCTGAAAGAACTTCGAAACCTAGAACTTTATGCTCTTGCATAAGGTCTTGTACAAAGCCTGAAAGCTTGGCGAAAAAAATCACTTCATCCAGATTTGATAAAAGAACTGTTGAAAGAGTAGCTAGTTCATTGTGGTTTGAAGCTGTTTTCATGTTGTCCCCTTTACACGTTTACAAAAGTTTGTTTAATTTTTATACGGTGCGTTATTAGGAACATATTACAATTTGCCTGAATTTTTTACAAGACTAAAATGGTGCGGTGTTTAAATTTTCTTCAAAAATTCAATTAGATTCAGCTAGTTAGTCCATTGAGGAGAAAAGCAGCGGCCAAAATCCTGGGTTAACTGGCCCAGAATCTCCCCATCCCTGTTCATAATGTAAACATCCTGAACGGCCTTATTCTGGGAAATGATCCGTTTGCTAGTAAAAACAATGAATTCGCCGTCTGGAGAATAGACAGGCTCCTCATTTGAGCCGAAATCTTTCGTCAAACGAGACAAGTTACTACCGTCAGCAGCGATCCGATACAGATCAAAGGCATTATCCACCCAAGACGAAAAGACAATCTCCTTACCCTCTGGAGAAAAACGAGGAGTAGCATTGAATTGACCTACAAATGAAATTCTTTTCACCTCTTTTTCGGTTTCATGAGGATTCATAGTATAGATGTGAGCGCGACCCGAACGGTTGGAGAGAAAAGTCATTAGAGAGCCATCGCGGTTAATCGAAGGATCTACATCATCAGAATAATGAGAAGTAACTTTTCTCATCTTGCCGCTGGCCAGATGCATTTCATAGATATCAGCATTACCACTAAAAGAGAGAGTGAGATAAATGACATCAGAGGAAGCTGTAAAAATGGCACCTGAATTAATCCCAGGTTTTGCCGAGACAGTAGAGATTGATTTGGTTCTTAGATCATAAACTTTTAAATCGATGTTCTTAATAGTGCGAACTTTATTGCGGGACAATTCTTTATGGGAAGCAATTAGTGAAAACATGATTTTTGAATTATCAGGTGCAATTGAAGGAGAAAGAACAATGGAATCAAAGTTAGTGAGTTTTTCAACTCTATTTCCATCAAAATCCATAATATAGAGTTCTTTGATGGCATCTTTACCGAATGTTCCACGATCAGAAACAAAAACGATTTTAGCGAGAAAGACCGAAGCTTTCCCTGTGATAGAACGATAAATCCCATCGGCTATTTTGTGGGACTCAAGTCTTAAGTTTTTTTTATCAACTTTGACGGTCTTTGTGAAAATTTCCTTTCCCGTTAAAATACTCCAGACGCGAAATTTAGCTTCAATTCCTCCGAAACGGGAAGACATATAGGAAGCAACAAAATAAGTGACTCCACTCTCTTTCCATTTATCGAGTTGCGGATGAGTAAAGGAGTCCAGACCTTTTTCGGAATAATCGACATTATTAAATTTGTGCTTATAGAAAACAAAATCGTTTCTAAGAATATCAATCAATTCGGTGCCGAGTGCTTTTTCGTCGCCACTTAGATTTTTCATTTCAGGGTTATCGATGACAAATTTATCTTTATCCAGACCCGCCTCACCCACAGCGATTACTGCGTCCTGAGCAAAGCTAGAGAAAGCTAAAAGAACAAAAAATAATGAAATAAAAAATTTCATAAAACTCCTAGAGGGGAAATCCTAAAATGATTCCAGACTTGGTTAATCTTTGACCAACAACCTCTGAAGGTGCCGGATAGGGAGCAGCGTCTTTTACGGCTTTAATAGCACGAGCATCAAACTCAGACTGTCCGGAAGACTCATAGACATTAGTGCTTAGTAATTGCCCGGATGTAGAAAGATAAATTTTAATTCGGCAGCGTAAATTCTTATCTTGCAGATAGGACGGAAGGTTCCAAAAAGGACGCACAATTTCCGGCATACCCTGAACATAAGCCGAAAAATCAGAGGTATCACCCGCAGAATAATCACCTACTAAAGCCCCGCCCTTAGATAGACGATTTCCTTCAAGGATTAAATTATTAATATCTTTATTTTTACCGAATTTCGAACCACGATTCTTTTCTTTAGCTGCAACTTTTTTTTGGGAGTAATCATTAATGAGACTTAAAAAAGAGGACTTTTTCTTTTTACCTTCTTCTTCAATCACCAGATCATCTTTTTGTATGATGTCCTCAGATTCGTTATCTTTAGCCTTCACTTCCTCCACTGCACCTTTGACTTCAGGCTCTGGCTTAATCGCTGCTTCATTCTGCATATCCCTTAATTCCTGAACGGTGAATTTAGGCATGCCAACAACATCCACTCGCACTGAAGCGCGGATGATTTCCACATTATCATCGACATTGAAAACTTTCATGATGGCACTTCCGCCAAGATAAGCCAAAAGCACCAGGGCAGCGTGAGCTCCACATGAGATCAAAAAATTCTTAGTGAAATCCCGATCAGTGGCCGTATTAAACATTTAGTTCGTCTTCTCCACTTCCGTGACTAAAGCAATATTTGAAATGCCTGCTTTCTTCAAGTTAGCGATAAGCTTAGCTACTTTTTCATACTTCAACTGATAATCAGCTCGAAGATAAATGACATCAGTTTTACTGGCCTTCAACTGTTTCAAAATTGATGGGATCATATCATTAGACATAATCATATTTTTACCTAAGAAATACTGATCTTTACTTGTAATAGATAAAATAACCAGTTCAGGACGTAGACCAACATTGGTCACCTTTTGAGTTTTAGGTAACTTCAAATCAATCCCACTAAAAAGCATGGGGGCCGTCACCATAAAAATCACCAGGAGCACCAACATAACATCCACCATTGGAGTTACGTTAATATCAGCTACCGGACCTTTTTTTGCGCCACCTAAGTTCATCCCCATGGGACTAATCCTTCTTAATTAAAATAGATCTTTCAATCAGGTTTAAGAAGTCCTGTGAAAATGATTCCATTTGAGAATTGATAAGCGAAATTTTGTTGTTGAAAATATTATAAAACCAAACGGCTGGGATTGCAGCTGCTAGGCCAACAGCTGTTGCAACAAGAGCCTCAGCAATACCAGGTGCAACAGCCTCAATGCTTCCACCGCCAGATGATAGGCCAGAGAAAGCATCAATAATTCCCCAAACTGTTCCAAATAAACCAATAAAAGGAGAGATTGAACCTATAGAAGCAAGAGTTGAAACTCTTAGATCCATTTTTTCATTGGCGGTATTGCTGCCAGTTTTTAAAGCACGCTCAAGGGACTGAAATCCATGTTCGCTAAAATGATCGGCTATGGATCCTTTTTTTCCAGCTACTAACTTCTCGCCTACTTTATTTAATTCCTCATATCCGCGACGGAACATAAGGCTTATGGTTGAATCATGATTTTCATTGGCTTCACGATTAATTTCAGAAAGTGAATTTGAACTCTTAAAAAAATGAAAGAACTTGTCGTTGGCCTCGATGACTATTTTTAATTCTTTGTATTTCTGTAAAATAATTGTCCAGGACAAAACCGAAGCAAGTACTAAAAGAATCAAAACAATCTTAACGACTACACCAGATTCCCAAAGAATTTGCCAAATATTCAGACTTCCATGCATGAAATACCTCTATCTTAGAAGCTTACGGGCAGAACTTATGAACTGATCCCTATATGTATAATAAAAAAAAGATATCATCCAAATAACGCCGAGGAAAGCCAAGTTAAGCTTCTTACCCAAACGGAATGGAGAAAAATCGTCACCCCACACTGGATCGAGTCCGAACAAGGACCCCATAGGGGCAACAAACAGAACCAAAAAACAAACTACGTTACTCCAGCTTTTGAAGGATTTACCTGAGAGATAAATGAGAGATAGATAACAAAGAACAATATAAGGAATTAAACCATAATAATCTGGGACACTCATTCTGAATGCGACTGCAAAAATAATGGTATAGCACAAACCAAGCCATAAGCGATGAGGCTGAATTTTTTGATTCAAAACATCATCTAAATAAGCAATGACAATAAATTCAATTCCAAAGAAAATGAAAAGCCCAAAATAGGAAGCAATTTGGTAGTACCAATAGCCCACATTCTGCCTTACAAAGATAGTGTTACCCATCGTAACATAACTAATGATCATGAAGATCGCTACTATGATCACTTTTTGATCAGGCCAAATAACAAGTTCTTGCACCAATTGCTTAAATGATTTTAGTTCATATAGACGAACCTTAAACCAACGATTTAAAAGATAAAGTGAAAATAGTTTAGAAACGATTAAAATTTCCCATTGGTTATTGTGCAACCAAGATTCGACAATACTTATTTCATGATCTAGCAGGAAGTGAAAAAAAGCTCCAACCGAACTAAGACTTACCACAAGGATAACGAAGATGAGCTGAAAAATGGTGTAGTATTTTACGTTCTGAAGAAGTTGTCCCGACGAAGACTCATGAGAATTCATTAAAGCACTTTTTCATCAGGGGAAATCCACTTTATCTGCATTTCAGGAGATGGATAAAGTTTTACATAATCTTTATATTGAACATTCGCTTTAAAATAATTATTCAACTTTTGAAGTAAGTGAAAATAGACATTCCATAATTCCGGCTGCGATTTCAAAAATACGTCCATCTTCTTTGTCGTCTCAAACTGCTGCTGAAATGTATAGCCTTTGGAATTAATCTGATTTGTATAATTTTTCAGAAGTTCTTCCAGAATACTCATATCTGGCTTAGCGCCCTGAAAGCTAGTGCCAGCGAGATTTTTTAATTTCTGAGTCCCTACATTATTTTTAAAGTAGCCTGCTTCAAGACGTAAGTAATCTTCCAAAAACAAAAGTGAAATTTCAAGTTTGCTTAGATCCAGTGCGCGAATAAAAGGGACAGACATTAAAAGAATTATATCCCCATTACTGCCCGGAAGCGCAGCTCTGACCATGACGGGATTGTTAATTAATAATATTTTAAATTTTTTCTGAACAAATCCCATCTTTTGCAAAGTCGTTTTAAAAGAGTAATCTAAACCATAGTCAGGTTTTTCAAAGTCCCAACCAAGAATCGGAGCATTCTTAACCAACCAATATTCAGAGATAAATCCCCACATTTCATCCTCAGGTGGATAATTATAGCGAAGGTGATCTAAGTTGATTTGCTCTTTCTTCAAAATAGCAACCTGCTGCTTCTTTTGAAAAGCAGATTCAGAAAGCCCATCTTTTTGTAACACTTTTTTAACTGAACTGAAATTAACCAGCTCAAGCTCCTTATCTTCCTGGAGTTTGCTGGTTTGTGCAGAAGCCACTAAATTGAGCATCAAGAAGAAACTACTGAACGCGAGTTTCACCCTGTATGTATTGATCATAGAGTCTTCCCCAATAATAGAGTTCCGATAAATCTAAGTTGAGATTATCAAAAAACTTTGGATATTTTCCCTGAAAACAATCAGGTTTTTTTTCACTAAGGTACTGTTTCAAAATGAAGCCACGATAGTCAGCAACCTGAACATAAGCCCATTCTGGATATGCTGAAACTTTTGATGATTCAATCACTTTAACGGGATGAGCACATTGGATGGTTGTTAAAGAGGCAGATGTGCTGACAGACGATTGATGAACATGTCCAAACAAAGGCTGCATATAAAAGATCCCAACCACTTTTTCATCTGTAGAAGTTGTTTCGGCAAAACTTAAAAATGAAGACAATAATAAGATTAAAATCATTTATACCTTCCAGCGGAACTGAATGGTTTCCCAATTATGGCACTGAGGACAACGCCAAAAAATCTCATCTGAATTATAACCACATTGTGAACAGTAGTGACGACTAAGAGAACTATGTAGATTATTTAAAAGACTCTTAGTATGAAGGAGAGCTTCTTCATTTTTTCCAACTTCAATTAAAATTTTTATGAACTCAACTTTTAGAACATCAGAGTGACCATGATTTTTCATCCAGCCATCCAGCAGATCAAAAGCATCGCCAGTCTTGTTCAGATCTTTTAATAAGCGAATTTTTGAAAGCACCACGGATGGAGAATTCATTAAATCCACATCATTGAGGCCTAAGAAATATTCCCTTAAAAGCTCCAGACGCTGACTATATTCTTCTTTTTGAGGAAGCTTGTTGTTAAAATTATCCAGCGAAACAAATATAAAAGTTGCATACATAGGATGCTCTTTCAAAAGTTCTAAAAGAACACCGTTGGCATCCTCCATCTTTCCAAGAACCAAAAATAACTTAAGTCTGAGAATCTTAGCCGAAACCGAAGGGGCAAAACGAAAAGCATCTTCTAATTCTTCAGTACAAGCCTTGAATTGGCCTTGCTCAAACAACGCTTTTGCCTTCTGTACAAGAATGTGAGAGATGGTTTCAGATTGATTTTCCTGACCAACCTTAGATAGCATGATGCGGTAGTTGTAGGCTTGATCCCAATCTTCGATGTCTTCATAGATACGACAAAGAGAATGAATAACATCTTGTTGATCACGATTGATTTTTAAAACATCTTTATAAGTTTCAATTGCTTTATCAATGAATCCACCCTTATCAAAATCTAGGGCCAATTCTTTGAGTGCCAGAAGACGAGTTGATTCAGAAATATTCTCACGCGCAATTAAAGACCGATGAATTGAAATGGCTTTTTCAATCTCTCCATTAGATCTAAATAGACCACCAAGAGCAAAATAGGTTTCGATGGTTTCACGATTCAGGTCAACGGCATTTAAGAACTCTTTGATGGCGAGATCTTTATTCCCTTCAATTAAGTATTGAGTGGCATTTAAAAAGATTCGTGATTGTGCTTCAAAAATAGAATTGCGATATTTTTTTGAAAGCTTAACAGCACGGTCTCTCTCAATTACGTAGTGATAGATGAGGACAAGTGTAATTACAACCGCTACCACGGTTAATAAATTCTCTTTTCCCCAATCTAATAGAAAGCTGTAATCCAAATGAGTTTCCTATGGTTGATACAAGAAAGCAGGGCCAGTTGGAGCAACTACTTTTTGCTTAATCAAAGTAAGAGCATCCTGGCTGTCTTCTATTAAATCCGATAATGAGAATTTTTTACGGGCCGGCTTCATATATCTCAAGGCAAACTTGCCTTTTAATTTAAGCTCTTTATGAATGGCTCGACCGGCTTCCCAGAGTCCACCTAACTCATCCACAAGACCAAATTCTTTTGCTTCAGTTCCATGAAAAATCTGACCCTGTGCCAGTTCATTAATATCTTTTGTGAGTCGATCTTTTCTCACGGCTGAAATGTCAGCAATAAATTGTTTATGAGTGCCAGCAAGAAGATTTGTTAAGTAGGCACGCTCTTCATCGGTCATTGGTCTAGCGGGAGAACCTATATCTTTATAACGGCCGGCTTTGATCACTTCCGGTCGAAACTTCACAAATTTAAACAGTTCTGAAAGATCCGCCATCTGCATGATCACACCAATTGAGCCAGTTAAGGTACCTGCATTTGCATAAATCTTACGAGTCGCAGCCCCAATATAGTAACCACCTGATGCGGCAACGGAGCCAAAACTTGAATAGATAGGCTTTTTCTTATCAATACGTCTTACTTCTTCATATATTTCTTGAGTCGGAGCTACTGCACCACCGGGAGAATCAATACGTAGAATAATTGCCTTAATGCTTTCTTCTTCTTCGGCAGCCATAAGCATCTCAACCACTTTACGAGATTCACGAATCTCATTTTCAATTGTGATAACTGCAATAGGAGCATTCATAGAATTGGTCAAAAGATCTGCACTTAAATTGTCTGCATTTTTTAGTTTCGACACTGTGAAAAAGGCAAAAATAATGAAAATAAAAAACAGGACAGTGACTAAGATAAAAATTCCAACTATCCCTTTAGATCGTTCGCGACTCACGAGGACTCCTTCCATTGGTTTCCATGAGCCTAAAGTATAAGGGTATTTGGGAGAAAAAGGAATGTTTAACTAATTAAAACCATATACTTGAACTGCATTCATCTTCGAGGCGCAGAATTTCTTCTTTAAGGGAGGCAGGAACACCCAGACGACTCTTATTCATCAGACGTGCGTATTCTTGGGTATACTGGTCAGAAATTCCTGGATCTTCAATCACAATCAGGGTCTCATCGTTTATATAATTTGCAGCGTCAGACCAGTTTTGAGAACCCATTATCACGCTTTTATTATCAATCACCGCAAATTTATGATGGAGAATGTCGCCTCTTGCTAAGATTGCCGTACCAATCTGAGTAATTGGCTTTTTCCAGACTTTATTGTCAGCTTCATAAGTGCAATTCTGAGAAAGCATTTTCATTCCGGCCATATCAAAAAGCTCTGAATAATCACGGAATGCAAATTTTGATTCAACTAAAAAGCCCATATCAACGCCATCATTGTGGCGACTCTCTAGTACGTTTGCAATTTTTTGATCAGAGAAGACAAATAATGCGGCATACACGGATTTGGTAGCTTTCTGTAAGTGAGATGCCATCAACCCATTAACCGACTCTTCCCAGCGATAGCGAGCAGAAGTTGGAGAAAATTGAATACTGATTTTTATTCCTCCAACTGTAACTGTTTGTGATCCACGATAAGTCTTATTATGTCCAAAGTTTCCACGCTTACCATTGCCCCAAAGTTGGGAAAATTCTTCTTCGAAAGCTTCACCCACTCCTTGAGAATTTATAGTTATCATTGAGTTTGCATTACCACGAGACGTAGCTGATAAAATGTCTCCATGAATACAACTTAGTGTAAAGTTAGCAGAACTTACGATTGTTGATTTTCCATCTACTACCATAAATTTATGATGCATTAACCCTGAACCATTGGAATCATCGTAAGTGTCATCAATAAGGGGAATGTTGTTTCGTTGAAGCATATACACAGCATCTCTGCTCTCAAGCTCCTCACGACTGATTTTTCCATCGCCGTCCATGTCTACAAAAGCTTTTAGTTCATTCAACTTTGTGGCTTCATATTCATCTTCTGAACCCAGCTCTCTTTGCGTCATAACAGTAAAGTTATAATCATGCTCAAGAACAATACGAACATCAACGCCTTCATTTTTCTTCTTAATCAAAGCTGCTGCCACAAGTGGTAAGCGTAATTCTTGGACAGCGATAAAAATTGTTTTTTTAGCTTTTTCAATATTCTCTAAAATTACACCTTCTAAATTGTCTCCAGAGCGAGAAATATTTCGGTAAGGATCTACATATGAGGCTTTTGGATTGTGATTGAAATATGCCTTAACACTTCCCCAACCTTGGCTAGTGATTAAGACGCTCAGCAGGGTCAGTTGCCATAATTTCATGCAGGACGACCTTTTATTAATCTTACTAATAACAGAGTTAAACTTTCCTAATATATTCAACCTTTGTCATCCTAAAAGTTCTAACAGTGGCATACATCAATAAATTTTACTTACCTTAACCACTTGAAATGACGTTGGTTATTAAGTTTTCATTGTTCGTTCCGAAGAGACAGAGAGCTGGGCTTTATTTATTCTTCCAGCAAGGGAATTTTATGAAAAATCTTGTTCTTCTTATTGCCTTAGTTTTTGTGGCCATTACTTATGCCAAAGATCCAATTGAGCGTGAGTCATTAGCAGACGCTGAGAATTTCAAAGTGGAAAAAGCGGTAGAACAGAAAGCAGCAAAGAGAACCATCTCAGGTGCAAAAGCAAAAAAAGGTGATGAGGAAGTTAACAACGAGGAAATTACTACGTCTGAAGATTCTGACGTACACTTCTGGAAATATTCGGAAGAATAACGGGTCTTGAGCTGTTATTATCCCAAACGTTTACTTTGTCGAATTCACTCTTCAATTGCCCACAGGCCGCAAGGATATCACTACCTTTGGTAGTCCGGATGGTACAAGTAAATCCGCGCTTAATCATATGATCTAAGAACCACATGATTTTCTCCTCTGAAGGACGCTTGTATTCAGAGCCAGGATATTCATTAAATGGAATCAAATTTATCTTAGATTCTTTTGAATTCAAAAGTTCAGCCAACGCCACAACGTCTTCCATTTGATCATTCATGCCATCAATTAAAAGATACTCGTAAGTGATTCGACGATGAGCCTTCAAAGGAATTTTTTTAATCGCACCAAACAGACGCTCAAGATCATACACCTTGTTAATGGGCATAAGAGCAGTACGAACATCATTGCGTGCAGAGTGAAGAGAGATCGCAATATTGACGGTTGGAAAATCGATGGCAAGCTTTTCGATAGCGGGAACCATTCCAGAAGTTGAAAGTGTAATCCGACGCTGACCTAAACCAAGCCCCTGCTGACAGAGAAAAATCTCCGTCGCTTTTTTCATGTTTTCGTAGTTATGAAGTGGTTCGCCCTGACCCATGTAAACGATGTTGGTGAGTTTATCACCAGAGGTATTATCATTAAGAAATTTCTGAACAGTGAGATACTGAAGAACAACTTCCGACGGCTTAAGGTGGCGCTTAAGACCTTGGGTAGCCGTATGACAGAAGGTACAACCAACAGCACATCCTACTTGTGAAGAAACACAAAGAGTTAGACGATCCCGCGCTGGAATGGCCACTGTCTCAACTGTTTGACCATCCTGCATCTTTACTAAAAATTTTCTTGTTCCGTCTTTTGAAAGACCACTCCAGACAATTTTTAATAAACTAAAATCATAATTTTCAATGAAGAATTCTTTGGCAGCTTTAGAGACGTTAGACCATTCATTTGGATCATGAACCCATTTTTTATAAACCCAATTAAACATCTGAGTGGCGCCAAAAGGAGAAAATCCTTTCTCAATAAGAAGAGCCTTCAAATCATCATAAGTTAAATCGAAAAATGACTGTTTCATGTTGCCCTATAATTAGTGGATGACACAGAATTTAGCAAGGAGAAAGGGCCAGGCTGGAGAAGATTACAATTCACTGATTTTAGGTATTTATTACACATAGGGCTCCATAAGGAGCCCTAGGCTTCTGATCTGTCCTGCCCGCAAGGCTCTACTATTAAGGAATTTTTATGAAGTCCGATTGGTAAATGCAAAGGGATTTAGATAAACAGGAGACCTTTTTGATCTTTCTTTATCACTGCAATGTGTTTGAGGAGCGAGAGCTCAAAGACCAAATTACTATCGGCAGAACGACTGGAGATATTATCGTCTCAGCAGATAATAATATGAGTGGAAAGCATGCACAAATCTCTCTGAATGAGGAAGATGGAGCCTTGGTGATTTATATTGAAGATCTCGGCTCAAAAAACAAAACTGTTGTAAACAGAGCTGAAATCTGCGCCGGACAAAAAATCAAATTAGAATTAAATACATTAATTGAAACCGGAGCTCAGCAGTTTATCTTAACGGATAATCCCAAGCTAGGGATTATGGACGTTAATACTTTTCTTAACCGCTTTAAAAGTATGCAAGTCAAGAAGCTGGAATCAATAGACATTATTCATGCCGTAATAAAACAGGAAACAATTGAAACAGAAGAAATTGTTATTAATGAACCAGTTGATGAGCTGGCAGGAGCAGAAATCAAATTTACTCAGATCAAAAAAGATCTACTTGCACTTGATATTAATCTTGGACAAGAGTTAAAGAAATTAGAAGAAATGAAAGAAAAATTATTGTTAACCTCAAAAACTAAAAAAGAAGAGCTTACCTTGCGAGGTATTGCGATTAAGAAAGAGCTGGACGAACAAAAAGCCAAATTTCAAAAGTTAAGAGCAGAAGTTGAAAATAAGAAGAAGAAAGTAATCAATTTGAAAGATCTGCCAAAATTATCTGAGACTGAAGAAATAGATGATCTACCTGAAATCCCTGAAGAATAATTAGCTGAACAGTTTTCCGAAAAGCCCTTTTCTCTTCTGAACTGATTCATTGAGAATGGCTTCACCGTATTTCCCAAAAAGTTCCTTAAAAGTCTTAAGATCTTTTGCCCCATCAATCCCAATATTATAGTCCTGAACTGATATAAGTCTGACCTGTGGGAGGTTAAGCTCTTGGGCCACTCTCAGGGCAAAAGCTTTCAAATCGTCTAAATTTAAAAAAGTCATGTCCTCTGAACTAGCCTCGGGAAAAGATTTGATCAATTCTTCTAAAATTGAATCGGCCACAAAACCATCATCATTGAAAAAATAAGTAACTTTATATCGCGCCGAACGAAATTCTTCGTCGTGATTTTGCGACGACTGAAAATGATAAATTAGATTCAACTGGCTCATCTATTCTCCTCATAATGACCAAAATCAAGAGCTACTTTCCCATTTGGGAGAAGCTCAACTTCGACACCATCAGGAGTTGTTTTGGCAGTTGCATGAAGTGGATCAATTAATTTCATGAATGCAAATTTTTTCTGAGTATGAACCATGACTGATTTTTTATAACTGGTTGGATTGTAAAAATTAACTCTTCGAACATCCAGATAGTTTAATTCATGAGGAGAAGTGGCACGAATTCTCCATAAACTAAAAATGTCCTGGTCTGTTTCAACCTTAGGATGATTCATGTTCAAAAACTTGAAAAGATGTCCCCAAAAACGAGACTGATCTTCAGGATTATTGAGTTTTTGACCTTCAAATGTGATAAATCTCCCCTCACCTAAGAAGCATAAATTAATAGGTGTGATAAAGTTTACAGACTGAAGTTTGAGATTATTTTCCAGATAAAAAACCTGAAGGCGTCGATCCAGCTCCTCACTTAATTTGGAGCTGTCAAAGATGATTCTCTGACCCATCATAAAAAGTTTGAGCATCTGTGCAAATGCAGTGCGATCCATGCCTTCTGCATGAAAAAACTTTACCCGATGATGAGAAGAATCAATCCAGCTTGGAGTAAATTCCAGTTTATTATACTGATGGTACATCCAGGGAAAGTGATTATTTAAAAATGATTTCAAGCCGTTTTGTTCAAAAACACTGACAACATCCTGATCAAACACATCAAAAAGAGCATATGGTCTGAAATCAGGACTAAGTTCAGGGGAATCACTTAAATATTGAAAACGGTGTTCGATTTCATCATTTGAAAAATGTTCACTCAAACATCTTCTTAGTAAATCTTTCTTTTCTTTGGCAGATAATAAACAGCTACTGAACCATCCATGATTGATATAGCTATTAAAAAGATCTTTGAAATAATGTGTTTGGGATTTTCCAGAACCAATAGCCCGCTCAATAGTGTCCTTGGGACCAGCTCCAAAAATAGTAATTTCTTTAATCCCTTCCCAATAAGAAGCGAGGCAATCTTGTGCCAAAGACTGAAATAATGAAGATACATCATCACGAAAATATTTTTTTAATTTAGCTTCTTCTTTTGTGGCAATTAGATCGAAGTCGGGATGATTCTTTTTTAAATAACGAGAAAATCCTTGATCAAAAGTGAGAGAGTAATCTTCCAAAAATGAGATGGCTTGATTGTTTTCATTATAAAAAAATTCAACACCCCAAATGGACGACTTAATCTTTTTAGATGCTAAAATTTCTCCTAGCGCCTGAACAAATCCAGCAAAGGTCTGTGAAACTTTTGGTTCAAAGAAAGAATACATTTTATGAAGAGTTTGATCTTGATCCAAGCAGGCCAGATGCATACCTTGGTGAGAAACACTTAAAGTCCGTGCCGAAGAAATAGGCACACCTCCATTTGGAAGAAAAGGGGCCGGGGACAAAGGCAGCAACCAACAGAATTTTCTACCCTGCTGCGTCAAAATATTTATCAGGCGCACCAGATCCCTCTCTGGATGAAGTCTACCAAAATCCCAAGTGCCGTCAGATTCAGCGTGAAATCCCCAATAGAGTGGAATAAAAATGATTTCATGAGAAGCGAACTCGGCTATGCGGTTTTCCCATAGAGAAGCGGAGGTTTTCCAATAGCAAAACCACTGCTCACCTGGTCGAACAGGATCTAGATTAGGACGAGAATCATTTGAATGGGTCATTAGTATTATTTTAGCTTAATAAATGCTGTGAAGTGTATCAAAATAATGGGAACTCAATTATTTCACAAAAACTGATTTATCCGCTACACTTTCGAACTCGAGAAAAAGGAATTTATATATGTGGTTTTTCACTTCTGAAGAAAAAGAAATTCAAAAAGTTTGTCGTGACTTTGCACGAAATGAGCTCGCCCCAGTTGCTGAGCTACATGATACGAAGGAAACATTTAACTTAAAAGCCTTCAAACATATGGGGGATTTAGGCCTTTTGGGAATAACAGCAGATCCGGATTACGGTGGAGCTGGCATGGGGGCAACTGCCGCCACTATCGTAATGGAAGAATTTGGTAAAGCCTGCGCTGGTTCGACACTTTCGTATCTTGCCCACACAATTCTTTGTGTGAACAATTTAAATAATAATGGTTCAAACGAACAGAAAGCTAAATATCTTCCGAAACTTATCTCTGGCGAGCATATTGGCTGTATGGGAATGAGTGAGCCTGAATTCGGTTCCGATGCTGTAGGAATGCAAACAAAAGCTGTCAAAGTTGGCGGGGATTACGAAATCACCGGTAATAAAATGTGGATAACCAATGCTCAGTACGCTGACATTGTTTATCTCTATACCCGTACCGGTCCAGGAAAAAAAGACCTCACAACTTTTATCGTTGAAAAAGGCACTCCTGGATTTAGTGTTTCAAAAGAAATTCATAAAATGGGTATGCGCTCTTCTCCAACGGGAGAATTGTCTTTTCAAAAAGCTAGAGTGCCTTCGGCAAATCGTATCGGTAATGAAGGTGATTCAGTTGTTCACATGATGAAAAACCTGGAGATAGAAAGAATTACAATTGCCGGAATTTCACTGGGTATAGCGCAAGCCTGCCTTGATCAATGTATTAAATATGCTGGCGAAAGAAAGCAGTTTGGAAAAAATTTAGCCCATTATCAATTGATTCAGAAAATGATTGCTGAGATGTACTCTGAAACTGAAGCCATGAGAAGAATGCTTTATACCGTTTGCTATGAATATGATCAGGGAAATCGTTCAAATAACCTGGCATCAGCGGTTAAACTACAGTTGCCTAAAATGGCAACAAAGATTGCACTTGATGCCATTCAACTTCACGGTGGATATGGATACTCACGAGAGTTTCCACTTGAGCGTATGATGAGAGACAATAAATTGAACGAGATTGGTGCGGGAACAAATGAAGTGATGATTATGATCATTGCTAAAAACTTACTAAGAGACGCACTAAGAGAATAATCGAGAAAATAAAATGAATGATTTTCAAAAAGAGCTTTGTGCTAACTTAAGCCGGTACTGTAAGGACACGATTGAACCCCACATGGAGCACGATGATGCTGAGGGGAAATTCAACATGGATTTCTTCAAAGGCCTTGGTTCCTACGGTGTAACTGGTGTTACTCTGCCTGAAATCTACGGTGGCGCTGGTCTTAGCTATTTAGATTATTGTTATATCCTTGAAGAGATTGCGAAAACATCAGTCCCCTATGCTGTAACTATTTCTGTGTCTTCAATGGTTCAAACTATTTTGAATGAATATGGAAATCAAAAGCAAAAAGAAAAGTATCTTCCAGCACTGGCATCAGGTGAAGAAATCGGAGCATTTGCTCTTTCTGAATCTCATGCAGGATCAGATGCTGGTGCCCTTAAAACCACTGCCAAAAAGACTGAAGGTGGTTATCTTTTGAATGGTACCAAGATGTGGATAACCTCGGGTGGTATTGCCAAAACTTATATTGTGATGGCACGAACTGGTGGAGAAGGCTCCAAAGGTGTGTCCGCTTTTATCGTAAGAGACGGTGCCAAAGGCTTTAGTTTCGGAAAAGCTGAAAAGAAAATGGGTTGGAAAACTTCTCCCACTCGTGAACTAGTTTTTGAAAATTGTTTCGTAGCAAATGAAGACTTACTTCTGGAAGAAGGCAAAGGCTTCATGGTTGCCATGGGTGGTCTTGATCGAGGTCGGGTGGCCATTGCGGCCATTGGTGTCGGTTGTGCTCAACGTGCTTTAGACGAGGCCATGAAATATAGTTTAACCAGACAACAATTCAAGCAGCCGATTTTTGATTTTCAAGGTCTCCAATTCATGTTGGCCGATATGGCGCTGGAGGTAATGAGCTCTCGCCTCATGGTGTTGAGTGCTGCTCAGACCATTGACGATGAAAAAACCAGCAGTAAACTCTGCTCAATGGCTAAATTGAAAGCGACAGATGCGGCCATGAAAGTAACAACGGATGCGGTTCAAGTTCTTGGAGGCGTGGGTTATACCTCAGAATATCCGGTTGAGAGATTCATGAGAGATGCAAAAGTTCTTCAAATTGTCGAAGGCACCAATCAAATCCAACGTGTGGTTATTGCCCGCCACCTCAAAAAAGAGTACGAACAACATGCTTAACTGGAACATCCTTTCCCACGAAGAAGCGAAAATTAGTCCTGACTTTGAAAAAACTCTTAAAATTTATCACGACACTCTTTCTTCACCTGATACTGGTTTTTTTCATCTCCCACAAAATAAAGATTTGTTAAATGAAACAAAAGCCGTGTACGAGAAGATGAAGCACAAAAATTATTTTATTCATGTGGGTATCGGTGGTTCAGCACTCGGCCCTGACATGTTTCTTAAAGCTCTTGGTTCAAAAAAAGGTGTCGAATTTATTTTTGTCAATAACATTGATCCTGATGATCTTCATCGTCAGCTTTCAAAAGTTAAAATAAAAGATGCCTTAATTTACATTGTTTCTAAATCAGGCACAACAGCAGAAACTGTTGCAGCAATGAGTATCCTGGCAGGAGAACTTAATAAGGCCGGAGTTACTGAAGATCAATACCAAGACTATTTTGTTTTTTGTACAGATCCAGTGAAGGGTGATTTAAGAAAAATTTCTTCTCAATGGAGTGTACAAACACTTTCTGTCCCTGCAAATATTGGTGGACGCTTTTCAGTATTAACTCCAGTGGGTTTTCTGCCTATGCTATTTGCTGGAATTGATGTAGAGAAAGTTTTAAATGGAGCAGCTCAGATTCAAAAGAAATTAACTGACCCCAACGAAGGAAAAGATTTTTTTCGTCTAGCCTGCTGGATTAAGACGTTGCATGACAAGGGCATAAATCAGACAGTCATGATGCCTTACTCTTCATTGCTAAAAGAATTCTCTGCGTGGTTCGTTCAACTCTGGGCAGAAAGCTTGGGCAAAGATGGCAAAGGGTTAACACCAATTCCGGCATATGGAGCAACCGACCAGCACTCTCAGATTCAGTTATTTATGGAAGGCCCAAACGACAAAACTCTTTTTTTGATTGAAGTAGAAAATTTTTCTCAAGATTTCTCTCTCAAAAACACCATTTCAGGTGAAGCCTTTCAAATGCTTTCACCATTCAATTTAAGTACACTAATGAAAGCGGAGTTTGAAGGAACACTTGCAGCACTTAAGGAAAATCAACGTCATGTTGTTCATCTCAAGATTTCTTCTGTGAATGAAGAAGCCCTAGGACAACTAGTTTTATTTTTTGAGTGCTTGACGGTTTTAATCGGTCGAATAATTAAGGTTGACCCTTTTAACCAACCTGGTGTCGAAGGTGGAAAAAAATATGCTAATTCTTGGCTAAAATCTCATTCGTAAATGACGATACGTCTCTAACTGGGTCTTGCTTGAAGTACGTCATAAGCTTACAATAGTACGTACTTGCAAGTTGGAATTTTGGAGAAGTCATGAGTGATGACAATAACGCTACCGTCGTAATTACTGATATCAGAAAAGCTCTCGATGCTGTTGAAGATGAAGCCAAGCAGAAGCCAGCCTGTTTATTAGTGGTTGGTGGAGAACTGAATGGTTCAATATTTAATTTAATTCCTGGTGAAAATACAATTGGCCGTAATCCTGATT
>CAMASK010000023.1 GCA_945860895.1 Bacteriovorax stolpii
GAAATAAGTTTTAAGTTTAGCAGGGGAATACCTCCCCCGATAATGGGTTTATTTGGCTTAAAAATGTAAGGAAATTTATTAAGCATAGAATCATGCGTGTGCTTGTCAGCATAAATTAAAATCGGATCAGGTCTCAGCAATGAAAAAGGTCTAAGCTCATCCATACCATGTGTATGATCAGCATGATCGTGAGTAAGTATAACGGCATCAATTGAATTAGTTTGAGTGCGAAGTAACTGAGCGCGAAGATCAGGTGATGTATCAATTAAAATATTTTTTTTCTTAGCAGTTTCCAGCAAGATAGAAGTTCGTAAACGTTTATTCCTGGGATCGTTTGATTGGCAAACCCTGCACTTACAACCTAAAATAGGTACACCTGTACTTGTACCTGAACCTAATATCGTGATCTTGTTCATCAATGAGGATGTTACTATGAAATTCTGGTTTGTGCTATTCGCTCTGCTCATGGGCTGTTCTTCAGTGAAGGAAAAGAAAACCCTCTCTGACAATATCAACATTGATGTGAAAGAAATTAAGCTGAAAAACGGTCTGACTGCTTTGCTTGTTCATAATCCAAAACTTCCCATTTTTTCTGTTCAGCTTTTTTATAAAGTTGGTGGCAAAAATGAAGTTCCTGGAATAACTGGTGCTAGTCACTTTTTAGAACATATGATGTTCAAGGGAGCGAAAAAATTTGGCAAGAATACCATGGACTTCATTATTGAAGGAAGTGGCGGATCTACCAATGCTTATACCACGAATGATCAAACGGTTTATTATGAAAATCTTCCGACTGTAGAGCTTGAGCGTATTTTAGATATCGAATCTGACCGCATGGAAAATCTTTTGTTAGACACAGATGATTTCAATAAAGAGCGCCAAGTCGTTTTGGAAGAGCGTAAGATGCGTTACGAAAATTCTCCTAAAGGTCAACTTTACCTGGAGATGATGCAAACTCTTTATAAAGGAACTCCTTATGGCCGCTCTGTTATAGGAGATATACCTGATCTGAAATCAGTTAGTCGTGAACAAATTTTTAATTACTTCAAACGTTTCTACGCTCCAAATAATGCCACTTTGGTTTTAGTTGGTGACGTTGAACTTTCGAAAGCTGAACAGGTTATCAAAGATAAATTTGGTCGTATTCCTTCTTCGCCTTCTGTTGAAGAGGCCCATAAAGAACTTAAAGAAGCGGACTTCGTTCCTAAATGGACAACGGATCAGGTTATTGCCCGTAAAGGCGAATCGCCGAATCCAATGTTCATGATGGCATTTCCAACTTATAAAGCGGGTCATCCTAAAGGCTACGCCCTCGATGTTCTTTCCTCAATCATTGGTTCTGGCAAGTCTGCATCATTAATTAACCAGTACATTCTAATCAACAAGCCTGTGGCCACTTCTATGTACGCTGCCCACCAATCCCTCGAGAAATCAGGTTTCTTTTTTGTTGGTGGAGAGCTAGTCAGAGGAGTGAAGCTCAATGCATTTCGAAATGATTTATTGAAGAACATGAAAAACTACTGCTCTACTGAAGTCACTGCAAGAAATATTCAGAAAATTAAAAACAACTATCTTTCTGATCTCTATAGCGGTCTTGATACCAATGCCGGACTAGCTTCATATCTAGGTGAAAGACAACTAGTGTTTGGAGACTGGAGTTTCTATAAAACAGAACTTGATATGTATGAAAAAGTGACAGTGGATGATGTAAAAGCTGCTTGTCATGAAGTTTTTATGAAGCCAAGTGTTTTTGTATCTGTATGGAATATGCATAAGTAGGAATGAATATGAAAAATAAAGTATTAATTGTTTTAATGATGTTAACTCTTTCGGCATTAGTTCGTGCTGAAGGCTTTCTGGATTCTGTCTCCAGAATGAAATGGGGCGAACTCGATGTGGTATGGATAGAGGATGATAAATTTCCCCGTTTTACTGCTGCAATCTATTTTCAGGATGGGGCACTTAATGATTCATTCTCCGGATTAACTCAGGGAACTTTTGAACAGATCACCTCCGGGACATCAACCCAAACCCAAAGAGAAATAGCAGAATTCTTTGATTTCTATGGGGCCAGCATTAAAAGCAATGTGACTCATGAATACAGTGTATTCAGTCTGCAAGGACTTACTAAAGATATTGACCCATTAATGAATAAAGTTTGTAGTCTTTTTACAGATGCCCAGTATCCATCAAATGAACTTAATTCTTATATTAGCCGTTCAAAAAGCCGGCTTAAAAATCTTGTGACTTCTCATTCTTCACTTGCTGATCGTATTTATCGTCAACTTTCTTTATCGCAAACTCCCTATACTGTTCCAGTAGAGGGAACACTTTCTTCTTTTGATAAATTAAAAACACAAAACTTGAAAGATCGTTTGAGTGAACTGAATAAAGTAAAAAAAGTTCTTTATCTGACAGGTCCAGCCGAAGTAAAAAACCTTAAAGAAATTATCAGCAAAAAATGTAACTGGTCTTCAGAAAATGGTCTTAAAAAACTGAGCTTGAATAAACCAGCTGCCCAATCTTCTATTTATCTCATCCCTGTTCCTGGTGCGAATCAAGCACAAATTAGAATTGGCCGATATGTTACGACTGATGAGGTTCAGGGTAAGTATGATAATTTTAATTTCTTAGCGGGCTTTTTAGGCGGCGGATTTACATCTAAACTGGTTCAGGAATTAAGAGTTAAACGTGGATTAACTTATTCTGCAAGTGCCTACGTTTCAATGCAGAGAGATTATGGCCGTGCTGGAATCATGACTTTTTCAAAAAATGAATCAGCTTCTGAGGCGATTACAATTATTCGGGATGTTTTCAATGAAGTTTCGGTTGGTAAATTCAGTCAGGAAGAATTCAAACACCAACAAGGCCATCAGATTGGAGGCTTCTTATTTGGGTTTGAACAGACTGAAGCCTTCCTGAATCAGATCATGTTGTACGATCATCAGGAACGTAAATTAGAAGAGCTGGCGAATTACCCTGAACATATTCGTTCGTTAACTCAGGAGGCTCTCAAGCAAGCAAATCTTGAAGCATTTCCCTGGGAACTCTTAACGATTGTTGTGGTAGGGGATAAGAGCCTGGAGAAAAGTTTATCTCAAATTAGACCTGTGAAAATTTTGGACTATAGAGATTTTCTTTAATTAATTTTCCTGGGAGTCAGCGGTCATTTCAACGATGGCCCCAGGATAAATAACCAGTCTGGCAGATTTAATAGTCCCTACCACATTGGCACTTGAACGAACCGAAACTAATCCACTACATTCAATTTCACCTTCTACTTGACCGAAAATTTCGAGATCAATCGCTTTAATTTTACCTTTAATAAAACTTCCCCGCTCCAGTATGAGCTTTCCATGATCTCTTACTTCAATACTACCTTCAACAGAAGAAGTTATAATGGCATCTCCACTTAGAATAAGATCCCCTATCACTTGAGATTTTACACCAAGGATATTGTAATGAAACTTACGGAAATCCTGATCGTCAATCATGATTTGTCTCCTGTCTTAAAGCTTTCTGTCTCTTTAATCAGGAGTAGATCCCCTTCACGCGTAAAGACATAAATAAGAAATTTAATTGATTCGCCAACTGCTCTTTGTACAAACTCAGCATTAGTTGGACGAAGTCTTGAAACTGAGAACGGTTCTCCCATAGAAAACTTAATCCCGTCATCCAGTGCCATGTTTGCCTCTGAAGGATAGGCCATCAGCCCCATTTCAGAAATCATAAAAACCAAAACATGACCTGTGACTTTTGTTTCAGGAACCGTACTTATGATCACAAATTTAAAAGTCGTTTTATTTTTATTCTGAATTAACTCAAATTGATCGACAGAAATGCGGTTTGCACTCATTAGGTTTTGCATTCCATAGGGACGCTTAATAGCTGATAGGAAAGCCTCATCTTGGGTTCCACCCGCTGAGGGAGCTTCTTGAGAAGATAATTTATTTTGAAGAGCCACATTACTTTCATTGAGTGTTTTTATTTCTGACTGAAGAGAGAGAACTTTAGCTTCCTCATCTGTCATTACCTCAGGCAATGAAGGAGAGGGTGCATCTTTTACTTTGCTTCCAAAAGTGATCATTAAGAGCGTAATTGCAATTGCTCCTAAACAGACCGGCACTACGATAAAAATAGTCCGGATGAATTTTTTAGAAAATCTCAAATATTTTGGCGGCAGAGGAGAATCATAGATAACAATTGAAACTTCGCTGCTGGTTTGTTGAATCGATTCTTTCATTTTTATTCTTTAAAAAATCGCTTAGAGGGTGTGAAGGCAAGATTAGCATGCTCTGCTTTACTCCACAATTCACCTACAATCTTCCAGTCATAATTAGCATCTTTTTTTAGATAAAGAGTTTTCTTACCAATATCGTTGATAACTGAAGAACGATAATCCTGTTGCAGATGGACCACAGCATATTGTTCATTTGACAAGATCGAGATGAAGTCTAATTTTATACTTGGTGCATCCGGTCGTGAGAATATGGTTTTTTTGTAAGCTTTATACGCATGGTAATTACCTTTAGTGTGGTCATAAAAATTGAGAGGATCATAGGCAGAGATATAGCGTTCAAAATCTTTTGACTGCCAAGCCTTGGCCCATGCCGAAACAACTTCATTTAAATCTTTGCGATTATTTTCCCAGGTTTCTTTTGAAAGAAAGAAAATATCCTGAACCACAATGATGGGAGTTTTTTCAAGTTCAATGTATTGCGAAATATCTCTAAGGTCGGCATTTTGTAAAACTACGCAGCCTTTGGAGTCAAGGCCTTTATAAATTCTGTTATCATCATCAGTTGAGTGAAGCCAAATGCCTCCACCAGTTTTTCCAGAACGGGTATCAATGAAATTAGGGTAGTTCATCGGAAAGGCTCCACTACCATAAATTTCTCCATAATTTCCATGACGCTTCAGGAGTTCTTCTTTTGAAAGAAACTCATACATGGAATAAATTCCTTCAGGAGTTTTATGATCCCCATTGATAAATTTGTCGCCTTTGAATTTTCCCGTTGCAGTGTTGTATGTCTTGACCAGACGAGGATTACTATCAGAGTTTTCGTAGAGGTGAACTTTATGCGTAGCTTTTTCCACCAGGATCACATGATGAGCAAACTTTTCGTCCATCATCAAAATATTTGATGGAAAAAAATCCTGAGCAAACACTTGTCCGACTAAAATAATCATCCACCAAGCAAGCATAATACCTTTTTTCACAACGCCTCCCTCTCACAGTCTTCTAGATTGTATTATGCCGCAGAGAATGAAGCAAGATAGCTTTACGGATTCTCTTCAAGCAATCTTTGCCGAAGTGCCACAGCAATTGTTCCTAAGTTATCATTATCAATAAGGAACTTTAATGGCTTACTACATTATTAGCTTTGAATCTGAGATCATGATTGAATTTCAGCGAAAGATATCTTTCCTGAATGGTGCTGCATGGATCAAAGAAATAAATGATCTTGCGCCGATCAAAACAACTTCCGCTGTTGCGGCTCCCTATTTCTTTATCCATTTAACAAAAAAGCACGCTGAGCGAATTGATGAATTCGTCCTGGTTATTCGAGATACTTTCATCACTGCAAAAATAGTATATGTGACTGAAGAAAAAATGCAGGATATGAAAAACCATCAATCCACTCCCGTTGGGGGTGATGCCTATGTGAATATGCAGATCGAACCTTCCAATTTAAGTGCCTTGCTCGAAGGTTTAATGCAGCTGGAATTGAATCAGTATGGAAGTTCCGCCCAAAACGAATTAAGCGAATTAGGAGAATCTTATATGAGTGATAAAGACCATGAACTTTCAATGGATAACCTCGGAGAATTAGAGGTAAATACTGATGCTCCAGCAGAAATTCTAATCGATGATGGTGGAATGGAATTATCCATCGACGATGATATGGGATTGGATCTTTCAGGAGCTAATGATTTAGCTGGGAATCAAATCTTAGAAGAGAGCGGGGAGCTGGATCTCCATGAAAGTTTTTCTCTTGATGGTGTTAATGCTGAAGCAGATTTAGGCGGCGATATTGACGAAAGTGATGTGACTTTAAGTCTAGATGCTCCGAATGAGGGAGTCCCTGATCTTGACTTTAGTGTTTACTCAAATGATGGCCAAGACGATGTTAGTCTGGACCTTAGTAGTGGCGATAGTGATGGCTTGAATTTATCTGATCTTTCAGACGAGGCTTTCTCCCTTGATTTAAGTGAAGATAGTGAGTCTCCAAGTGTTGATCTGTCTGATGAAGCATTGGAGAAATTAAAAGAAATTGATGCCATTATGGTTCATGATGCTTCTCAGGTAAGTATTAAAACGGATGAATCAGCATCTTTGGAACTTGATCCGGTCGAAAGCAATGTTGAAACTTCACTGGTTTCTGATGACCTAGATCTGGGAAGCATCAGCTTTAGTTCTGATGACGAAGAAAAGATAGAAAGGCCCAACAATGCTGCTGCTAGGATTAAAGAAGAGAGAGCGAAGAAAAAAAATAAAGAAGCTGCCAAAGAATCCTATGACGGAGAAATTGGGAGGGAGCTTAAAGAAATTTCCGGCGCCTATTCTGGTGAGATGGAGCGCATGCAGGCGACTATTTCTAACCTGAGATCAGACAGAGAAGAGCTTTTGTCAAAAATCCAAAAACAAGATGATGACAAAGTTCTTCAAAATCGACAAATTCTAACGATGCGAGCAGAATTGGATGAAAAGAAAATTGAACTCTCAATCATACGAAAAAAATTAAATGATGAGATCTCCGAATTAAGAGACCGCCTTAAGCTTCATGATGAGCGAAAGATGATTCTCGAAGAGAAAAACAAAATCTTAATGATAGAACTTGATAAAGCAGCTCAGAAAAATAAAATCGACGTAAAAAAAGTTCAAATGAGGGAAAGAGAATTAGAACAAAAATTAGAACTCTTAAAATCAGACTCAGAATCTCAAGTCCGACACAGAGATTTGAAGATCCTCGAACTTAAGCGTAAACTCGATGCAATGGAGTTTGATGTTGAGTCTATTTCAATGCAAGAGAAACGCTCAGTAGAAAGTCGTTTTGAACTTGAAGATAAACTTGATAAGGCGATCAAGACATTGCGGAGTGCGATTACCGTTTTAGAGGATGAAAGTGACAAATCTGGCGCTCTTGATGCCCTTAAAAAAAATATTGATATGTAATGATTAACAAAAAAGATCATTTAGCCATTCTGGCCATTGCCATTGATTCCTTCTCGATTGAAGTGATAAAAAAAGCTTTGAAAGAGAATGGTTTAAATTTTCGCATCAGTTTTTTGCATGATATAGAAGAAATTGAGAGCTATAAAAAGACAGTCGATGCGGTTTTCTTTTTCTCAAATCGTCAGGGCCAGAAAACCCTTAAGTATATTAGAAAGATAAATCTAAAATTTCCTGGTGCAGCTATTATTCTCTTATCCACCCGTATTGATTATCAGGGTATTGTTGGCGGATTCAGAGCAGGGCTATTTGATTTCCTTCCCCTTCCCATTGATCAGAATGAGATTCGAACAATTATCTATCGACTACAACTCCATGAAGTGATTCAAAGTGGAGGCTGGAATCCAGAACGTGCAGTATTGCACCTCTTTTCCAAACCTGAAAATTTTTCAGCCATTGAAGAGATCTCTTCTAATTTAAAGCAATATTTAAATCTCTTTTTTAAGATTGAATCTGTGATTTCATATTCAACTGAAAAAGAAATGCTGGATGATGTAAAAGAAACATTTAAATTAAACGAACAGCAATTAGAGCGCATAAATATTTTCTTGAAAGATCCATCAGGCATTGTTTTCGGATTACGATTTAGCAATGAAACTTTTCATTTTTTAATTAAAAATGATGAAAGTAAATATTCATATTTTGTGGCGAAGAATAATTCGGATTTTTTAATTCATGATATTTTAAGTGACTATCTTTCGAATGTATTAAAAACGTCACTTTCCATACTTGCAGAATCAAAGCGTAGGGATGAAATCCGAAATTTATCTTTAACCGATGAAGTCACAGGACTTTATAATCAAAGAAAATTGGTGGAAGACCTGGCGTTTTATATTTCACGCTATCCTCTGGATAAACAGGTGTTCAGCCTTTTGTTTATTGATATTGATTATTTTAAAAATGTGAATGACCAGTTCGGTCACGTGGTAGGAAGCCAACTCTTGATTGATATAGCCGTTATTCTAAAAACTCAGCTAAGATCAAATGATCTGGTTTACCGATATGGAGGAGATGAGTTCATCATTCTTCTTCCCCATGCCAATCTAGCGGAATCAAAAAAAATAGCGCTACGAATTTCAGATTCCATTAAAGATGCTGAATTTAGCATCGGAATTAATCACAAATATAAATTGTCTCTTTCTATTGGTATTGCAGAGTTTCCGAATGATGCTGATAGCGCGAAATCTATTATCGAGTTTGCCGATAAGATGATGTACATGTCAAAGAAATCAGGTCGAGGAAAAGTCTTTCATGTCACTGAAGTTGTTTTGTCCTGAAAAATTAAAAGACAAAAAAAGGCCCTTCATGATCTGCTCCGTTTTAAGGATTTTAACCCATTTTCTAGAAAAAGCGGTCTTTATTGCTTATCTAGAAAACGGGGTACAGATCATACCGAGCCTTTTTTTATTACTTCTTAGAAGATTTCTTAGTTACTTTTTTAACCACTTTTGCCAATTTCGGGGAAGCAGTTTTTTTCTTAGTCGCTTTTGGAGAAGAGGCTACTTTATTTGAAGTCTTAGAGATGGTGCCTTTCTTGCCAGCTGCCTTCAGCATTTCATCAAACTTCGCTTGAAGCGCCGATATTTCTTTCTGATGATTATCGAAAAATTTCTTAGCTTTCTTTTCAAGCAAAGATTTTTCTTTATGGAATTTCGTTTTTAAATTACCAAGATCTTTATCAACCAATTTACCGAAGTCTTTTTGAGCATCTTTAACCATAGTATTCAGACTCTCTTTAAGATCATTCACATTTACATCTGCGATGAATGTTTCAATGTTGTTTTTGATCTCGTTGAATTTTCCAATTACTTTTTCTTTTTTGTTTTGTGTAGTCTCGCTCATCCAAATCCTCCCGGCTAAGATTCAAGTTGATAAATGTGGCTTTTGCTTATCGGCATTCGATAACCAAAACCAAAGCTTTTTGCCTTCACTTTTAAGATTGGGCAAAACTGTGCTCTCTTATACTCTGATTTTGAATAGAGCTCTAGTGTTTTTTTAATTTCATTTTCCGGTAAACCTAATTCTAGCAACTGAGTTTTTCCTAAACGATAACTTAAGATTCCCTCTAGAATGGTATCGAGCCTCGAGTAAGGAGGAAGAGAGTCCTGGTCCAGTTGATTTCCACGCAGTTCTGCCGAGGGACCTCGGGTGATAATCCCTTCAGGGATAGGAGAGTTAAAATGCTTGTTCACAAAGTTTGCGATCTGATAAACCTCTGTTTTATATAGGTCACCCAACATGGAAAGCGCACCTACCGAATCGCCGTATTGAGTAGAATATCCCACCGCTAATTCAGATTTATTGGAAGTATTAATAACCATAGCACCAGTTTGATTGGAGCGGGTATAAAGGAGAGTTCCTCGCAAACGGCTTTGCACATTCTCATCAATTAAGCCTTCAAAAGGGTCCGAAAATGTTTGGATGAAGGCGTTTTTTACCGTGGAATGTAGAAATTTAATGGGTAAATAGGCTAATTTAATCCCCAACCGGCGGCACATTTCTTCAGATAACTCGGTACTTAGGCTCGCCGAATGGATGCTAGGCATGTAAATCGCCTCAACACTTTGACCAGGCTTTAATGAAAGTTTTGTGATCGCCAATACTAAAGCCGAATCCATTCCTCCCGAAAGAGCTACCAGAAATTTTTTAAATCCGGATTTTTGAGCATATTCCTGAAGCCCAAATTGCAGAGCTTTAAGTACTTCCAAACACTCTTCATCTGACCAGCTTTTAAGTACTGCCGGTCGTACGTCCATATTTATTCTTGGAGAAAACAATCCTTCCCAAGTATTTTCCGGATGAAATTCCGGTTTCTTAGAATAGGGGCTCTGAACTGCATCGATTGAAATTTCTTGTGAGGCAGACTTAAATGACGGAAGTTCAGCTATCACTTCCGGGCCATTCATCACAAAACTTGAGCCATCAAAGAGAATCTCATCCTCCCCCCCCACGCGGTTTAAGTAGATGAAGGGGCAGCCAAATAACAACGAAATATTGCGGGCACGCTCAAGACGCTTGGTTTTTTTAGTAGCTTCAAAAGGGGAGGCACTCAAATTGATCACGGCTTTAAGTTTAAGATTTTTTTCTTTTACTTCTTTCATCATTAATTCGCATGGATCAATTTCATGAAAGCTTGAAGCCCACATGTCTTCACAAATCTGCAAGCCAAAAGTTTCTTCTTTGAATTGATAAAAAGCATTAGAGCGACCGGCAGAAAAATATTTCTGTTCATCAAAGATGTCATAATTTGGAAGGAGTCTTTTAGCATAAAGATTGATCAAACCTTTTCCAGGTACAATTTCATAAATTACATTTTGAATTTTTTGAGGGACTCTTTCATGATCTTTAAACTGATAGGATAGCCCACCCAAAAGTCCTCGCCACGATCCGGTTTGTTTTCTGGCCCACTCAGAGATCTCTTCCTGGTGCTCAAGATATCTATCTATGAATGGCCGCTGCAAAACTAAATCCTGCAAAGGGTATCCGGTGAGATAAAGTTCCGGAAATAAATGGAGCCCATCACCCTTCAAAACCTCAGTGAGAGTTTTGAAAATGCCGTTAAAATCGGCCACGGTGTGATGAGTCTGATGGAGATGAATCATTGTTTTCATTTGTCACACCTCAACTGCTTGACACTACGCCTAAAAAAGGGGTAATAGGAACCCCTAAACTATAGCCTAAAATTTATCGTCTTAAGAGAGAGAATATGAATAATTCCAGCAAAGCTCGCGTTCTTGTTATTGGTGCCGGTTTAGCAGGTTCTGAGGCTGCTATGTTTTTGGCCAAAAATGGAATTTCCGTAGTCCTGATTGAAGGAAAATCGCTCAAACTCAACCCTGCACAAAAAATTCCAAGCTTTGCCGAATTAGTTTGTACTAATTCACTCAAGTCTATGGATCCAAAATCTGCTCACGGTATTTTAAAAATGGAAATGAAATCCATGGGATCCTATGTTTTAGAATGTGCGGATAAAACCGCAGTTCCTGCCGGAGATGCACTGGCCGTTGACCGTGAACTGTTCTCTCAAGAAATCACAAAACATCTTAAAGCAAATCCTCTAGTTCAAATTGTTGAACGTGAAGCGCAGGATCCTCTGAAGTTAAAAGAAGAATTTCATTGTGATTACGTCATTGTGGCCACGGGCCCACTTACTTCTAAGCCACTTGAAGATTGGATCACTAAAGAAATTTCGGGAGATGATTTTTACTTCTACGATGCCATCGCACCTGTAGTAGATGCAGATTCATTGGACCTGACCAAAATGTATTTCAAAGACCGCCACAAGCCTCAAACTGAGGGTGGGGATTATCTGAATTCTGCTATGACTAAAGAGCAGTACACCGCTTTTATTGATGAGATGGTTAAGGCTGAAAAAGTTGCGCCGAAAGAATTTGAGGACTGGAAATTTTTTGAATCATGCCTTCCTATCGACATGATGGCCGAGCGTGGACCAGATACAGCTCGTTTTTCTTGTATGAAGCCTGTGGGACTTGTTCCCGATGCGGATGTTGAAGGAAAATGGCCTTATGCTGTAGTTCAGCTTCGTAAAGAAAATCTCTTAGGCTCGGCCTATAATCTGGTGGGTTTTCAAACCCGTCTGACTTATAAAGAGCAAGTTCGTGTATTCCGAATGATTCCGGGTTTCGAGGAAGCGACCTTTATTCATTTGGGGTCTTGTCACCGTAACTCATTTCTTAACGCCAGAAAGCTTCTGGATTTCGATCTTAAAAGTAAGAAATTTCCTGAAGTTTACTTCGCAGGTCAGATCACTGGTGTTGAAGGTTATACCGAGTCTGCCTCCATGGGACTTTATGTGGCTTTCCAGCTGCTTCGCCGTATTAACGGTCAGGAGCCGGTACGTTTTCCGGTGGAAACCGCTATCGGTGCCTTAGTGAATTACATCATGACCATTGAAAAGCCATGCCCATCCAACATCAATTTCGGTCTTTTGCCTGCAGTAGAGCTCACAAAAGAGCAATATAAGGGTGACAGAAAGAAGGCGAAAAAAGATATGGTCTCTAAACGCTCACAAGATGTTTTCCAAAGCTTTTTTTCCGAGTTAGTATAATTCTATCGGAAACAAAGAAGGATTTGAGTGGCCGGCACATTTCTTGTCATTTTGGCTTGTTTATTTTGGGGAATGGACACTCTGATCCGCTATCCATTGGTCGAAAGAGGCATCAATCCCATCACTATCGTTTTCTATGAGCACTGTGTTTTAACCCTGTTATTTTCTCTGGGGTTGATTCCAGCCATTAAGCGTATCGGCGAACTAAAGCTCGCAGATATTTTCAGCTTTCTCATTATCGGTGGAGTCGGTTCGGCCATAGCCACTGTAGCCTTCACGCAAGCCTTCCATTACCTCAATCCATCACTCGTCATACTTCTTCAAAAATTTCAACCCATCGTGGTGATCTTTTTATCGGCCATTATTTTAAAAGAACAAGTTCAAAAAGAGTTCATCTTCTGGGCCGTCATCTGCATGATTGGTGGCCTCATGATCAGCTCACCAGATATCGTGCGCTTTTATGATCTCCTGAGAAGTGACTTGAGTATAGTGACTTCAGATGGTGCCATTCGTGGATATGGTCTGGTAGGAGTTTCGGTTCTCGGATGGGGTGCTAGCACGGTTTTTGGAAAACGCTTGTCCATGGTGGGCTTTGATACGAAATCTATTATGGCCGGAAGATTTTTAACAGGGCTTTTAGTTTTAATCCCATTCGTTCAGTGGAATCAGTCCTTGATTCTCCCACAAGGTGAAGATTATCTGCGCATCTTGATTATGGTTTTAATCTCGGGAGCACTTGCTATGTGGCTTTACTACCAGGGACTTCAGCGTATATCGGCTAAATCAACTGCTATTGCTGAAATGTTTTTCCCATTCTTCGCCATTATCTTAAACTGGTTTTTCTTAGGTAAACAATTAAACGATTGGCAACTTTTGGGAGGCGGTATTTTAATCATCGGTTCTCTCATCATCCAAATCAAAAAATATTAAATGAAAACTGCTCTTTGCATTGATTCACTTCTCAGTCGGGATGATTCCACTTTCCTTTTGGAGATGGCACTCAATCTCTTTCCTAATTCTGAGATCTATACGATAGCTCACAAACAGGGTGGAATTTTAGGCACCATTGAGACGCGTCCCATTGTTTCAAGTTTTCTCACACATAAAGCAGCAAAAAATCCCAATGTCTTTAAAAGTAATTTCTGGATTCTGCCTTCAGCTGTAAAAAATATTCCGTTTCATCCATCTATTGAAAAAGTCATCGTCTTTAGCCGTGGCTTTATTCATGGTTTGAATTTCCCCGCTCACATTCAGAGTTATCTCTATGTGGTAGAGTGGGACATGGTAGATCAGAGTAAGCTTGGATTTCAGAAGCTATTCGCTCCTTACGTCAATGACTGGAGAGAAAAAGCCCTGACTCATTTTAAAAAAATCTCCGTGAGTTCTGAATATTTAAAACAAGGTCTTTCGCTTCCTAATGCTGAAGTGATTCAACCCACTTTCAGAACAGAAGAGTATCCATTCGTTAAAGATGAAGATCATAATTTTTTATTCGAGCATCATCTGATCTATACTCACGATCTATCGGCCGAGCATTTCCGCTCCATCGTTAAAGTTCTGATCTCCAAAGGCGAAATGGTTCGGGCCATGGGTCCAAATGAGCACTTGAAGGCCGTGCGCGAGGAATTCCCACAAATTGATTTTGCTGGTGATCATTGCGAGGCCACTAGTGCCATGTACTCTCATCAGGCCAAGGCCGTATGGGATTTTTCCCGCACTTTTTTTCCAGTCAGGGCACTGGGTGGACTTTGTACCGGTCGTCCTGTTGTAGTGCCAGATATCGCCATCAATCGTGAGTATCTTTCTCAAGGTGCATACTTTCTAAAATCTTTTAGTGAAAATGATATTAACCGTATTCATGCAGAAATCGAGAGATCTTTTCTTTCTCACGACCGACGCGCCCTGAGGCGTCTGGGACTTAAGTGGAATGAGCGTCTCTTCAAGTCTCGCATGGTAAAATTTCTGGATAAAAACGAATGATTACAATCGGCCTGTCCCAACACGAAATTAATCTAATTACTAAAATTCTCGACGAGCACAAAGTTGAGTACCACATTGGTACCGCAGGTGGGGCTCAGGAAGTAAAAGTCAAAGGTGGAAGAGGCGATACTTCATTTTATCAAATCGAAATCCATGACGGACAATTCAATGCTCTGCCGGCAAGTGCAAAATCAAAGCTTGAAGGCTTAGGCATTTATCCTGAAATGGAAGCACCGGATTTTTCGCAAGAGTATGAGCCCTCTGCTAAGAAGGCCCTTGATCCAGTCAAGGCAAAGAAAACGATGAAAACTTTTGAAATTGTTTTCATGATTGCCATGGTTGGGATGTTTACAGCTTTTATTGTGAAAGTGCTAAAAAATCAATAAATCAGTTTTTGCTTGTAATGCGAAGTCAAGATGGAAGGTGATTTAAATACTTTCATTCTCGAGCTTCTTTACAATTTCTTCAACTTGCTGAGTTGTTCTCTTAATCACATTCTGGGTACTTTCATTCCCCTGACGATTGATAATTGTCGCTGCTGAATGGGAATGTCCCCCTCCACCTAAACTTTGGGCAATCACTCCAACGTCCACATCGCCAGATGATCTGAGACTCATCTTGATTTGATCGCCATCGTCTCGGAACATTATCGCGACTTTAATGTTGTTGAGGATCAGCAAGTGATTGATGAAGGCGTGCGTGTCTTCGATATCAGACTTGAATTGGTCTATGTCTTCCTTTTTGAGAAGCATCCATGCAATAGTTTCGTCTTTGTTGGTTTCCGCCGAATTTAAAATTTTTGCGAGCAAATGCATATGGATAATGCGTTTGGTGCCGTAAATTCCGTTGTAAGCTTCCGGCGGATTAATTCCGGTATCCATCAGTTTGGAGACTAAGCGGTGAGTAGCGGCGGAAACTGTCGGGTAGCGAAATGAACTCGTATCGATAATGATCGCTGTATAAATTGGGAGCGCCATTTTTTTTGTGAATTTTACGCCTAAGTGCTCAATTATTTCACCAATAATTTGTCCGGTTGCGGCAGCCTTAACATCGATGCAATGTGTGGATAAATCGCGACCACGACATGGGTGATGATCAATATAGAGAGTAGGGGTTTCGTCTCCAATGAATTTTGAAATATTGGCGCCAACGCGGGCCTTCGTGTTAGTGTCTACTACCACCACTAAATCGGGCTTAAAGTTTGGATATTTCGTCATGAATTGATTAAGCCCATAAACGACTTTATCCTGATCAAGGTATTGATACCGATCCAGCAGAGTTTCTTCATTGATACAGTAGGTATTTTTACCTAACTCCCGAAGAGCTAAGCAGAGCGAGATCTCGCTGCCAATTCCATCAGCATCAGGAAATTCGTGGGTCGTGATAAGAATCTTATCTGCGGCTTGTATTCTTGACTTAAAAGTATCTAAAATAGTCATAAAGTTAGTGAGCTTTTCGGAAGTAAACCTGAATTGGAGTAACTTCTTTAATTCTCAGGCCGTTATCAACTTCGGTCAAATTGAATCGGAAAAAAATGGATAAAATACTAGTAGTTGACAAAGTAACTAAAGAATATCCCGGTCGAGTGGCGGTTTCGAACATAAGTTTTCAAGTAAACAAAGGTTCGATCCATGGATTTCTGGGACCTAATGGTGCCGGGAAATCTACCACCATGAAAATGATCGCCGGACTCCTTCCCTCCTCAATGGGTGAGATTTTCCTGTTTGATCAGAAAGTGAGTTCGCAAAATGTGGATATTAAAAATCAACTGGGGCTTTTACCTGAAAATGCTCCGTTATATGTAGATATGAAAGTCGAAAATTATTTGCAGTTCGTGGCAAAGCTTCACAAAGTGAAGAATGTGAATGATCAAGTGAATAAGGTTATGGAAGATTTGCATTTAACCGAAGTACGCAACCGCTTGATTGGCAATCTTTCAAAAGGATATCGTCAGCGTGTGGGTCTTGCTCAGGCGATTGTGTATGATGCGCCTTTTTTGATTTTGGATGAGCCTACTAATGGGCTTGACCCCCAGACGGTGGTTGAGCTGCGGGACTTCATAAAAAAATTATCCAGTACCAAAACCATTCTATTTTCTTCTCACGTCTTAAGTGAAGTGGAACAGCTTTGTGATCAGATTACTATTATTCATAAAGGAAAGATTCGCGCTTCGGGGGATTTGAAAGAGATTCATCGTAAATTCAGACAAGGTATCTCTATTAAATTGGGTATTGGATGTGGTGAAGTCTTGCCTGATCTTTCGAACTTTGGAAAATATGAAATTCATCATCATTCAACTTTACCTCTGGAAGAGCAGTATCAGTTGACCTTTGAAGCGGAGAAAGACATTCGTTCTGATCTTGGGAAATTCATTCTGGATCGTGGGCTTAAGCTGATGACCTTAACGGTTGAATCTCCGGAACTTGAAGATATCTTTTTACACATGACGGAGACAAAAAAATGATCTGGACACTTTGGAAGAAGGAAATGGAATCTTATTTTTCTACTCCCCTGGCCTATGTGCTGATTGGATTATTTTCTCTCATCAGCGGAATTATCTTTTTTAACTTATTGGTGAGCTATACAGATGGCATTCAAAGCATGCCACCTAATATGGCCGAACAGATTTCATTTGTGGAAGAAGTAGTATTAAAGTTTTTTGCGAACGTGAATTTTCTTTTTTTGATATTTATCCCACTTATCACCATGAAACTTTTTTCGGAAGAGAAGCGACTTGAGACAATTGATTTGTTCTGGCTCTCTCCCATTAAAGAATGGCAAGTGGTTTTAGCGAAAGGGCTTTCTGCACTAGGATTAGTGTTGGCCATGCTGTTTATCACCGGTGTTTTTCCTTTGGTGATTTGGGGAGTAGGTGTACGTGATTTTAGTTTGCTCGGAACTTCGTATTTAGCCGTGAGTTTAAATGCATGTGCGTATATTGCTCTGGGATTATTTTGCTCATCAATTTCCGGCAACCAAATCATTGCAGCCTTGTTGTCGGTTCTAGGAATTATGTTCTTGTGGATGATCACCTGGGGTGGTCATTTGAATTCTAATTATCTAGTTGCCGAAATTTTTACTTACATTGGGATTACTTCACACTTTGAGCGCGTTCTGCGTGGCATTTTGGGAACTCAAGATATTATTTATTTCGCGAGCTTTATCTTTATTTTTAGCTTTCTTGCGGTGAAGAGTCTTGGCCGGAGGAACTGGTAATGAAAATGTGGCTGTACCCGCTATGGGTGATTATCAATATTTTGATTTACATGTGTGTGCTTGGTCTGTGGATTACTGCACCAGAGTATAAATCCCTCAATATTGGATTAACGGTTTTTTCAGTGACCTTGACTATTCTCCTGAGCTTCATGCGCTGGAATGAGATTAAGATTTTTCTCAAGAGTCATTACTTTAAGCATGTGCTTTATCACGTGCTTAATATTTTCCTGGTTATCTCCATCGTTGGTGTTTTGAATTATCTCGGTAATAGAAATTATCAGGAATTTGACTTGTCATCTGAGAAGAGAAACAGTCTTTCTGAACAGACCGTAAAAGTACTAGAGATGATCAAATCTCCCTTAACGATGACTATTTATTCTAAGAGAGAAGACTGGAAGCCGATGCTTGATCTCTTAAAGCTTTATCAGGCTAAAAATAAAAAAATTAAATTGAATGCCATTGATACAGATGCCAGACCCGATTTAGTGAAGGCAAAAAAGATCACTCAAAATGGTATGGTATTTATTGATTATGCTGGTAAAGAGTCGAACTTTGCTTTGGGTGATGAACTTTCGGTGACAAATGCTCTTCTGAAAATTCTTCGTAATGAAAAGATCATGATCTACATGATTACGGGTCATGATGAATTATCATGTGCTGACAATAGTAATGAAGGTATTTCAGAGCTATGCCATCAGTTGGATGGTCAAAATTATGAGATTAAAAATCTTGATCTCACGCAAACTAAAAAAATTCCAGCTGATGCATCAGCGGTCATGGTTCTTGGGCCAGTAACTGGATTTTTGGATGCTGAAGCCAAGCAACTTGAAGCTTACTTAGATCAGGGGGGAAGCATGTTTCTAGCTCTGGCACCTGCTTTTAAGTCGGAAGTTTATGATAATCTCACTCGTCTGGCGAAACCATTTGGTCTTCAGCTTGGAAAAGATGTTGTGATTGACAGGCTTTCAACTGTGCAAGGATCGGAAGCCACAATTCCTATTATTTCAAATTACGATCAAAGTCATGTGATCACGGCGCAATTTAATTTGCGAACAATTTTTCCGTTAAGCTCCTCTGTAAGTACCGTGGAAGGAAATGATTCTGCCGTTCTTTTAGCTTTAACCACACCTTTCCCGGGTAGCTGGGCAGAAACTGATTTGAAAGGGATTACCGCCGGAAGAGCCGAGTATAAAGAGGGCCAGGACCGCAAAGGTCCAATTGGTTTAATTGGTATTGGTGAAAAGGTTGGGGCGAATGCTCAGAAAGATTCTCGCTTCGTTCTTCTGGGTTCCAGCTCATTTTTAATTAATGCTTATCAAAATCAATCCGGTAACTCGACTCTGTTTTTAAATACGGTTTCATGGCTTATTAATGACGAGGGAATCATCTCTTTCAATCGTCCGGGACTTTCAGAGCATCCGGTTATTTTAAGTGCCCAGCACATCCAGATGATTTTTGTCATTGCCATTCTTTTAGTGCCAATTATCTTTTTTGGATGCGCCATCTTCATCTACAGAAGACGTAGACTCCTATGAAAAAAAATCTTTATTTGCTAGGAATCCTTGCTGCTCTTTTATTTGGGACTTATGTATTTCAGGAAGTCCGTATGTCTAAGAATTTTGAAGAATCTTTAACCAAGGATCACTTGGTTAAAAGTTCTGATATTTTGAAATTAAAATTTAATGATGTAGAAGCGGTAAAAAAAGAAAACGGCCAGTGGTGGGCAGGGGATAAACTTCTTTCACACAATACCTTCAATCAGTTACAGAAAAAACTCAGCATGATTAAAAAGATAAAAGATATTGAGGGTGATGAGAAAAACTTTTTCACCAATCCTTTTCCCGTTGAAGTCAATGGTGAATTGTGGGAAATTGGAGATTTGACTCTTGATCGCCAGGGATTCTATATCTACCGCAATGACAAAATAATGGTGGCTATAATGGAAGGTGATAGCCAGGAGATGACGGAAGATCCAAATGGGCTAGAAGAAAAAAAATTAAATGATCTTAAAGGCACACTAGATGTAGGACTCGCGACCCTTGGGGAAACTCAGCTCTTTCGTTATTATCCAAAACTTCCTTTGGGAAGTGTGACTATTGAGAGTGATGGAAGACCTACTTATTCATTGGATTTTCTTAATAATAGAACCATTCCCCAACCAATAAAGGGAATCCAGGTTGTACCGCAAATACTTCAGAAATTTAATTCGCTGGTGACTCAGGTCACGATTAAGCAAGAAGTACCCTTTGATGAAAATTTAAAATTCTTCAAAGTTGCACAGATTATTTTTAAACGAGATCAAGAAGAAGTGCTGTGGGAGTTATGGCTTAAATCTGATAATTCAGCTGATTCCTATATTGTCGATGCAAAAATGAAGAAGGCGTGGCTTATGGTAGGGGGAAGCCTTCGTTTATTCTTTCTGGGCCCACAAGATTATTGGGATAAAAAAGTTATTCCCCATTCCGCTTTTCAACGCTTTAATCGATTGCCAGTTACTTTATCGCAAGGATCTAGGCAACTTCAGTTTGATGTGATCAATCGCGAGCCTCTGGATTTTGAAACTCCAAATGGTAAAATTGATCGCGAAAAAATGAATATTCTTTTTCAATATCTTTTTAATCTTTCAGAAAAAGATCAAGCTGATCGTGTTTCTCAGCTTTCCAGTTCTGAGCGAAAGGAAATTCTCACGGGAAATTTTTTACATGCCAATGTGATGGGGCAAGATATAGTGTTTTGGCGCAAGCTTCAAGAGTTGATAGTCGTCAATCTCACTCAGGGATTTAAAGCCCATTTCCTGGTGAAGGATGAAAGTTTTCGCGCGAACTTTGAAGATGTGATAAAATTATCCAAATGAAGATGATTACTGATTTGTTAGAGACTTATTTTATGGTGCTGGTTCATCCCTTTCGGATTCATCAGCAGTTTCGTCACTCAGTAGCTTTGCCTGGTCATGAAGGTCATTTTTTTTCTCCCTTAAAATTGTCTGAAGCATTAGGTATTTCTTGGGTGTTTGCAATTATTCGTGGACTTTGCAAACTTGTGCTCATGAATTTTTTTCTTCAATCATTCATTACCATCCAGAGTGACAAGTTTCCATTGTTGCAGGGTCTTCTTTTAAGTTCAGGGATTTCGACTTATTACTTTTTACTATTTTCTGCCGCACTCGATATAATTTTTTTTCCAGTTGCTGCCTTGGTAATGACAGAAGTATGGGCTTGGATGATCAGGCTTTATAGTAAATGGCTAAATCCAGAAATGAATCATGAAGAAATTGCTGATCAGATTACCACTCATGCTCTAAGTTCAAATCTCTTCACTATAATTCCATTTTTGGGAGATCTGGTTCAAAGCGGGCTCTATTATTTTCTTTTGTACGCTGGGCTTCGTTCAAATTTGGAGGCTTCTCGTTCACTGGCCTGGGTAATTTTATTGACGCCAACCTTGGTTGGAATGATGGTCATAAGTCTCTTGGTTTTCACAATATTTTGTTTAGTTTCATAGTCTTGGCCCTGATATTTTCTTACGGCCACCGAATTTCATGCCTTTAAAGATTCTCCATTCGTTGTCATCTTTCAGTTTGTTTGAAAATATATCTGATATCAATAGTTAAGTATTAGGAGATCAAACGAGTGACGCACCAGTATTTTCATGGATCAATTGAAGTCGTTTGTGGACCTATGTTTTCTGGTAAGACAGAAGAATTAATTCGCCGTGTAAAAAGAGCACAGATTGCTAAACAGCGTGTACAAATTTTTAAGCCTGCGGTTGATGTTCGCTATGATGTAGAAGATGTCGTTTCTCATTCTTCACAAGTCATAAAATCTGAGCCTGTTGAGAATGCCGTTGATATTTTGATCCGCTTAAAAGATTCCACACGTGTTGTGGCGATCGATGAAGTTCAATTTTTTGATGAAAATATTATTACAGTGGTAACTAAATTAGCTGCCCGCGGATACCGCGTAATTTGCGCTGGTTTGGATTTAGATTATAGAGCACAACCTTTTGGTCCAATGCCTACACTGCTTGCATTAGCTGATGAAGTAATGAAAATTCACGCCATCTGTACTGTGTGTGGCGCACCGGCCACTCGTTCACAGCGTTTGACTGCCCAGAAAGAGCGTTTTCTTTTAGGAGAAAGTGATTTTTACGAAGCTCGATGTCGTGGACATTATCAGCATGATGAAGTGGAAGAGCAGGCTCTACTTCCTCTTGAAGAAGAAATAAAGCCCCTTGCTGGTCATTTAACAAACTAAGAATAATTATTTAGATTTCTTCAATAAAACTTTTGAAAGCTCTTTATGGGCCTCAATCACTTTCGTACCACCAGTAGCACCGAAAAAATTTACACAAGTCTCATAGCCACCTACGGCGAATTCTTCTTTCGTAGTGAAGTAGGCAAGATGATCATTACTCAAACCTAATACCCAAGCGTCCTCAGCACCTGCTTCTTGAGCTGCTGAAATAAGTCTTGTGCCTAATTCTGTTGTCGCTTCTCCTGGCCAGGTCATGAACCATAAATTTCCAAAGTGAACCTGAGTGATGAATGTTTTTGAAGAAATATTTTTTTTAATTCCGATATTAAGATTCTTCGGTATCCATTTATTATCCACACAGCGGGACACTTCAATTTTAGGTTTCCCCATATTGATTTCTTTTTGAACTGAGGTCCACTCAGGAGCAAGTGGCTTCATATTCTGCCAGTGATCATTAGTCTGTTTAGCGAATTCTTCACCTAATGCACGATATTCCATGGCAGGAGAAACATCTCCTTCGGCCCCATTGATGAAAATAAAATCACTAGTTTTAAGATTGCGAACGAATCCATTTTTTTCAGCTAATAAATCCGTTAAGCCTTTTTCTATGGCCCCTGGTACATCAGAGCTGAAAAGAAGATTTTCTGGCCCAAGTGAAGTTCCATGAACTGCATAATTCACGAGTCCCCCCATCCATTCACCAGACTTCGTCTCTGCCAGAAGTAAGTTCGCTCGACGGTAGAGAGGACGATCATTGCCACGACGATTATTTTGCAAATGATTGGTCTCAAAAGAAAGAGTATGTAAATCAGCTGGTTGCATACTGGCGATAGCCGTTCTTACTGTTGTAACGACTTGAGAAAGAAAAAGGCTATAATATGCTTTTTGAAAACGATCCATAGCGACCCATTCCCAAAAGAGATTATTTGATAAGGCACCAGGTCCTGAGTGAGTGTGAGTTCCGGAAACAATCACTTCGCTCGAAGCAAAGCCCTCTTCAGAGAGTTTGGCGATCAAGTCTTTGTGCATGCCTTTAGTCACTCCAATTACATCCAGACTCACAAACAATAACTTTTTCTCGCCACGTTTTACATACATCGCTTTAGCGCGAATTGGATCCAACACTCCTTGCGAAACGCGAAAACTTCTTAGATATGGTTTACGAGAAAAAAAGCGGAAAGGATAATTTCTCCGTTCCATACTTCCATAACCACCCAATGGAATCAGATCTTCCTCACCCGGTGTAATGTCTAATGTGGCAATTCCCACTTGTAATTCATCATTTGCAAGAAGAGTTGATGAGAAGGAAAAAAGAAAACATAAAGCTAAAATTAAATTCAACATAAGTTGCCTAGTTTATTTATTAGTTAAGCGCTCAATCAGTCGAGTGCCGTCATAGAGCTCTATGGTATCATCTTTAAGCAGGGTTATGCTAGTTGCAAGAACTTTCCTGATCTTTCTTTAAACCAGTTTTGAATGATCACCATGCCGTTCCTACCATCCTGCTGAAGGCAGATGTAATGAAAGGAATTTTTCCAGTTTATAAATAATCGCCAGAGGGTATCGTTCAAGACCAACACTTATTGTGATATCAGTATTTCGCGACTGAAAAGTTTTTCCGTCTTGAGTGCATAGCCAGAAAGCAAATCTGACTGCTCTCCCTTCTTTTGAAAGATTGACGTTATTTTTTTAGTCCAGATTAGGTTTAATTTTTGTCAACAAAGCTCATAAGAAGGTAAGTGCATATTAATGCATGGCGAGACACGTTGATAATTGTTTAGAGTTTTAGAGCTTCTCTTCGTGACACCTATAAAACCCTTTTGTTATCATTTCAGCCTATGGCCAAAGACATCCAACACCAAAATTTAAATTTTCATGCTAATGAAATGAGCCACCATTATGGAAAGAACGTCCATCTGGTTTCTTCGCCCTTAATGTTGTCCCTTTTAGCGAAGCTCGGTTCACCAGATACACATCAACCACAAATAAATGAACTGGTTAGCATGCTGTATGCCTATTTAATGGATAACGTCATTGATTCATTGTTTCCAAAAAAATCAACAAGTATTGAAACGCGTATGAAAGCAACTCATGCTGAAGCGGTATATGAGGGGCAAATTATTAATCCCGAAACGCCGGTGGTGAGTGTTGATTTAGCGCGTGCAGGAACTTTTCCTTCTCACCTTTGTTACAACAAATTAAATTATCTCATGAATCCTGAACTGGTGAGACAAGATCACTTCTATGTTGCTCGCGTGAGTGACGAGAAGGGCCAGGTGACTGGTGTGAATGTTTCTGGATCAAAAATTGGTGGCGCAGTAGAGAAGGCGATTGTGCTTTTCCCCGACCCCATGGGTGCAACCGGCGGAACAATTGTTCAGGCCCATGATCACTACTTGAATGAAGTTGGTGGAAAGCCTCTCATGATGATTGCCATGCATTTAATTATCACTCCGGAGTATTTAGAAAAAGTGACGAAGGCTTGTCCTAATCTTCACATTTTTGCTCTGAGACTGGATCGCGGTCTTTCATCTCAGGATGTTTTAAATTCTGAGCCTGGAAAAAATTGGAAACAAGAAAAGGGCTTAAGCCCGATTCAATATATCGTGCCTGGTGCCGGTGGTTTAGGTGAAATCCTAAACAACTCGTACTGCTAGGAGAATTAATGACTATGGAAATGTATACACCTGAAGCTCTGATCAGCGAAGAAGAAATTATCACTCGCATAGATGCACTTGGGAGAGCGATCACAAAAGATTTTGAAAATGAAGATCTAGTGGTTATTTGTGTTTTGAAAGGTGCTTTTATTTTTTGTAGTGATTTAATAAAAAAAATAAATCGTCCTGTGACGCTTGAGTTTATTTCTCTTTCTTCATATGGAGATGCCACTAATAGTTCTGGTAACGTTCGGCTTGAAATGGATATTACCGCCAATATCGAAGGCAAAAATGTATTGATCGTAGAAGACATTGTAGACACAGGTCTTACAATTAAAGTTTTAATGGATATGCTTTCAATTAGAAAACCAAAAACAGTGAAACTCGCATCGCTTCTATTTAAGCCAGTTAAATTGAAACACAAAATAAATATTGATTATCTTGGTTTTGAAATTGAAGACAAATTTGTGATTGGTTATGGTCTGGATTATGCTGGTCGCTATCGTGAACTCCCTTACATTGGAATTTTAAATGCAGGTAACTAGTACTGGCAGTGTCCGGGTTGACCTCGTAGGTGGAACTCTGGATATCGAGCCAATTAATTTAATTTTAAAAAATGTTGTGACTTTGAATGTGGCAACAGGACTTAAGGCTTCTGTAGGTTTGTCAAAAATTGAATTTGATGGAATCGAGATTCATTCAAAAGATTATAATAAAACATATAAATACAATTCAAGTGATCTAACTGAGGATCGTGTTGTTTATTCACGTGAGTTCGCGGAAATGTCGTTTGTGCTTCAGATTCTTAGACTCTTCAATATTAAATCTCACCTGAGATTAGATCTTGCTTCAGGAGCTCCAGCGGGTTCTGGCCTTGGTGGATCTTCTGCCATGGGAGTTACTCTTTACCGTGCTCTTTGTAATTTCACTGGTGATAACTACGATCGTCACACCGCTGTTCTTCGCGTGAAGGCTGTGGAGAGTCGTATTTTGAATCAAGGCATGGCCGGTTATCAGGACTATTTTCCTGCTTTAACTGGTGGAGTGTTGGCCGTTCGTGGGATAGAGGGTGAGATAAAAATTGAGCAGCTTTATTCAGATGAATTAAAAAAAGTTCTGGAGACTCACTTGACTCTTATTTCCTCTGGTCAGTCACGTCAATCGGGCATCAATAACTGGGAAGTTTATAAAGCCTTTTTCGATAAAAAGCCTGAGGTGGTGAATGGACTAAATGCCATCGCTGAAATTTCTCATGCTACATATCTCGCGATCAAAGAGCGCAAATGGGATGAGATGTTGAAGTACATCGCCCTTGAGGGACTTGAGCGCGAGAAACTTTTTCCGGGCATCACTACCGAGAAAATTCGTCAGTTTACAACAGACTTAAAAAAAGAAGGAAATGTGATAGGATTGAAGATGTGCGGCGCCGGTGGCGGTGGTTGCTTCATCCTGGTTCACAAAGGTCTAGATCCTAAGGTGATCGAAACCAAAGTCAGGGCCCATGGTATGGAGATCCTTCCGTTTGTGGTTGAGTCGCCTCTATAATAGGAATATCCTTTGGGGACTAAAAATGTAGCTGGCATGAGTCTAGGTGGTGGACGTAGAGAAAATTTCTTTCTCTCGCTCTTGGAGTATTATCCAGATAAGAAACGCTGGTTCCTTAAATCGCTTCTTCAAGTTAAAGACGAAGAAATAAACGATCGTGACGCCATCATCGCCTCATGGGTGGATCAGTATGGCTTGAAAGAGCTGATTGTGGATTTTCCTCTAAGTCGTCCTCCCTGTGAGGAAGCCTGTCTCAACAGCTGCACTGGTGCTCTTGCTTGCCCTAGAAGAGAAGTGCTGGAAGTACGAAGTGAGATGCAAAAGCTTCTTGATGAAGATGCCCAGTTTGAGCAGCAAAATCCTAAAAAATACGAGCAAGAGAGGGTTAGCTCCCTTGAAGTGGATTATTCAAAAAATCTCACTAATAAAAATCCCGATGAGCATATGCTTTCAAGATCTTTTAAGCGCAAACTCAGAAAAGGTTTTACCCCTTACTGGCACCGACCTATTGATTTCTGGGTTTGGAAAAATTACTACGACCAACTTTTAGAATTGTTTAAAATTTCTTACGATTCATTCGGAAATGTTTCCGTCATGTTACTTGCACGACTTAAATATCTTGTACGTCACTTGCCTCGCGATCTACGGATGTATGAATCCAGCATTGAAATTTGCCTGATTGAACTTTACCGCGCTCGAATTATCACAAAGTCCAACCTTTTAAATCTTTTCGACTTGGAGATGTCATCATCGGCACGTGAAATGATCCTTCAACAGATCGAAAAAAACATGGATATATTTATCTATGAAAACGATCTTGAAACCATCATTAAAAATGAACAAGCTTTCGATTCATTTATCTTGTCGGTTGTAGGTCAGAGAATGCTCATGAATGGACTGCGAGAAATTCCAGAGTGGGGCACTAGTGATGGTGGTAACTTTATCGTCCCTTCTTTTCTGGCACATGGGTAGTTTCGTTTTTTAAATACTTAACTCCCAGACCTAGATACAGATAAACAAGGACAGTGAGGCCATTAAAGATTTTCCATCCAAGTCCCATACCGGTGCCATCGAATAAAAAACCAAAAGACAAAATTGCTCCTGAGAAGGCATAAACCAGGACGTATCCCTGTGCCCACAATTTTTTGCGTAAATAGAAAAGATAGAAGAAAAGATTGTTAATCATTAAGATGAAAAAAAGAAAATGCATAGATTGAGTCGCAAGTCCTGTCATTTCAGTCACAGTCCCAGCAGATAGCTCTGCCAGGTCCTGAGGCGGAATTGTCCTGAGAATCAACTTCTCGGCCATACCATTCTGCTCCCAAGCCAGATGCAAATACAGGCCACTCAGAATATCCAGAGTGATTAGCAATAAAACAGTGCCAATCACGAAGCGACGGGGCCCTAAATTGAGGTAGTGATTCATTAGCTTTTCTTTCATGGGCTTGATAATAACCGAAAAACAAAAAGAAGTGAATTCCCGTATTGACCCAGATGCTTTTCGGCCTGATAGTTTATGTAATGGAAGAATATTTACGCCAAGGACAAATATTTCAAAAACGCTTAAGTATCTCCCCTTTGCCCCGCAAAGAGGCTCGATACTTATTCTTTCGCATGGCCGGCCCCATCATGCAGGCAAAGTTCCATCGCTTTTGTGATCTTACAAAAGTTCCAACAACTTTCATTCATGGAAATCCTCATATTGATAATTATGTAAAAACTGTGCGCGGCTCGGCCATGATTGACTTCGATCGCTCGCGCATGGGTCCTTATGCCTGGGACATTATTCGATTCTTGAGCTCTCTGGCCTTAAGAAAAGAAGATAATGACGGATTTCTAGACCGAAAAATTATTGAACATTTCATTGATTCTTATTTCGCGCATTTTCTTCACCCTGATATTCCGCATAAACAGCTAAAAATGCTTAAAGATGTAAAAGCGCAAAAATGGCAGTTAACTACGAAAGAATATATTAAGTCCAATAAACGTTGGGCAAAAAAAATGCATGACTTTAGGATTGATTCCCGCAGCTCTCAAGTGAATGAACTTTTGATTAAATTTCTTCAATCACGAAACGAAACCGATTTATTAAACGAATTTTATATCGATGAAGTGGCTTTGACTCCAGGAAGCCTGGGTAAACATCACTACATTTATTCATTGATGCCAAAAGATCATGATTCTCATAATGATGCAATCCTTCTGGACATCAAAGAAGTTTACATTGAAAAGAACACCAGATTTTTCTATTCACCTTACGAACATCACGGGCTGAGAATGATTGAGGCCAGTAAGATTTTCGCTAACGGTATGGAAGAAAGATTAGGTCATTGCACCTTTCACAACAAACAGTACTGGGGCCGACAAATTCCAAGTTTTGCCGTTAAAGTAAAAAAGTTTTTAGATAAAGCCGAATTGTGCGACTTCGCTTCTTCAGTTGGTTCTGAATTAGGCAAAGGCCACCGTAAAGGATTAAAAGATCCAAAAAATGCCGAGTTAATTGAAAAAGATTTTCAGGCCAACTTCGATCGCTATTATAAAATTGCCAAATTATTTACTTTTGAAATTTCGCTGGCCTTCGAAGCCATGCGCAGAAAAAATCAACTCTACCAGGATTATAAAGGCTGGTGATGAGCTCGATCCTTCTTTTCCTCCTCGTTACTACTGGGGCCCTGATTTCTAGTCTCACGGGACTAGGTGGGGGAACTCTTATTTTAGCTGGAATGTTATTAGTATTCCCTCCAGAACTTGCTATCCCTCTTCATTCTTTTACCCAACTTACCGCTAACTCACTTCGAGTTGGATTTTTTTTCAAATTGATTAATTGGAGAGTCGTTGGGGCTTACGCTATATTGATGATTCCAGCAGCATGGATTGGAGCCAAACTCTTTCACTTGATCGATCCGAATTGGTTAAAAATTATTGTAGGATTATTTATTTTATTTTCACTTTTCCCTTTTTCATTCACGCCCAAAGATGAGCCGAAACTTCGTACGTTTGTTGGTCTTGGTGCATTCTCTGGTTTCTTAGGAGTGTTTGTTGGCGCCGTTGGGCCAATGGTGATGCCATTCTTTAATCGCTTAAAAATCGAACGTCAGGGAATGTTGTCTACTAAGAGTGCAGGGCAGGCCCTACTTCAGCTTTCAAAAATTTTTGCGTTTTGGGGAGCCGCCAATATTAATTTTATGGCGCTGAAAGAGCATGTCTTGATTCTGGTTCTCGCATCGCTTTTGGGTGTGGCGATTTCCATTCCTATTTCTAAGAAAATATCTGATGATAAGTTCAATCTCATAATTAATTTACTACTTGGAATAATTGCGGTGAAGATTCTTTATGAAGGGATTACTGTGTTGACGTAGTCTTAGTGCATATAAAGTTTGTTCTCAGGATATTCCCAAAGGTACTGGCCTTCTTCTCCCGGAATACGAACTTTACACAATGAAACTGGAATCGCACCTAAACGTCTGATCTTGTCTGACCAAGCTTGGAGAGAAATATTGATTTTCTCTTGAATGTTTTGTGCCTTATCGGAATTGGTTTTGAAGAAACCTAATTGAGAATTGAGTACATTTAAATCACGCTTCGTTTTGGCAGAAATGTGCATAAGCAGAGGTACAAGCTCCAAAGCTTCTTCGTGAGAAAAAATTTTCGTCTTGTTAAGTGGATAAATTGTTCGAACGTTATCTGGAATTGTTTCCATTATTCGAAATGCCCTTGTCTAAGTTTACGCTCTACGTCCTTTTTAGCAGCAGTATCTCGCTTATCAAAGAGTTTTTTCCCTTTGGCCAAGGCGATTTCACATTTAACCAGTGAATCTTTAAAATAAAGCGCTAAGGGTATTAAAGTATATCCTTTGGTGGCCATTTTCTTCTCGATCTGTTGAATCTGTTCACGTTTTAACAATAGCTTACGCTTTCTGGTTTCTGGATGATTATTGATATTTCCGAAATCGTAATGGGGAATTGTCGCATTTTGAAGCCATGCTTCACCTTGGGAATCGATAATTACATAAGCTTCGTTTACAGTGGCCTTGCCTAAACGAAGGGATTTTACCTCGGTACCCTGAAGCACCATGCCACATTCGTACTTCTCTTCAAGGAAGTAGTCATATCCGGCACGCTGATTTTTGCAGATTATTTTCACACCCATTTAATATTTCCAGCTCAGTCCTAAACTCACAACATGGATCTTACCACCGACAGAGTAACCTGGCGAACCGATCTTTACGTCTTCGTCCGATCCACTTGGAGCACTTGGTGGATTTCCCGTCTCAAGTCCCGGAGTTTTTGTAATATGCTGGGAGCGTAATAAATGAAGCTGGTAGGCGAGATCGAGGATGATGTCTTTTTGATAAAATTTGAAAAGATAGGCTGCACCTGCTGAAGCCACGTGTTTATCCACATCAATGGAGTTGCCGGAATGTTTTAAATTTTCTGTTTTAAGTGGTGACTGACGATAGAAGTAGCCCACCTTACCGGTCCATTTTTCGGAAAGCTTTCTTGAGTAACCAATTTTAGGAATAAAAAGATTTCTGAGCTTCAGGCGTTCGTAATCGTTTGAGCCGGTAATCGTTCCACCACGTTTTTTTAATTTCAGGCTCGAACCATCATAGCTATCCCATTGTTGAAACTCGGTGGTGAAAAAGAAACTTGAGTGGTCTTCGAAATGAATCTGGTGACCGAGGCGAATAGTGAGTGGATCGTAGTAGAGAAGTGAGGATACATCAAAATCAAAAGGAATTGATGCGCTACCAGCGACTTCGGTTTCACCGGAAGCACGGTTTTGTAAATTCGATTTCATTTCTTGTTGGAAAGAAAGGAACGTTACGTGGTTGCTAGTAATTTTAGAAACTGAAGCTAGAGCTGCAATAGAAGGCTTAGCATTAAAACTCATTTTCCCAACTGAAGGAGTTCCAGCGGTAGTTTTTGTCACGAAATAAGTTTCACCATTTGATTGAATACCTGTCTGCACACCTGCGGAGAATGCCCAGTCGCCGAAGCTTTGAGATCCACTGAAGATGAGATTGGGACGAATGAATCGGTTTTCATACATCACGTATCTTGGTTGATAAGGATCACCGGTATCGGTTTCCATCAAGCGGTCAAAAGGAGCGATTACAGAAATGTTAAACTTCGGACCTTCAGGAGCGAAGAGTGGAGTGGAGAAGTGAATACCAAACATTGCAGTTGGTGTTGGGTTTACTTCAGCGTTGCCGCGTTTGAAAGTATCAACTGTAGTGGTTTCGTTTTTTACCACGACGTTTTTAATTTCTTTGAAATCAGTTGAGACGTAGAAAGTATTGAAACTGAATTGTGTGGTCTTTGAATAACCCAAAAGAGCGGCAGCATGATAATTATTTGCAGCTGATTCTTTTTCTGCCTGACTTGCGATGGCTATACTTCCAGCTGAGGGCCCGAATAATTCACAGAGAGAAGCGTGAGCAGAGAGATTAAGGAGAATAAGCAGAAGAAATGTCATACAACTTTAGCACTTGATTAAGGGTTAGGGCCTCGGCCCGTATTTCCAGGGATAAACCTGTTTGCTCCATGGAGTGAACAGTTTTATCAACTCCCCATTCCTTACGCAATATTCCGCCTAGTTGTTTTCGTCTTTGAGCGAAAATTAAGCGTAAAAAAACCTCAAAATCATCAATTTTGGACAATGGAATCAAAGGTGTCGCCCGTCTTTTGAACTGAAGAACCTGTGAATCAACTTTCGGTGGGGGAAAGAAGGCTCCCGGGGGAGCATAAACCACGTGAGAAAGTTCAAACTGGGACTGCAGTAATACATGCAGAGAACCCATGGCATTGCGAAGATCTTTCGGAAGAATCTTCTCGGCCACTTCTTTTTGATACATCAACGTCATTTGAGTGATCTCTGGAACCCGCATGAATGCAAGAGTCAGAGGTACACTGACGTTATAAGGAAGATTTGAAACAAGCCAAATGGATTTGAAATTCTTTTCTTTAGTGAATTCTGGCCAGTTAAATTCCAGGGCATCCTGGCGGAAGACATGATCTGCACCAGTCACTGGGGCCAAGAGTTCTACAAAACGTTCATCCATCTCAATGACGTATATAGGTTTTTTATAAGCTGCGAGAATTGGAGTGAGAACAGCGGGGCCTGGGCCCACTTCAACGATAGCGTCGCAATCCTCAGGAAGAGGACTCGTGATTTTTTTAATGACTGTTGGAGAGTTGAGAAAATGCTGACCAAATTTTTTGTCAGCGGTTGGAAATTTGGCCATTACTTTTTCTCCACGTAGCGATTCTGCGCATCGAGGGTAAGGCATTCCGGAAAAGAAACTGAATTCTGAGGAACACGTGCAGCCCAGTTGGCCACCATACCGGCATTGTCAGTGCAATAGATGGGCTTTACTATGTGAACATTCTTGAAGCTATTTTGCATCACAACTTTTAGACGTGAATTACAAGCAACCCCACCACCAATAACAATTGGTGTGTCGAAATTTTTAAGTTTTAAATTGAGAACTTTTTCAATGATCTCTTCAGCTTTAATTCTTAGAGTTTGAACGATGGCTTCCTGATAGCCGGCACATAAGTGGGGAAGTTCAGTTTTAATTTCTTCAGCAGTCATTTTTTCTAGTCTTACTCTCAGAGCAGTTTTGAGTCCTGAGTAACTCATTTTTCCCGGACGATCACGCATGTAACTGATAGGGAATGAATATTTTTTTTTATCACCGTTTTGAGAAAGCTCATCAATGGCCCTTCCAGCGGGATAACCTACGCCTAAAAGTTTTCCACCTTTATCAAAAGCTTCACCCGCTGCATCGTCTAAGGTTGTGCCTAATACATCCATTTTATCCGGTCCTGTCACCCAGAAAAAAGCAGTGTGTCCGCCACTCACGAGTAATCCGAGATAAGGGTAAGGAATTTCTTCGGTAAGATGAATGGCTTCAAGATGTGCAAACAAATGGTTCACGGGAATCACAGGAAGCTCATGTGCCAATGCAAAAGTTTTTGCGAGATTAATTCCAGTTAAAAGTGAGCCCACTAAACCCGGATGTGTTGTCACGGCCACTTCGTCTACATCATTTGGATTAATATTGGCTTCTTTAAATGAGACTTCTAAGAGCGGAGGAAGTGCCTTCACATGACTTCGGGCCGCTAGCTCCGGAACAACTCCTCCCCATTTGGCGAGGAGGAAATCTTGATTGTAACTATTGAGGGAAAGAATCATCGGACCAGTAGGCGTAACTTCCATAAGACAAATCGAGGTGTCGTCACAGCTAGTTTCAATTCCTAAGATAATTTTATGGTTGCTCTTATTCAAAATTCCTACAGTTCTTTTTTCGCTTCTAAAGCTTCTTTTGATTCCGGGTAGTCTTCAACTACTTTCGCAAAAGCTTCTTTGGCCTCACCTTTTTTATCCATTCTCGCAAAGCTTCTACCAATAAAGAGAAGACAAGTCGGGGCAAGACTTGCTTTTGGGTATTTAGAATAAATTTTTGAAAAATACACTAAGCCTTTATCGTAATTTTTGGTGAAGTATTCAACTTTTCCTAAACCAAAGAAAACTTTATTTTTATCACCCATAGTAAGATCTGGATCATCAATCAATCCTTCAAGAACTCCACGAGCTTCAGCATAGGCATCTTGCTTAATAAGTTCCAGCGCATGGGCTAGATCACTTTTTGCGCTTTTTTTTTGAACCTTAGAGTGGCTCGTTTCTTTACCCACGTGAGACAAAGAAGTCGTTACTTTTTCAATGAAAGCGCGCTGCTCTTTAAGTTCGTTTTGAATGGCAAGTAGCTGAGTATTCTCAGACTCTTGTTGAGTTTTTAGAAGGTTGATACTTTCCTGCATTTTCACAGTCTCTGGATTACCTTGTTGATTGCGATGCTCCATCTCTTCAATCTTTCCATTCATGCGATCAAGCTGGCTTTGCAGATCTTTGATTTGGGAAACCAGATCGGCCACTAACCCTCGAGAGTCATTCATTTGCTCTGACATGCTCTCAATGCGTTTTTCACGCTGAACTTGTTCAGCAGTTTTAATACAGGCAACACTTAAAAATAATACGAAGAAGAAACTCAAGAATTTCATATTCTCTAATCCTTTTGAATTGATTGAAATAATCTTAACCTAAAGATTTTAACTTGGCAGGGATTTTAGTTATTCAGGACTGCCTTCGAGGGCTTTTTTTCTAACGGAAGCATATTCAGCTTGTTCGGAATATTTTTTAGAGAGAATGGCATACTCTTTTGCCTTATTAAAATACTTTCGGCGATAAGAGGATTTGGCCTTGAGATAGAAGTCTTCTGCTTTACGGAAGAGGCCCGAAGCATGGATGTCAGCGCCAGATTCTTTGGCGGCCATGAAGGCAGCTTGGGCGTAACTCATTTCGATTTTCGGGCGTGTGGTCGATAAACCACACGCGCTTAATATAAAACAAAGAAGAAGAGTTAACTTTATAGTCATCTAACCTTATTTAGCAGTAACTACGAAATTAGCACGACGGTTTTTACTCCATGCAGATTCATCGTGACCTTCAGAAACTGGACGCTCATTACCGTAAGAGATAGTTGAAATTCTTTTTGATTCAACACCCATAGCAACTAGGTACTCACGTACTGATTTAGCACGACGCTCACCTAGAGCAAGGTTATATTGACGACCACCGCGCTCATCGCAGTGACCTTCAACTTGGATATCAACTTTTGAGTTTGCTTTAAGGAATTCAGCGTTTGAATTCATAGCTTCTTTAGCTGAAGAATCAAGTACTGAAGAATCGAAGGCGAAGAATACAGTTTTTAATCCACCAGCTTTATTTGAATCAGAATCACCATTCAATTCAAGACTAAGACCATTGTTTAAACCGTTTGCATCAGCACCAGCTCCGTCTTGACCGTTTTTAGGTTTGTTTGATGAACATCCCACTGCAAGAAGGGCAACCATAAGTGTAGTAAAAATAGCGCGTGTGAACATTAGAACTTCTCCTGTTGAAGTAGAATAAATTTGGAATTGAAATTAACTTGCTTATTATGCCGAAACCACATTGTTTTTAGAAGTAAAAACTGATCATGACGCTAAGTCTTTTGCTAAAAGTGCCGTCAGTGGATTGACGTTTTAATTTGATCTATGTTGAGTTTTTGACATTTAGGTTTTTGGTTGTGCCGCATCAAGTGATTGAAATAAAATGGAACTCTTTCATTTTTAGCAAAAATTTAAGTTGGCATAAAGATTGCTAGTATAAGTTTGTGTGTGTGTTGGAGTTAATTAAAGGATTTTTTTAACTTCTTCTTATGTCTCTCGTTTTAAAAAAGCCCATCTTCTCGATGGGCTTTTTTATTTGTGCCAATCTTAAAACTTAAAAACATTCGTAAACAAATGTTCCAAGAGTCCTCATGCTGGTCATTGAGAGAGTGTCGTAGACTGGATTTAATTCATAAATGCCCATAATGGGTTTATGAACGAGAGGAAGTTCTCGATACATTAGCCACAATTGATTTAATTCTTCTCGCGTCAATCCGTGGCCATTCACCGCACTAACTCCGGGCATGTCGGCTGCATTTAACGCATCAGCATCTAAACTAAAAATGACAGCTGTATTCTGATCAATTCTGTTTTCTACTTCTGAAATGATAGTTTTAATCTTATCTGTATTAATGAGTTCATGGCGCCAAATAACATGACTCTCACCTTTTGTTAAAGGGGACATGGTTGATGCTGAATTGGCAAATTCCAGCAAGCCCAGTTGAATGAGCATAAAATCACCCAGATATTCTTCGGAAAATTGTCTGAAAGGTGTACCAGAGTGAAAGTGTTCATCGGTCCTAGTATCTGCATGGGCATCTACATTGAGGACAATGATTTTTTTATAAGTTAGAGAAAGGGCCTTGAGCAAGGGATAAATATGATCATGTCCTCCACCTAAATGCACCAGATTTGACTTTGGGTGAGCCTCGATTACAACTCCAATTCTGTGGGCCTCTTTTTGTTGAGCTACATGAAAATCCTCAAGCTCTTCTTCTGGAATGGAAACTTCAAATTCAGAGAAATATTTATTTTGAAGGCTTGGCTTAATGTTCAACTTTTTAAGATAAGAGATAAATGATTGAGGAGCTAGTCTGGCGCCGTTTCTTCCGCCGTTTCTTTGAACTCCTACATCGCTTGAGCTTTTTAGGAATACAAAATCGCATGGTTTAAGATCATTCGGTCTGAAAAGTGAGCCGAGTGAGTCCTGAAATCGTTTTTGTGATTGAGTGATGGGTTGCTTCGTCATAAAATAATTAAAATTTCCATTGGTTAACTTAAATGACGTTGTCAAATTTTGATTGGACTGACAAGACTTCAGTGAAGTGGTTTATCTTGCTCCCTACCGGACATGAGGGTCCCTATTCCCTGGAAGTCCTGATTGGAAAGAAAACATCC
>CAMASK010000024.1 GCA_945860895.1 Bacteriovorax stolpii
GGTGCGGCGAGTCCAATCCCTGGGGCGTGATACATAGTAAAAAGCATATCCTTCACTAAGTGTTCAAGATCTTTAGTAAAATCAGTCACTGGTTCGGCTGCCCTGGAAAGGATCGGATCAGGATAGGTAACAATAGAGAGGTGTTCACCTTTAAGCTTATAATTTTCCAAATTCATGATGCATTTATAGCATAAGCGATGGTGAAATTAAATTGAGAGTTTTCGATTCTTAAAAAACGTCAAAACTACAAAACTAAAGAATAAAAAGGGAACAGTTCCAGTAGCTAGCCAGGGAGAAACTGTGCCATTGTTCCCAAAAGCGACCGCAGAACTGTAAAGAACCCAAAAAGCAATGGTAATTAAGAGTGTTTGGACGACATTTTTCCCGAAAGAGCTTGAGCGGCGATTAGGATTAAAAATAGTGGATACTGGCAGAAGTGCAAAGACTAGACAGATAAAGCTTAGAAAGATTTTATTCAGTAAAATAATTTTGTATTCACTGACGTTAATCCCTGTTTTAGAAAGCCTGTTAACGAATTGAGATAGCTTAAAATAAGATAAAGTAGTTAAGTCAGCTTCAAATTCATCAAAATCTTCAGGTATTTCTTTTAATAAAATTTCCTGTTCCGCTTGCATAGTTTGTACTGGAAAAATCATATCATCGAGATGAGAAACTTCAGTTACGTTTTTTAATAACCAACTACCATTTTTAATAAAGCTTGCTGATTGCGACTTAATAATTTTGACGGCTTTATGACTTTCATCAAAAAAATAAATTTCTAATTCTTTAAGTAAAGAATTGGATCGATCAAAATAACTAAATGAGGCAAAATAATTATGTGATTTATACCAAAATTTCCCTCCCTCTAACGAACTGCGGGTCAAGTAGCGTCCTTCGGAAGTTCGACTCTTGCGAATTTCCTGTCGCTTGACCGAATTTGCCATTGGTTCAAGAAATCCGAGATTAAAAAACTGAAGACCCACAACAAAAAGGGCGCAGCTACCTATTAAAAGATATATTTTTGTATATGAATAACCTGCGGCAAGAATTGAAATTAATTCAGAGTGAGACTTGAGCCGATTTAAAGAAAAAAGTGAGGCGACTAGACAACAGATAGGAATCATTTTTCCCATGAGGTCTGGCATTTTAAGAATATATTCTAAAAAAATACGTGATACTTCTTTACCCTGTAGGAATCCATTAATGAGATCGGTTGTGGTAATTAAAAGAAAGAGAACTACCAGTGCACCCACCAGGCTCTTAAACCACTCTTTTACAATTAAACCAGATAAAATCAACATTTCTTAATGATAGCAGGAAGTATGATTTTTGAAAACACATGCAATGACGGTTTAATGAGAAGCGAAGAGATTGTTTTAAACCAAAAACTGTTTTGGTATTTAGTTACCATCTCAGATGAAAATACATAATAGTGTTGAACAACTTGTTGACCCAAAGAATAACCCAATAACCAATCTTTAAATTCCCGGCATCGATTAGTCACGTGATGAGTTTCGCCATAACAAAATGTAACAATGTAACATTTTTTTGACTGAACATAAATTTGCTGATGGGCTTTTTTAAACGATTCGGGATTTTTGGAAACACTTTTTTTTAGATATTTTCGTACCATCTCGGAATTAACCACTTGATAAGGTTGATTTGCTGTAAAATGAACAAATTGTTCAAGGCATTTTTCTACATTGTCCTGAAATTTTGGAACAGAATCATACATTCGTGCCATCTCGAAGAAGATATGGCTGATCATCATCGCTTCAGTTAATTCTTTTTTTGAATCAAATTTATCTAATCGAAGTGAATAAATATCATTCACTTCTTTAACTTCGGCAATTACTTCCAGGTAGTCCATAAACTTTCTGATGGCATTGCCGTAATCACCTTTATCGAGAGATGTTTTTCCAAAACGTGCGATAGTTATACGATTTTCATAACGCTGATTCAGCTTGAGAAGTCTCTCTCGCTCATCACGATTGGCTTTAGTCGATTTGGTTTTGGGCATATACCTGCTTATCGGAAATTCTAAAGTGTTAGATTAGAATTTAATGATAGCGGATAATGAGGTATCTACCAGTGTTTCATCCTGGTAAATATAAGATTTTTTCATTTGTTCGGAGAATTTTTGAGCAAATTCCACACCTAATCTAGGACCAATCCATCCAACACCCCAACCATTTCCTTTGAATTCTGTGACATTGTCGTAGAACTTACCTGCGCGAAAGAAAAAATCGTCGAAAAGCTGGATTTGAAGTGCAGCTCGCCAGAGGTATTTTTTTGTTATGCCTCGAGAGAACTGAAAGCCAGTATCTCCAATGAAAGTTAATTTATCAGCGATAGAATACTGAAACCCTGCCAGCGCGCGTTCTTGCCCTGGTGTAGAACGGGTCGGATCTACTATAAGCAAACCAAATATGGTCTTCTCATCAAGTATCTGGATGAGACCAATACTTGTCTGGTGATTAATTTCATGTTTTGTAGGTTTTGTATCTTCAAGGTATCTATAAGTTAGTCCAATTGAGGTTTTATCTCCCAACGGGGAAGCAGTATGGATTGAGAGTTGTTTTCTTTTATAGTCATTTTCGTCCTGAATTAGATAACTGATTCCACCTTTAACTGGACCAGAGTGGTCGGCCATAAAAAAACCCTGGGACTTATTGCGGCCGGCAAAGTCTTCAGAATTTAATTCGCGATCATCACTTTCATGTCGCAGTGAAGTTGAATAAGATTGATAGGAAAAACTAGATCCATTAAAAAAGGCAGCTGTGGCTGGATTTAGTATGGCAGCTTCGGTAGAAAGAATGCTCGCAACACCAGCACCTGCTGTAGAATTAAGTCGTGTTGTTTGAAAATCTCTGATTTGAGCCCATGCTGACTGGCCTAATAAGAATGTAATGACTAAAATATAAAGTTTCTTCATACAAAAAATGTAGAGAAAAAGAATCTCTAAAACAAGGGGATTTATGAAAATCAAGAAAGCAATTATACCAATTGCAGGTAAGGGCACTAGATTTCTTCCGGCAACTAAAGAAATTGCCAAAGAAATCATCCCTATTATTAACGTTCCTATGATCCATTATGTGGTCCAGGAAGCGGTTGAGGCAGGGATCGAACAAATTATTTTTGTAACTTCATCAGGAAAATTTTCGGTGGAGGATTATTTTGATAGAAACCAAGAGCTTGAAGCTTTTCTGGAGAGAAATAATAAAACCAAAGACCTGGAGCTGGTTAGACAAATTGGCATGATGGTCAATGTTACGGCCGTCAGACAAAAAGAACAATTGGGTCTGGGTCATGCAGTTCTAATGGCAAAAAATATGGTGGAAGGTGAGCCTTTTGCAGTTTTACTTGGGGATGATATTGTCGTGAACCCCGTTCCGGCCATAAAGCAGTTAATGAATGTATCTCTCGCCAACGAATGCGCCAATGTCATTGGTGTTATGGAGGTTCCTAAAGAAGATACAGCCAAGTACGGTATTGTAAAGGGCGACATGATTGATGATCGCACTTTAAGAATGAATGGGATGGTTGAAAAACCAAAACCGGAAGAAGCTCCCACAAACCTTGCCACTCCTGGAAGATATATTCTTACCCCAGACATTTTTGAGATTCTGGAAAAAATTCCACGCGGAGCTGGTAACGAATATCAATTAACAGATGCAATTAATATCCTTTGCCAGAGAAAAAATGTTCTCGCATACAAATTTTTCGGAGAAAGATTTGATACTGGAAATATTCATGGTTATTTGGATGCAACCATTGATTTTGCCCTCAAAGATCCTTTATTTAGAGAAAAGTTTATTCAGTCTCTTCAATATCGAATTAAAAAATACGGAATTAATTTATGATTAAAATTGTCCTGGTTTTCTTATGTTCATACTCTGTGGCATTTGCCTACATTCCGACAGTGGAGTCGCTTCTGCGCCACAGTTCTAATCCAGACATTAATTCTAACGGTATAGCCTTAACTTTTGTGGTTAAGAAAATTGAAGCTGGTACAAAAAGCTCTGGAAGTGGAGATGCTTCTTTGTTGGCTGATTCTAAAACGGAAGATTTTTATAAGTTATATTTTAATAAAATAAACAACGATATAATGAAAGTATCTCAAACACGTTATGCAAATAATTCATTTAGCGAAGGATCACTGCAAGAAAAAATCTATTATCCTAATTTTAGTCCTTATACAATAAAAGGGGATTCGGAAAGTTCAGAGAAAGGCTTCTTTCAAGGTGTCCTTCGCTCAATAATTTTCAATGATGGTACTTTTTTAGTAAATTATCTTAAATCCATGGGCATATCAGTAAAATTGAACAATGAAATAATCAACCGTGACAAGGTCGAGTATCTCGCTGCCTACAAGCAATATTTAATAGCAATTAATAAAGACCGAACTATTAAAAAAACTGAAACAAATCCTTTACGACCTGAAGATCCTGCTGCTCGTGAAAAAGCAGAGAGAATTATGGCCGAGCCCATGTATGTTGATCAAAAACAAGTGAAACTTTCACGCGAAGATGGAAATATGGCATGGCTTATAAGAGCCAATGATTTTGAGGCAGTAGTTTCATATCAAGAAAGAGAAATCCAGAAATTTAAATTTAAGTCACAATTTGGTGAATTCGAAATTATATGCAAAGATTACTGGCTTGCTAATGGAACCCACAGTGTACCCAGATCAATGGTAATAAAAGACTTCAAAGGGGAAACGTTTCAAATTGAAATCACCAATCTCCGTCATTATTCCGAAAAAGAAGATGACTTGATAAAACGCTTAAAAAAATGGGATGTGCTGCTTAAGGGTAAAGAATCGCTGGATCCGAAGCCACCATTTCTTTTATAGATGAAAGTAGCCAGAATCGCGGTTAATTATCCGCTCAAAAACTCAGGGCTCTTATATTTTTATGAGGGTGTTCTAGATCGAGGCCAGGTAGTTGAAGTTCCACTTGGAAAGCGAAAAGAGCTGGGCTGTGTTATTTCGAACGATGAATCTGGCTCTAAAGAATTTCAAACCACACCTAAAGAAAAAATAAAATTCATATTTAAGATTGTAGAAAATTCGAAGTTGGAAGAAAGTGAACTCCAGCTCTATGAGTGGATGTCGGCCTATTATCACTACAGTCTTGGACAGGTCATCTTCGATTGTCTTCCTCACACATTAAAAAGGCCAAGAAGCCTGGATGAAAATATTGGTGAAGGTAGAGATCTTGAATTTAGGCTTAATGAAAAACAGAAAAACACTGTCGAACAGATCAAAAAAAGTCTTGGAGATTTTAATCGTTTTCTCATTCATGGTGTAACAGGTAGTGGAAAAACAGCAATCTACATGGACCTTATTAAAACAACACTTGCTAAAGGTCAGAGTGTTTTATTTTTATTGCCGGAAATTAATCTTACGCCGCAATTTACAACAACTTTTGCAAAATATCTTGAAGGACGAATTTTTTCATATCACTCCGAACTTTCTGATTCACAAAAATTTTTAATCTGGCAGACCGCACGATCTGCATCTGAACCAATATTGATTTTAGGTGTGAGGAGTTCTGTTTTTATCCCTTTAAAGAATCTTGGATTAATAATTATTGATGAGGAACACGATACTTCCTTTAAACAGGATGATCGTTGTCCCTATAATGCAAGAGATGTTGCTACTAAAAAAGCACAGTTGCTCAAAATACCATTAGTTATGGGATCAGCCACTCCTAGTCTTGAAAGTTTTTCTGCCTTTCATTCAGAAATGGGTAAAAAAAATCTTTTTGAATTGCGCGAAAGAGCGGGTAATGCATTTCTTCCCGCTATTGAATTAATCGATGCCAGAGAAAAATCCGAAAAAGAGCAGGACATATGGCCGTTGGTTCCAAAATCGATAACTGCTATTACTGAGGCATTAAAAAGAAATGAGCAAGTTTTAGTTTTTGTAAATCGGCTGGGTTTTGCTAATTACATACAGTGCCGGGCCTGTGGTCATCAATTTAACTGTCCTAATTGTTCTATTTCTTTAAGGTATTACCGAAAGAAGAATATTCTAGCCTGTCATCATTGCGAATATAAAGAACCAATGCCAATTCAATGTCCTGAATGTCCCAGCATGACTTTATCACAAAAGGGGTTTGGTACTGAGAAGGTTCACGATAATTTGGTTAAAATATTTCCTGATAAGGTCATTGAGCGTTTCGACCGTGATGAAATTAAAAATTTCAAACAATTGGAAAAGCGATTACATGATTTTCACACAGGGAAAATTGATCTAATGGTTGGAACGCAAATGTTATCTAAAGGTCACAATTTTGAAAAAGTAAAATTAGTTTTAATTTTAGGTATTGATAGTCAGTTAAATTTTCCTGATTTTCGTTCTTCGGAAAGAGTTTACCAGACTCTAACTCAAGTGGCTGGACGTGCAGGACGATATTCCCAGGATGGAAAAGTTCTTATTCAGACTCTTAATCCTGATAATAGAATTTTTGAAATTGTTAAAACTCATGGTTTTAATGATTTTTATTCTGATGAACTTAAAATCAGAGATCTTTGTGAATGCCCACCATTTAAACGGCTCGCAATGATTCATTTCTCTTCGCGTTTTCAGGATAAATTAATCTCTCATGTAACTGAGCAAGTGGGCCCGATGTTGAGGTCGCTCATTACCTCAAACTTCAAGGAAGTGGTGATTCTCGGACCCCGACCTGCGCACATAGAAAAAAAATCCAACCAGTTTACTTGGTCAATATTATTAAAATCTTTAGATCTGACTCAGTTACATAACCTATTAAAAACATTCGAAATTAATAACAAATTCGTCAGTGGTATCACTTATAAGATAGATATTGATCCTTATACAATGGTCTAAACCTTTAAGTTTTCGTGAGTTCAGCCCGAAAAGAAGGTGAGTTAACTCAACTTCTTTGAGGCGATATATGAAAAAGTTTTCTGCCATTATGCTGTCCCTATTAACTATTCCAGTATACGCGCAAAGTATTCTAGGAAGTTTACAGCAATATCAAAATGAAATTAAGCCCAAGGCAAATACCGCGGACACGGGAGAAAAATCCAACCAAAAAGTTGAACCGGTTGAAAAAGAAAATCAAAGCGTGATGTGCACTGAAAAAGAGCAAACATCACTTCCATTGGCCTACATTACCGGTTTGATGATGGAAAAAGATGGCAAACTGGATATTCAACATGACTCTCGTAGTGGAAAGCTAACTATTAAGTCTCCTGATATGATTAGTAACTGCTCCTCCATGATTGAGTTTATGGCAGATGTTAAAATAAATGATGATGGGAAAAAGATATATTCAATTGAAGCCAAAATTAAAAAAGGCGAAAACTGTGTTGATGGTAAATGTACTTACTTGGTTGCCAAAGTTGAAAAGGGACAATTTAAAGATTTTGAAAAACTTCAAATGGCTCCCAATATGGTTGGTTTTGAGCAATGTCTTAAAGATGCTGGGGTAGTTAAAGATGGAAAAGTCGATACAGAGGCTATTTATCCTTCAACCATAAATGAAAAATTTAGCGGTTATAAAGAATCAGGTGAACTTCTCTTTTTATCACATGGTCCATCTTCAAGTTTAGTTCGACCTAAATATGGAACTAATTTTGTTGAAATTGATGAGTGTGATTATTTTGAAATAATCTCTGAGGATGGAATTGCTCTCCAATCTACAGAAGAAGAAGAAGCAGCGAGAATTCTGGCAGAAAAAGAAAAGATCAGAAATTGTGGTGAATATGAAAAAATTGCTGACTTCATTGAGCGCTATCAGGGTTACTCTGAAGATCTTAATGCTGTTAGAGATGCGCTTATTCTAGACGCAGTAAAAAAAGCAAACGCAAATATCGCAGCAGGTAAATACGGTGAGGAAGATTTAAAAGCTCTAGCCGATTTCGAAAAATATGTTGTTCTACCTAAAATTGCCAAAGCTGAAGCTCTTTATCTTGAAGCCGAAGCTTTTCCAGAAGGTAGTTCTGAGCAAAAAACCCGCATTGATCAAATGAAAGCCGTTACTTCACAGTTAAGTGGATACTTAAAAGCTCCCTTTCTAACTCCTGGCTTATTAACAAAGCTTGAAACAGATGGACTTTTTGATGATGCTTTAAAAGTACGCGGTATGGGTGAGTTAATTGTTAAATTTAATAGTGTAGGATTAAGCAACAATCAAATGTCTCCAAGTGCCGCACGATCTGAGGCAGCGATTATTACAGATAAATATAAAAAAGATCTGGTAGGTAAAAAAGAAAAGTTTGATATCACTCATGGTCAATCAGAAGGTTGCTTCGGAATGTCTTGCTCTGAGTACTATCGCCGAGAAGCTCAAAAGTATTCACAAAATATGCAGGTACGGACACAGAATTTCACACAAGCTATTTATGAAGAAAACGCTCGTATGCGGCAACCAACTGGTGCTTGCTATAAGCCATTTAGGAATGTGAATAGATGTATTCAGGAAGCTCAGGCCCGTATTCAGGAACTTCAGGCTCAAATGCAACACTTTAATGCCCAGGACGCTAAGTTCAGCGCTGAAGCCACAACAAAGTCTAAAGAGTATGCTGAGCTAGAAAAACAAGGTCGTGCTTACGTTGCTCGCCAGAATGGAGAAGAACCTCCAGTTGAAGTACCTACGGCTAATAATACAAGTCCCACTCCAAGAACTGATGATAATAGCCAGGGTTATAATTTTGAATATCAAGGTTATTCTCAGAATCAAATGCCCCAAAATAACCAGCAATATAATCAACAAATGTATCAACAGCCTCAGCAACAACAGTATTATAATCCATACTCGCAGTTCTCTCAGCCGCAGTATAACCAACAATACTCTGGTCAATTTAACATTGGAGCAAATTCTGGAATGGGCAACCAACAGCAAGTATATAATCAATATGGTGGTTACCAACAGTACCAGCAACCAATGTATCAACAACAGCAAAACAACTATTGGTCAAATCCGTATCAGGCCATGGGCAATTACAATATGTATGGTAACCGTTAATAAGAACTAATTTTTTAATTGAATGGCAAAAAAAAGGCTCTCTTGCGAGAGCCTCATAAGAGTTAGAATTCTAATGTTGCTTTCAAACCGCCACCGTGAACATTTTTTAAACCTAGGTCTTTAGGTTCATTACTGAAGGCATAATAGTTGCCCACTTTCCAGTACCCATAATAACCACTGATAGTAACGTTTGGATTCCATTTGTAATCAAATCCAAAATCCACTTCCAAACCAAGATCATCACTTTGATCTTTAGTGGCCGTGAAAGTGTAATTGTTTTCATGATGATAGGCGAGACCTTGCTTAGCCGTTTCCATGGCCGTTGCCATAATTAAAGCACCTTTCCAGACCCATTTATCAGTTTTGTAATGTCCGTTTAATTTATAGAATCTAGCATTGGTCATTGAAGAATCAAAAATACTGCGTCCACCTTCAGTGAAAGATGGATAGTTGTAGCGGAACATTAGGTCTGCAATTTGATAGTTAGGATGCAAATAAGCAGCTTCAAATTTGCCAGAAGATCCTTTGTCCCCGCTGATTTGGCCACCGGTGAAACCGAGATCCCATTTAGGATTCAGCTCGTACTTTGCTTCTAAGATATAAGCATTGGCGGAAAGTTTGGAATTTCCTGTGCCATTTTTATAAATATCACCGTAGTCACCCGTTTGAAGAGAGGCTTCGAAGGCGACTTTTAGCTTGTTCCATTTTTTAGAAATGTAAGGCTCAATAACGGTAACTTTAGTTTTACCTCTATTGTTGGCCGCTTCCCCTGTTGGATTTGTGTTATCGTCTGAGTTATAAAGTGAATTCTTTGGCTCAGAAAATCTTTTAGCATAGAGTACACTTACTACCAGATCACGATTTTTATTATCATAAACAGCCGTTACACCCACTTCTCTAACATCGAAATCACCTGCTGGTTTAGCGCCAACGGAACTATTATTATTTTTTTCATCATTGTAGCTTGAAATCTTCGCCCAATATGGAATCAAGCTAAAATTACCAATTCTCATATCCGCTTCAATTCCGTCATACATTGTAAAAAAACGGTCCCAGGCATCATTCCCATTATCAAAAACAATTCCCATTCCGTAATGCTTACTCATTCGACCTATCTTAACTAAAGCCGTATCAGCATAAAGCTCCATGTACATTTGGTTTACATTTAAGCCGCTTCTTTGAGCCGAAGAAGTGAAGAAGTAAGAATTGTTTGCAGAACCATCACGATTATTAGAAGAGTTATCCCCAGCAAATCCACCACGTATGTAGCCAGAAGAAAATTCGCCTTTTAGAGTCACTCCATCATTAACGATAATTTGAGGATTTAATTTAAAAACATAAGTTTGAAAACTAGCATCACAGTCCCCGCTGATTCCCTGAGTCCCAGTTTGCCAATTGGGAGTTGGAATAGTGGTTGGTGGAATAGGAGCCGTAACATCATCCCCCGTACGACAGGTGTTATTGATCATATGAGTATCCACCCCAAAAACTCCGGTCCAATCGATTGGAAGAGCTAAAGCCGAATTGATGCTTAGAGTAGAAATTAAAAGACTGCTTATTAATCGGAACCTTTTTACGGTCACGGATGCTCCCTGGTACAAGAAAAAATATATTATCAAAACTCTATAAAATCCCTCGGGATGTGGAAAGCCCTGAGGAGCAAAAAAGTCCAAATCACATTCCGGATGACTTGCAAAAAAGCATTAGGTAAACTATATTCACTGGACGTAAAAAGATCTCCGTAGGGGTGTCGACAAGTGGTAAGTCAGCAGATTTTGATTCTGCCATCCGTAGGTTCGAACCCTGCCACCCCTACCACTTTTTTTCTTTAAGGAGTCCAGCGTGAGACGCATTGTTTTAGTCTCTGGTACCTCAAATCCTACTCTTTCAAAGAAAATTTCTGAATTTTTAGATGTTCCCCTTGTAAATCCTCAAATCAGACGCTTTGCGAATGGTGAAGTTTATTGTGAAATTGAAAAAAACGTCCGCGGCGCTGATGTTTTTGTTATTCAATCGACATGCGCTCCCGTAAATGAAAATTTAATGGAGCTCCTAATCATAATTGATGCTTTAAAAAGAGCTTCGGCCCTCTCAATCACCGCTGTCGTTCCGCATTATGGATACAGCCGCCAGGATCGTAAGAGTGCCCCACGAACTCCGATCACTGCTAAACTAGTGGCCGATATGATGACTGTTGCCGGTGCCAGCAGAGTTGTGACTATGGATCTCCATGCCGGACAGATTCAGGGCTTTTTCAATATTCCATTTGATAATATTTTCGCTTCACCCGTTCTTCTTGATTACATCCAAAAAAATCTTAGTCGTGATAATTTGATCTGTGTTTCGCCAGATGCTGGTGGGGTAGAGCGTGTTCGTCATTTTGCTAAGAAATTAAATACTGAATTAGCCCTTATTGATAAACGCCGAACCGGTCCTAATGTGGCTGAGGCGATGAATGTAATCGGGGACGTAAAGGGTAAAGACTGCATTATCATTGACGATATGATCGATACTGCGGGAACTCTAGTTCAAGCAGCCATGGCTCTTCGTAAGCATGGGGCGAATAAAATTTATGCAGCTGCCACTCATCCTGTATTTTCTGATCCTGCTATTTCCCGTCTTTCAGAATGTGTAGAACTAGAAGAAGTAATTATCACTGACACCATTCCGTTAAGCGCTGAAGGTAAAAAAGTACCTAAAATAAAAGTAGTTTCTACTGCCGATATTCTTTCAAAAGCCATTCACCGAACATTTAATCATGATTCGGTAAGCTCACTCTTCATTTAATATGTTCCAGTTGGTAGTTGGGTTAGGAAATCTTGGTTCTGATTATGCGGCTACGAGACATAATATTGCCTGGCTTTTAATGGACCATACTCCAACATTCGGAAACGCTGTCTGGAAATCAAAATTTAAAGGTCTTTACTCTGAAGCAACTGTTAAAGGTCATAAATTTTATGGTCTAAAACCTCAAACTTTTATGAATTTATCAGGTGAATCTGTTCAGCCATTAGCCGCTTTTTTTAAAATAGCTCCTTCGCAAATTTTAGTTATTCACGACGAACTCGATATTCCTTTTGGACAGGTTCATTTTAAAATGGGTGGAGGTCTGGCCGGGCACAATGGATTAAAATCAATAGCCGCCTGTTTGGGAACAGATCAATTCGCTCGTATGCGAATTGGAATTGGAAGGCCTATTCACGGAACTGTGGCTAATTACGTACTTAGCCCCTTCAGTAAAGATGAGCAGGGACAATTACCTTTGTTATTAGAGAAATTGCATGACCCCATGATTAGCTGTATGGTAGACGGTCTAAACAAAGTCGGAATTTATAATAAGAAGAATCTTTTAGCTTAGGAGTTATTTTATGGGTATGAATTGTGGAATTGTAGGATTACCAAATGTTGGTAAATCGACTATTTTCTCCGCCCTGACTTCGGCACCTGCTGAAGCTGCCAATTACCCATTTTGTACAATTGAGCCAAACGTTGGTGTGGTTCACGTACCAGATGTTCGTTTAGAAAAAATTGCCAAAATTGTTGGACCAGAAAAATTAATTCCTGCCATTACCGAGTTCGTTGATATTGCAGGCTTAGTGAAAGGTGCTTCTAAAGGTGAAGGACTTGGAAATCAATTCCTTGGTCACATTCGCCAAGTGGGAGCTATCTGTCATGTGGTTCGTTGTTTTGAAGATAACGATATTATTCACGTTGCTGGAAAAGTTGATCCTGCCTCAGACGTAGAAGTTATTAATATTGAGCTCGCCCTGGCTGATTTGGAATCTGTTACAAAAAGAATTCAAACTTTGGATAAATATCTAAAGTCACAGGACAAAAAAATTCAGGACAAAGCAAAGATTTCAAAACCAATTTTAGAAAGACTGGTAAAAGCTTTGGAAGAAGGCTTGCCTGCACGATCACTAGGTCTTGATCCAGATGAAGTTGAGGCTATCTCTGATATTCATTTAATCACGATGAAAAAGATGCTTTACGTTTGCAACGTAGATGAAGCTAACCTTTTAGAAGAAAATATTCATGTTAAAAAAGTACGTGAAATTGCTGCTAAAGAAGGTGCTAGTGTTATTACTATTTGTGGAAAAATTGAATCAGAGATTGCAGCTCTTGAATCAGAAGAAGAGAAAGAAGCTTTCCTAAAAGATATCGGAATTGAAGAATCCGGTTTATCTAAGATGATTAAAGCTGGTTATGACATGCTCGATATGTACACATACTTTACAGCTGGTGTTAAGGAAGTTCGTGCCTGGACGTTCCCTAAAGGATCAAAAGCTCCTCAGGCAGCAGGTGTAATCCATTCTGATTTTGAACGAGGATTCATTAAAGCAGAAGTTTATCACTGCAATGATCTATTCACCCTTGGTTCTGAAGCAAAAGTTAAAGAAGCTGGTAAATTTCGTATGGAAGGTAAAGAATACGAAGTTAAAGATGGTGATGTTATTCACTTCAAATTTAATGTTTAAAACCTAATCTCACGTCAAATATCTTGTTGGGCTCACTGGTATCAGTGAGCCCATTTTTCTCCATTAATAATTTATAGAAGAAAATATTCCTAAAAATTAATTTTACATAATTTCTAGTTTCAAGAAATGGAATACTTTCAATATTTTTTAAAATAGATGCATCAGAATCAAATAAATTTCCCTTCCATCTCTCAACCCTTGATTCACCGGCATTGTAAGCAGAAAGAACGTAGACGAGGTTCCCGTCATAGCGCTTAAGTAGACCCTTAAAGTATTGAGTCCCAATCTCAATGTTGGTAGCCGGATTTACTAAATGCTTGTCCCGTACAGAGCGTCTAAATCTTTTAGCGGTCATTGGCATCAATTGCATCAAACCACGTGCTCCGACAGGAGATCTGGCCAATGGATTAAAGACTGATTCCTGACGAATAAGAGAAAGAATAACAATTGGATCTAGGTTATCTTTTTTAAGAACTTTGGTTAGCTGTTCCAGATAAGGCTTAGGATAGAGAATTTCTAACAAGGTTCTGTTAAAGGTCACTTCTTTTTTATCTAAAATTTCGTAAAGATAACGAAAAGTAGAAAGATAATTTTGAGAACTAAGGATAATTTTAGCATTAACTAGATGAAGGTCGGAACGAGCTTCAATTTGTTTTTCTGAAGGCAAGGACACTACGAACTTCGGCATACTATGTAATTTAAGACGCCTCAGTTCCAGCTTCATAAGACGTTGAGAATCAATTTTTGCCCAGGCTTTAAGTCTTACTAAAGAAGAAATAAAATCGGGATCCATCAGTTTAGGATCAAAAGAAAGAAAAGAATTATTTTTGACGGTGTTTGCACTATAAAAATTTACTGCAGATGAATCCGGTTTTAAAATCTGAATTTTTTTAACTCCCATAATGGCATAAAAACTTAATGGGTGATTGATAATAATATCTTCATAATATCTAATCGCCTCTTTTGGTTCTTTAACCTCTTCAAACATAATCGCAATCCAAAATTTAAGACGTGGATCCGAAATTTTTGCGCCAGATTTTAAGAGATCATATTTTTTCGCCAAAGCCAAAGCTTCCTTGAATTCATTTTGTGAGAGATACGTCCATAAATAGTAAAACAGAGCATCTTCTTGAATTTCTTTATTGTTCTTTTTAATAATGTACTTAAAGATATCTCTGGATAAATCTTTAAATCCCGCTCTAAACACGGCTTTAGAAAAATCATTTAAGCGATTAAGACAAAGTCCAACTGGAAGATGATCCTGGTTAAGTTCAAGATAATTTTTAAAAAAATTGAAATGCTCTTTTGCTTTTTCATCGCTTGGTTTGTTGTCCATAGATTTGTAACCAAGTTCAATTAATTTTCCAAATTCAGCATAAAAAACGTTCTGTGATTGAACGGTATTGAAGCCTTTGTCCTGAATGAGCTTTGTGATCTTTTCATTAATAACGATGTCTTTAAGTACTTCCTGGGATGGAACAATCTGGTGCTGGACACTATAGGTTGTTACTTCCTGAGAAATCTTTTTTAGTATTTCAGGTTTTGAGGCTTGGGATTGAATAAAAATTGCAAAATTCTTTTTATTTTTTTTAGTTAAATAAAATTTTAAGTTTTGTTGAATAAATTGTGTTGCATCCTCTGCAATGACGTTGTTTTTAGCAATATCCCTTGAAATAGCTTCGAGAGTCCTTTCTCGACAAAAATTTCCGGCAATTCTAAAGAGTGCTTTTTCTAGGGAAAAGTTTTCCTTTTTCTCTAAGTACTGTTTACACAAAATAATTAGATCCAAAGCTTGGGATTTATTTGAAATTTCTTTAATGGAGAGAAGCCATGGGATAAATGGAAAAAAGTGTTTAGATTTTTCAGTTTCTTTTATGATTTTTGATAAGAGATCTTTATTTATAGATCCTTTTTCTACGAGCTTTATTAAGTTAACCATGTGGTCACCTATAATGTGATCACCACGTTTAAGATTAAGGGAATCAGAGATCACAAAATGGTCATGATCTTGCTTATGAACAACCAGGACTTGTCCCCAAGATGATAAGATGAATAGTTGTAAAATTAAGAAGAGCTTCATGGCCTCATGTCTTAGTCGCCCTCATGGAGACTAGTGAAAAGTATAACAAATTTATAAGTTTTTACACGGATTAATGGGCGTTTTTATATCGAGATTTGATATCGAGTAACCGACGAGAAATCTCTTCGAGAATTGGTTTCTTATCGTCAGGAACTATGGGGACAAGATTTTCAATATAAAGTGCCACTTCATCTAAATAATGAAAATCTCTCTCTTGATTAAATGTTACTGTCTCGAGAAATAGGCTTACTTCCTCTGCAACATCATGGAAATGATCCCCGTCCCTGAAGCTTAGGGGAGTTATAGGTTCGCCTTCGCGAATTTTTGCAAGATGATTTTTTAATTTGTGCATTGGTCCAGCAATTTTGTGAGTCAAAAAAATGAATAGAATAAAGACCATGGAAATAAAGATGAACTGAATAATTCCCAAAAAGATCAGAAGATCATTCTGTGCTAATTTCATGTTATCTTGTAGGTTTGGGAATCTAGCCATCAGTTCAGTGAAAAAATCCATAAGAATAATTGGATAGATTAAGCTTGATATAAAGATAATTGAAGAAACAATCAAGCTAAAGCTTAATTGAAATGAGGGATTAATGAGAAATATGGAACGTTTATAAAAAGCCAAAACTTTAATCCTATTCAAGGTTTTACAACCATTCTAAAATGTTCTTGGAATTTGTACCAGATGGAAATAACTAGCATTTAATCCTTACTTTTATAGTCGGGATTTTAAAGGTAAAAAACATGATCAATGATATCAAGAATAGACTGAACCAAATCATTAATCCGGCTACTGGGAAGACCTTTGAATTTGAAAATCGTTGGCAACACATATCGATGGATGGTGAAAAATTATCTGCTGAATACAATCGAGATGGTATTTCACCAGCTGAAAAAAGAATTATTGAAGTTGAAATTCAAAAAGCTCTCTCAGGTTTGGTTGGTATTGATAATATGATGGTGAAAACAACTTCAACTCAATCTCAAGATGTATTCAAAGCTCTGGATAAGCAGGCTATCGCTCCTGAAGCATCACCACAAAGCCAACCCGCTCAAATAAAAGCCGGCCATGGAACAATTGATAAGAAAAAACCAGTTTTAGGCGTAAATAAAATTATTGCTATAGGTTCAGGTAAAGGTGGAGTAGGTAAATCCACATTCACTGCAAACCTGGCTATCAGTCTATCAAAACTTGGAAAAAAAGTTGGTGTGATTGATGCTGATATTTATGGACCTTCTTTACCTATGATATTTGGTAAAAGAGATGAAAAGCCGAGATCAAATTCTGAAAAGAAAATCATTCCCGTTGAATCATTTGGAATAAAATTCATGAGTTTTGGTTTTTTTATTAATGAACAAGATCCTGTCATTTGGCGAGGACCGATGTTGGGTGGAGTTTTAAACCAATTTCTTTTTGATGTGGATTGGTCTGGTCTTGATTACTTGCTCATTGATTTGCCACCAGGAACAGGTGATATTCAACTTTCTATGATTCAAAATGCCCATGTCGATGGCGCTATTATCATTTCGACACCTCAAGATATTGCCTTACTTGATGCAAAGAAAGGGGCAGAGATGTTTAAGAAACTTAATCTGCCAATTATTGGTATGGTTGAAAATATGAGTTCATTCATTTGTGGTAGCTGTGGAGCTGAACACTTTATTTTTGGAGAAGGTGGTGTTCAAAAAGCAGTTCAGCAACTTGAAATTGGTTTCTTGGGTAAAATTCCTTTAGAGTTAGAGCTTAGAACTGGTTCAGACAAAGGTTTGCCTTATATGGCCCAGGATATTTTTCAAGAACGTCCGGTTTGGAAAGCTTTTACTGAAATTGCCAATAAAGTAGATGCATTTTTTCTTCCAACGCCACTGGAACAAAAAGGTGGTTTTATTTCGAAAATTTTAGGTTTGAATAAATAAATGGAAAAAGAGTTAAAAATCCTTTCGAGCATTGAAGAACAAGTAGCTGTTCAATTTACTGGAAAGGTAAACGTTCTTTCAAATTTTAATCGTCAGTACCTCGGTCATGTTTTATTTAAAAATGGCGAGATTTATCAGGTAATTTTTAATCAGCTCAAAGGTCTTAAAGCTTTTTATCAACTCATTATTCAAGAATTTTCTCTACAATCTCATAGCTATATTGTGGAACCAGAAGTGGTAGAAGAAAAAGAACGACAAATTCATTACCCATATGCTGTGATAAAAAATAAAATGTCTGACGTTATTAAGCAATATCGTGATTCACTTAAATATCGCCCTCCGGAAAATGTTAAAATCATGATTGATGCTGTTTTTTTTGAGGATAGTCTGCCCATAAGTCCTCAGGAATTTGATGTTCTGGCGACCCTTACTGAATGGAATAACCCCTATGACATCTATCAGCATTGCCAGCTTTTAGACCATGAAATCACCTTGGCGCTGGTAAGTTTGCGAAAAAAGAACGCATTAAAGATCATCGCAGGACGCAATAAGCCTGATGACAGCCCTTGAAAAAGCGGTAAAATAACTTAAATTTTTAATCCAGGGGTCTATATGAAATCTCAGAAACACAATCAGGGTGAACTCAAAGAGATCAAAGTTAAAATTGAAAAAGATGTAGCAGAAGATTTTGCCAAAATGGCAAAAAACACCAATATCTCTCTTGATGATTTGATTGTTATTGCAATGAAACGCTTTCGTTCCTCTCATGCAGATTATTTAAAAATTGTTCCATATGTAGAATAAACAAGAAGCTCTTCGGGAGCTTTTTTTGATCAAATTTTAAGTTATTTTCATTCTTAGCTAATCTTAGGCATTAATCAGTCAGAGTTGAGACAGCTTGTCTAAAATTCACTCACTCAGCGATATAAATCGAAAAAGAATTAAACACCATTACTGTCAAAAATCTAGACAGTGCTCAATAATATCTTCATTCTTTCGTTCAAAAACGCCGTAAATTCAAATCCTTGATCTAGTCATAACTGGCATCCTGATTGCTCTATAAAAGAAAAAGCTTTCAAGAGGTATTTATGAATTGGAACCAAAAATCTAAACAAATCTTAGCCGCATTATCCTTTGCTTTATTTGTCGTAACTGGGACTTATAATGCAGTGGTAATTAATTCAGAATCTTCTATCTCAGGCTCAGATGTCCGTTTTGCCAAAAGACTAGATGAAGTTTATGGAGTTGTGAAATCTGGTCGTGAAGTAGCTGCTTCAATTAAATGGCAAAAGCTTTCTGTAAAACAAATCTCTTCACTTAAACCACAACTTTTACCTCAGCCATCTATAGTTACTCAGCCAATTAAAACTGATTCCGATTCCGTAGAAGTAGCTCAGGCAGCCGTTCAAGAAGAATTGAATTTAAATCTTACTGAAGTCATTAATCCTAAGAAATGGCAGCAGGGAATTAACAATTCTCAATTCTCCGGAAATTTAGTGACTAATAACGGTGTTATTGAATCCTTAAATGTATCACTTCCAAATGATGAAGGTGTTTCTGTGTCTTTCTCTGAAATGACTGGGAACGTTTTTGAATATGATTTTAATGGAGATCTTTATAGTGGAATGATGTATCAGGTAGATCAAAATGCTTATATGGTGACATTGACTAATGGTCCTCTGGAAGGAACCAGAATGAAATTTTCAGCAGATCTTCCACAACCTGAAGATGTCGTACCCCAAGAACTTGCTCAAAATGAAGCTCCAGTTGAACAATCTCCTGAAACAATTTTTCAATCAGAAATTCAAAATAATCCAGAACAGGATTTAAATTCACAAGAAGAAGGTTTAGCAGAGCAACAACAAGCGGGTTATAATTTTGAACTACAACAATCGACGTAGTTTGATAAAATTCTCATTAATCAATTTTCTTCAAAAAAGCCGGCTTTAAGCCGGCTTTTTAAAATTCAAATTATTTTCCGAGAATTTTTTTGAATTCTTCAGTCATGATTGGAACAATAGTAAATAGATCACCAACAATGCCATAATCTGCTTTAGTGAAAATTGGAGCATCGGGATCAGTATTGATTGCTACGATAATTTTAGAAGTTCTCATACCAGCTAAATGTTGAATTGCACCAGAAACGCCGCAAGCTATGTATAACGAAGGAGCAACTGTTTTACCAGTTTGACCAACCTGCATAGCATGAGGAGCAAATCCAGAGTCTACAGCTGCACGACTAGCACCAACAGTTGCACCAATCACATCCGCCATTTGATTTAAAATAGCGAAGTTTTCAGCATTTTTCATAGCCCTGCCACCTGTAACGATGATGTTTGCTTCTGTTAAATCAACTTTTGTAGAAGTTGCCTTAATAATTTCCTTAATTGTTGCACGAATATCACCGGCATTGGCATTTACATCATTTGCAGCACCGGCCCCTGCTGTTGGATTTGGAGTCATACCTAGAGCATTGGGACGAATTGAAATGAAGTGAGGCTTAGGACCTACTACTTCAACTTTAGCTAAACACTTGCCCGCAAATAGTGGACGAGTACCAGCGAAAGTTCCGCCTTCCATAATGAAATTTACAACATCAGAAGCAAGACCAGCATTAAATTTAGTTGCTAGACGTGGAAGAAGATCTTTACCCATAGAAGTAGCGCCACCAAAAACATAGTCGTAATTTTTAGACTTGATGAATTCAGCTAAGGCGTTGGCGTAACCTTCAGGAGAATATTTATCCAGATTGGCACCCTTAATCTTGTGAACGTTTTGGGCGCCACATTTTGCCAGAGCTGCAATTTGTTCAGTACCGATATCACCAATTACTGCTACATCAGCAGATTGACCAGCAAGCTTGCCTAGTATTTCTAAAGTTACTGGCTTAACGTGACCATCATGAAGTTCAGTAAAAACTAATACATTCGCCATATAAGATCCTTTACTTAAAAAAAATTAAATTACTTTTGCTTCTGTACGAAGAAGACCTACTACCTGAGCGACAACTTCCTTTTGTTTAGCTGCATCAGTTGCATCAAACTTTTTCCCTGGTGGTTTTTCTGGTGGAAGTTTGAAGCCAGAATATTTAACTCTACGATCAGCATCAGAAACACCAACGTCACCCAATGAATACTGGAGCATAGGTTTTTTCTTCGCTTTCATAATACCAGGTAGAGATGCATATCTTGGTGTATTAAGACCTTTGTTGGCTGCAAGTACAACCGGCGTTGATACTTCATAAACTTCAAGAGCACCACCTTCAACTTCACGCTTAACTTTTATAGTGGTCCCTGATTGCTCAAAGCCCACAATAACTGAAACTGAAGGAAAATTGAACATCTCTGCAAGAATCTGGGGAACTTGGAGAGCATCATCATCAATAGCTTGTTTACCTGTGAAAATGAGATCAGGTTTTTTACCACTCTTATCAATAGCACCTTTTAAGGCCTTAGCGATTGAATAAGAATCCAGATTATCCGGAGCTTCTATCAAGGCTGCATCATCTGCCCCCATGGCCATAGCTGTACGAAGAGCCTCTGTATCTTTGACTGAACCCAAGCGGACTACTGTTACATTAGCAGCCGGATTTGAGGTTTTAATCAGAAGAGCTTGCTCAACTGCATACTCATCGTAAGGATTCATAATCCATTTAATTGAAGCTGTTTCAATGAAACTGCCATCACTTGTAGGAATGATTTTAGTCTCTGTGTCTGGAACTTGCTTCACGCACACAAAAATGTTCATAGTATCAATCTCCATTTTAGAGTCATTATTTTAATAGTTCACGGGCCATGACGAGACGCTGAATTTGAGATGTTCCTTCATAAATTTGAATGAGTTTTGCATCTCTCATTAACTTCTCTACAGGATACTCGCGAGAGTACCCGTAACCGCCATAAATTTGTACCGCATCTGTGGTAATTTGCATACAAGAGTCAGAGGCAAAAGCTTTGGCATAAGAGGCAACTTCAGTATTTTTTTTGCCTTGATCACAAAGCCACGCTGCCTTGTGAACCAGAAGCCTGGCTGCTTCAATTTTCATTCCCATTTCTGCAATCATGAATTGCACAGCCTGATGTTTTGCGATTGGAACGCCAAATTGAATTCTTTCTTTAGAGTATTGGATACTGAGATCCATTGCTCTTTGTGCTCCACCTAAGGCAGAGGAAGCGACTAAGGGACGCGAATGATCCAAAGTGCTCATGGCAATAGCCCAGCCTTCTCCCGGTTTACCTAACATGTTTTCTTTCGGAACTTTAACATTGTTAAATTTCACACCGCGAGTATCTGATGAACGGTGGCCCATTTTATCTTCTTTTTTGCCTAATTCAATTCCGGGAGTTTTCCCTTCAACCACTACTGCTGATATACCTTTGTGCTTTAGGGAAGAATCAATTGTTCCATAAACAACAAAAAGATCTGCGAAACCTGCATTAGTGATCCACATCTTATCACCATTAATAATCCAGTGATCTCCACCATCTTTAATTTGAGTTTTAATACCACTAGCATCTGAACCATTTTCAGGTTCAGTTAAACAAAATGAAGCAATTTTAAACTGTTCAGTGAATGGTGTGAGAAATTTTTTCTTTTGTGCATCTGATCCGCCAATAACAATGGGAAGCAGAGCAAGGTCATTGGCCATGAAAGACGTATTCATACCCATGCAGCCATAGGCTAGGGCCTCACCTATTATAACTCCATCAACTCCGGAAAATCCTGAACCGCCATATTCAGCAGGGATACAGGAATTAATTAAACCAAGCTCCCAGGCTTTTTTGAAAATTTCTGCAGGAAATTTTCCATGTTCATCATACTCTTGAGCATGAGGAATCATTTCATTACGAGCAAATTTAAGAGCGAGATCGCGGATCTCAAGTTGGTCCGATGAAAGAGCAAAATCCATATCTAATTCCTTGATAATTGCTAGAGCGGAAAAGCATCAGTTTTGAATGACCTAGGCATTGTAAAACATTTTTCAATGGTTTTAAAGAACGGCAAGTCTTGGAGTGGTCGAATTACAAAACTTCTTTCCATCCAGCGAGGATGTGGAATGTGCACTAACTTTGTGTGATGCGTTTGGAGGTCCCAAAAAATTATATCCATGTCAATTGTGCGTGGTCCTCGAGAAATATCACGGACCCTTCCCATGGATTTTTCAAAATCTAACAGATTTTCCATTACTTGATCAGGTAATAAATTTGGAATTCTGAATTCAAGAACCTGATTAAAAAAATCAGGCTGAAATTCATAATCCACTGCAGCTGACTTATATATTCTACTTTCAGCAATTAATTCATAATGCTGACTTAGAATTTTCTTCGCGAGTTGAAGAGAAAGTATAGAGTCATTAAGGTTAGATCCAGTTGCAATAATTAGAGACATTATTTTTGCTTATTATCTTGCAGGGGTTGAGCAAGATTAATGTCAGGATAATTCTCTATTACAGAGGGCAGAGTTGCATTTTTAGGCGATACTGGATCGCCTTTTACTCCACAAGCACTGGCGAGGAATAAAAATAAAAAAACAATTTTAGAATTCAATGGCAAATCCCGCATTCATGACATCAGTACCTAGATCTACTTTAATAAACCAACCAGGTACTAGTCTTCTCAATATTGTTACACCAAAAACAGGTCCGGATTTTTTTAATGCATCAACAGCGTTTAGTTCATCAGCATCCTGACTGGGACTAAGTCCACCTTTACCGGCATTTGGACTTGAAATCGTATTAGTTTGAAACCCAATGTACGGCATAAAAAAAGTAAAAATAGGGCCTTTAAAATTATATTTAATTCTTCCAATAACCTGATTTACCAATGTTTGACTGCCTTCAGCCGGGAAATTATCTATTAATGCTCTACCGTAGACGCCTTCTAGAAAATAGTTATCAGTGAACTGATATGCCCAGGATAATCCAAACATCGGAGTTTTAATTTTTTCGGCACCCCTTGCTTCAACATCTGTTGCTTCATGATAAGAGGCTTGAATAGAGACCAAATTATCTGGTTTAATGTGGCGATTTTTATTTTCATCAATAATTCCCAATTCATCGTCCGCAACCACATCCCCCGAAAAGAGATCGTCTTCAGACTTTATTTTGCCTTTGGCGACTTCTTCAGATTTAGTCTCACGCTTTTTTGTAAAAAATGAATCATCACCTTTCACCACCTGTATTTCTAGATCGCGTTTAAGTTTAGACCATTGTGAAATGGAGTATATTTTTAAAATTTTTATTCCGACTTGATTTTGGTGAACTTTTGCAACAATAGCTCTAGCTGCGAGTTGATCACCCAGTGCTAAGGAGACAAAATCCCCAGGACTAAGCTGTTGGTTATTATTTGTAAGAATAAATATTTTTTTTGAATTGGAAATAATTTTTATTGTCTCAGAAAAAGAGTCACTACTACCGGAAGTAGCTAAATTAAGATTTGCATCATCCACTAAGGATTGTGACCAAAGTTCGTTGGATAATCCAAGACATAGCAGCATATATATAAAATTCAATGATAGGTATTTCATTTTGTATTTTTATTCTAAGTAAATAACGCAACAACTTCAATGTACTCTAAAAAATAAAAGTTTGATCAATTGAGTCAAGCTTTGTGGTAAAATTCATATTAACCTTTTTGCATGCAAATTCAGGAGACCCTCATGTCGGATATGGCCTATCATCGCTTAAGCAGTGCAACGAATCCTATGTTCGTTGTTGTAGCTGGAAATATTGGAAGTGGAAAAACAACTCTTACAAAAAAACTATCCGAACGTTTGGGTTGGAAACCGCATTTTGAATCTGTTTCTGATAATCCATATCTAGCCGACTTTTATACTGATATGAGTCGCTGGTCTTTTCCCTTGCAGGTCTATTTTCTGACTCATAGATTTAATACCCATAAGCAGATTGAAAATTCTCCTTCTTCAAGTATTCAAGATCGTTCTATCTACGAAGATGCAAATATTTTTGCCCGTGCTTTATTTGAGCAAGGTAACCTTGATCCTCGTGATTACGAAAATTATCGGACACTTTTTGAGTCGATGATTCAATATTTAAATCCTCCTACCTTGATGATTTTTTTGAAACGCTCCGTTCCTAAGCTCCAAGAAAGAATTAAACAAAGAGGCCGAGATTACGAACAAGCCATCCCTTTGGATTATCTTACTAGTTTAAATAACTATTACGATGATTGGTACGCTAACTACAACATGGGTAAATCCCTTATTGTAGATACTGATGAACTCGATTTTCTAGATAACGAAGAACATTTTGATCGCTTGGTTAAACGTATCTGGGATTCAATTGACCAAAAAGATATGTTTTTTTATTTTTAAAGTAGTCAGCATTTTTTTCCTCCTCGATCTAATAAGAGGATATAATACACTATATCTGTGAGTCATTATCAGGGAGTGAAAATGAAGCAATTACCATGGCTGGTATTTTTAAGCTTGTGCTTAGCCAGTTGTTCTGGATCAAAATCTGCACAAACGGTCAGTCAAGAGACCCCACAAATAGAATTATCAGATGCTGATGAATTCATTGAAAACCCCAATGAAGAACCTGCTGCCACTGAAGCTCCTACCACTGAATCACCTAACGAAGTTGTTATTAATGGAGAAGAAAATGCATCTGAAGTATCCCCAGAAGCAGATTCAGCTCCTGTCATTACACAGGAAGTAGAACCAACTCCAGTCGTTACAAATGAAAATGATGCTGGTTCAGAAAAGATGTATTTAGTTAAAAAGAATGAAACCTTGATGATGATCGCTTTCAAACTTTATGGCAATTATGGAAAATGGAAAGAAATTGCAAATTACAATAGTGGTACACTTAAAGGCAGCACAATGGTTTCTGAAGGGATGAATTTGAAATACATCGCTCCCGCAGAAGAATTTGTATGGAACCCTGAAGGTTTACCTTATTTAATTCGAACAGGTGATACTCTTGGAATCATTTCCACTTCTGTTTATCAAACATCAAGAAAATGGAAAATGATCTGGGAAAACAATCGTCCCTTAATTAAAGATCCTAATAAGATTTTTGCAGGTTTCACCCTCTATTACCTAGAAAACGGTCGTGACGTCGCAGCTGAAATGTAGTCCTTATTCACTCTTAAAATGTAAGAAACCCCTGCGTTTAGCGGGGGTTTTCTGTTTTTTATTTATTTTCTTATTTTCATCTTGTTCTGGTGTAATTATTCCGGTCAGGTCAGGGCGTAGTAAAAATCTAGCTTCAGAATATAAAGAAATCACCCCACATGACTATGAAGATCATCTGGCGTCGCTAAAGCAGCCCTTTCTTGCAGATCAGGATACGAAAATTTATAAAACAAATGAGTCAACTAAGAAGTATATTCAAAATTTATTACTTGAAATTATTTCGAACAACGAAATATTTTTTAAAAAATTGAAGCAAGCTACTGTGACAATTATTGATAGTGAATCGCCTCTTCATTTTTCCTTACCAAAAGGTGAATTATTTCTATCACGAGGATTAATCACAAAGTACCTAAAAAATGAAAGTATGCTTGTGTGTGTTCTATCTTATGAATTAGTTAGAAGCGAAAAACTGCTTTATCCAAAACAAACATTTGTTCCCATCGGGTATATTACTCTTGAAAGAATGATAAATCTGAACAGACTTAGTTTAGATGAAAAAATGGAAGTCCATAAATGGGCCCATCATATTACGATAAGAAGTGGATTTGATGGTGAATATTATTTATCCTGGTTACAGGTCCAGAATAGAAATACTGCTGACTTTATTTTGCAAGTGGGGGATGCTACTCAAATAACAAGAGAAGAATCCTTATTTAAATCTTTTTTAATCAATTCAACCCATGAAGAACAGGTTATATCAAAAAAGAACTCATCTAAAAGTTTTTATACATTTATCAACAGCATACGGGACGTTTTATGAAACCAGAACAAACAGAAAGATTTTTTATTGAAGAGTTATTCAACAAAACTCAGGATAAAAATATTCTTAAAGAAGAGAAACTCGAAGAGGTTGATAAATTAACGGGAGATGCCTCAACTCGTAGATATTACAGAATTTTTACAAACCGTGATAGCTATGTCGTTTGCCTGGACAATCCTTTCGATGAAGAGATAGAAAAACATCCTTTTATGTCAGTTCAACAATTTCTGGAACAAAATCATGTTCGCGTGCCAGAAATTATGGATCACAATTTATCACGTGGTTATTTATTAGAAGAAGATTTAGGTAACGAAACGTTGCTTCAAAAACTTTCTGCAACAACTAGCACAGAGGAAGAATTTAGAGTTTATAAAGTAATTATTGATCAACTTCTTGAACTCCATCGCATACCTCAGTCAAAAGTAATAAACCCCAATCTGTTTAAGTTAAAATTTGATCATCAGAAATTTATGGATGAAACTCTTTTTACTTTCAAATATTTTTTCAATTTCTTTAATAAATGCCAGGATGAAGATTTGTTGAAAGGTCTTGAAGCTGAATTTGAACCAATTATGAAAAGATTAGCGGAACAGAAAATGGTTATTACTCATCGTGATTTCCATTCGCGTAATATAATGGTTAAAAAAGGTAAATATATTTTTATTGATTTTCAAGATGCAAGATGGGGTATTCCTCAATACGATTTAGTTTCATTGCTTGAGGATTGTTATTACGACTTAAAAGAAGAAAATCGTCAAAAATTAAAACGTTATTATTTCGACAATCTAGATCCTGCCATTCATGGACAAAAGACCTACGAAGAATTTGAGTCTCTTTACCAGGATATGCTTATTCAAAGGGTCTTTAAAGCAGTTGGAAGCTTTTGTTATATTTATAATTGGCGTAAAGATGATCGATATTTAAAATACATTGGATTTGCTATGGAAAAAATCCGCAAGACCATGATGGATAATCCTAAGTATACGAATCTTCAAAAACTACTTTTTCAAAATTATTATGCAAATTGATCATTGTTTAATTCTAGCAGCTGGTTTTGGAACTCGCATGGGTATCATTGGTCAGAAACTTCCAAAAGTATTGTGGCCAGTTTTCGAAAAAAGCTTACTTGAGCTTCAGGTTGCGTATGCTCGTTCTCTTGGTTGTAAAAATATTTACATAAATCTACACTACATGGGAGAAGAAATTGAAAAGTATTGCAAAGAAAAATCAGCTTTTGAAGATGTGATTTTTCTTTGGGAAAAACCAGAAATATTGGACATAGGGGGCGCTGTTCACAACCTCGCAGCGAGAGAAGAAGTTAAATACCGTGGAAAACTTCTGGTTTTAAATGCAGATCAATTTTTTTATATAAAAAAAGAAGAGTTGGAAAAACACCTCATTCCTTTCAAAAAATCACCAGCCGTTCTTTTTAGTTATTGGGTAAACTCTAACCTTGGTTACAATGGTTTAAACATCAATGAGAACAGGTTGGTTACGGCGATTACTAAAAATAGAGATCTCTTATCCGATTCTAAAGTCGAGACCTATACAGGAATTTCTTATATCGACTTGACGCAATTAAAACCACAAAAAGGTGTAAGTGCCTTTTTTGAAAGTGTCTGTCCATTTATAGAAAAAGATATCCCTGTAATTCTCCTTCAAAAAGTTGATTATTGGGATTTTGGGACATTGAAGCGTTTCTGGGAAAGTTCTTTCCGAATTTTAGAGACCTATACAAAAAATTCGAATCACCCTTTTTTAAGATTTTTAGTGACTGAAAGAGCATTAAAAACGTGGAAGATTGATCTTATTAAAATTTCATATAATGCATCTTCATCAAGGATTATTAATCTTGCCTCTGAAAAACTGGAAGCTGATAGCGGAACTGCAATATTTATAACGTCGGCTAAGATTAAAAAATCATCTTTGCCGTTGATTTACTGGAATGATTTAAGTGAAGAGATTAAGTAATCCTTTTTTCTTTAATGCAATCTACCGGACACACTTCAATGCAAAGTCCACAGATGGTACAGCTCCATGTGTCAATTAAATATTCAGCGCCATTACTAATAACCGCATTTTCTGGACAAACCATTTTGCAGTTATCACAGGCAATGCAGATAGAAGAAATTTCGAGTATTATTTGAGACATAAGATTATTATAGGGCAAATTTGATATGGAACAATTGAAAGTAAAAAAAAAAGATGGCCTGGCAATAAATATGGTCCTATTCCTGGGCCTTACATATATTTTTCTTTATCTCCAATACGCCTATAGACATCACTTATCACCTTTTTCTATCGCTTATCTTCAAAAGAGCATTGAACTTTTCTGGTATGCACTAATCCCTCTTGCAATAACTGCAAGACTCGTTTGGCGTCATCATCATTGGTCTCTTCCTGCCTATGCTTTTTGTATTTCCTTGGTGAGCTATAAAGTAATTGAAGGTTTGTTTATTGAATTTAATAAGATAATCGTTATCGCCCTTTTCTGTTTTCTAGTGATTGCTTATTTTCTATATCAGCTTTTCCATTATTACCTTTCCTTGGCGAGTCTTAATGCTAATTACTCTTCATTTGACTTGTTTACACCACTATTAAAGACCATTGATTGCCAAATTAGTGCTGAGGGTTCTCAGTACCAAGGTTTTCTTACCAATTGGGATGATGAAGGCTGTTTTATTAAATTAAAACAGGCGCTTTCTGTCTCGGACGACAAAGTTTTAATTACGATCCACTTTAAAGGCAGGAGTTTTGAACAAGAAGGGGAAGTTGTTGCTCACTCTATTGATTTAACTGGCATTGGAATAAAATTTGGTAAAACCCCTAAGGGATTAAATGTTTTCAATTGGGCTGAGTTCGATGAGCTTATCCATGAATTGGGTTTTAAACCAGAAAGGCTTAGATGAAAGTTTTATCTCTACTCGCTTTATTTCTTCTCGCTTCTTGTATTAAAGATGATTTAAGTCCTGAAGGCGCTCTAAAGGATTTCGTTGAATCCAGGATTGGCAAGGTTGTAGAAAGAGAGTTTGTTCTCGAACGTACAACTGGTAAAATGTTTCAAAGCTTTGAAAACATGTCCGATGAGGATTTTCAAAAATTTGCAGACATGAGAAATATTAAGACTGAAAGCTTCAAAGTACTGTCTAAATCGTGCCAGGAAAAAAAATGCTTTTTAACTTATTCAATAGCTTACCTCACTAAAGAAAATGACAAGACTACCTTTACTTCTGAAGTAAAGAAAATCGCGGAACTCGTTCAAGTCGAAAACAAGTGGTTGATTGCTGATGTCAGCAATATCAAAACTTACCATGAGAGTCTTGAACCCATTAATCCGCTAGAATAAAGCTGAGAGAGTTGGGACTACTTATGTCAAATAAACACTTTGTTTCTTTTTTACTGGATGAAACTTTGAAACTTCAAAAAAGTGGAGAGGTTGAATTATCCAGCCTTGAGTTAAAGTTAAAAGATTACAGACTAAGCTTTCTAAAAGGTGAATTCATTCCTCAAACACAAATTCTAAGATTTGCCACTCCATTTGGTAACTTGGATATTCCTGTTAACTGGTCGATATTCTCTGTTGAAAATTCCCTGACCCGGTATACGTTGTTGGAAGCTAAAAATGATGTGGATAATTTCCTTCTCATTATTAAAGCCGCATGGAAAATCCCAATCGAAAAACTACTAATAACTCATGATGATGGTTTTTGTTATATGGTCGGTTTAAAGGCTGGTGAGGATGTTCACTTGCATGATCTGATTCATCCTCAAGAATGGCTTAAAATAGCTTAAAAAAAAGCCCGCTCTAAATAAAGCGGGCTTTTTTGATTAAAACCTGAATTCGAATTATAAAGCGATGTAGTACTGCTTTAACATAGCTGCATCTACTTCCAGATTTGGAGAGTTACAAACTACGTATCCACGGCAGTCCATATCTTTTAAGGCTTTCATTAAATCTTTCCAGTTAAACTTTGATTTCTCAAGGTTAAGATGCTTTAAATCACCCTTTGAGTTTGAACTGATGCCAGAAATATGAATGTGCATTTCTTCAAGAGATTTAGGACCGAGTTCATTCTTTAATGTTTCAAGCGTTTCGCAGAAACCTTTATAGTCATTTACTGAACCAGTGCGAGCATACAAGTGTGAAAAATCCATGCATGGTTTGCAGCTATTTACTGATTTTGAAAGACTAATCAATTCTTCCAGAGAACCAAATTGAGATGTCTTTCCAGTGAGTTCCGGACGAAGTTCAATTTCAATATCAAGACGAGATAAACGCTCTTCAATTACGTTTAAAGACTTTTCAACTAAATCAAAAACATCATATGGAGAATCTTTCATGTAGAAAGCAGCATGGAATGTCATTGATTCGGCACCACATAAATCAGAGATTTTAGCAGTTTGAATGATGCGCTCTACTGATGAGTCAATTTTATCTTGCTCACGAGCGTTTAAGTTAATGTAGTAAGGACCATGAGAAGTAAGAGGAACTCCTAGTTCATAAGACACTTTACGAAGTGCTGATGAAACTTCTTCCTTCATACGCACACCATGAGCGAACTCAAGCTGCATGCAATCCAAACTCAATTCGTGAATGCGTTTCACGCCTTCAACTGGATTGTTTTTCTTGGCAGTGCTATTAGGAACGCCGGCAGTGCCAAATAATAGACGATCAAAAGCCATTAGAAACCCCTCTGACTAAAATATCTTATTCACCCAAGTATTAATTCGTTTTAAGCATCCCTGACAACCCTGCCCGAGACCAAAGTTCTCTTGCATAATCATCAGATCAAAAGTGCCTTGTGATTTACAAGCCTCTCGAATGTCGGCCACGTTAACACAAAAGCATTCACAAATGAGAATTTCATCATCAAGTTTTTCAGTGTTTGAAATTAATTCACACACTTGATCAATCTGACTTAGAAATTCTTTATCCATGTCTGACTCTGTCACTCTGCAAAACAACTCTCAAAAATTTAAAAAAGAGTTATCGGTTTATAGTCCTAAGGGCCATTTATGTCCATGAGAAAGCCTTAAGGGTGTAATAAAGTAATGCAAATAAGATTTATGAAATGGTAAACTACTGGTAACTCCGTATTATTTTAAGGCTTTACGAAACATGCGCGTGACCACATTTATAATCTTTATAACCTGTTTATTAAGCCTGTTGCTATGGGTGTTTCTAAGTGGGGCTTTATATTTTTTTGGATTAGTTGTCCTCATATTTTTCCTCATAATAACGATAGGTTACACTGACACAGCAATTCTTTTCTTCATGGGTGCACGTGAAATTAAAAGTCGAGATGAACATCAGTTTCATGCATCGGCAATGCAAGAAGCCTATAAGTTAGCTGTTCCATTGCCCAATCTCTATTTTTACAATGGTGCCCTTGAGCGAGCTTTTATATTACAGAGCGGTAAAAGTATCAGTCTGATTTTTAGTAAAAATCTCTTAGAGATCTGTACCAAGGATGAACTCTCAGCAATATGCTTTGAACTTTTGCTTCAGGCTAGAGTGAATATGGCCAGTAAACGAACAAAGGTCATGTTCGTTGTTGGATTGTTTTCATGGCTGTCTCATTCAGTATTAGGCCTTTTAATAAACATCATTCCCGTCAAAGAAATCAGGCAGAGTTTGATGTGGTTCATGTATTACTTTCTTCAACCTTGGGTTGAGGTCATATTTAAAGCCACTTTAGGTGAAAAATATTTTAGAAAGCTGGAATCTCTGATGAAGAAATACCCTTTTGAAAATGAACTTTTAATGAAATTTGGTTCTAAACTTAGAAAACGAGATGATATATATTCACTTGCAAGTCGAAAAATTATTGAGTTCTCATCTTTAAGTAAGAATCGCCATTATCAAAATATCATTACCCTTGAGTTTTTACCCCATGAATGGGATTTGATTTTTGATTCCAGAATGGAGGCACGTGCTTAATAAATTCAAATCAATTGAATTTTCAAAGTTTGCACCACTATTGGTGACGTTAGCCTTTATTTTAATTTTGATTCAATATTCTTTTTATCCTCTGGAATCGATATTTTTTGATTTCTGGGTGAAGAATGATATCTCATCTAAAAGCTTCAAAAACCCAATCGTCCTGATTACTATGGATGAAGAAAGTGATCAGTTTCTAGGGGAAACTTACCCCTACACTTACGCTTCCCATAATCGATTAATGAATCGTTTGGTGGTGGATAATCCTGCTATTATAAATTATTTTGTATCCCTACTCGAACCTGATTCTGAGGTTGAAGCAAGATATCAGACTGAATTCTATGAATCGATTAAAAATTTTTCTCCGGCTTCTGATCGTTTTAAATTTGGAACAGAGATTGATAACTTTGGTGAGCAAATTCCTCCCGAGGGCTTAAGAGAAATAGACTATCATTTGGGCCAACTCTACAAAGATCAGCAAATTTTTTCGAAAGATGAGGTAGTAAGAAGAGCGATTCTTAATATTTCTGGTGAAGATTCATTGCATTTGTGGACTGCTAAAAAATTTAGAGAATTAAAAAAACAAGCCGTCCTTGATGCCACTGCCTATAAAGGCGCTTATTATAATTCAGAAGCAGATGCCAATTTTGCGCTTTTTAAATTTTCTGGGAACCCATTAACAACCGAAACCATTGTAATTCCTTTTCATCGAGTCGTTGTAGGAAATTTTCCAACAGGTTTTTTTAAGGATAAAATTGTACTTATTGGTCCCCAGTATTTATCCAACACGAATGATTTTATTTTAACTCCCTTTGAAAAAGAGAATGCGCGAACTCCTAAATTGATGGTTCATGCACATGTCATAGAAGCTTTAATCGCGGAAAAAACAATTTTTGATATTAAAGATTCCTATACCAAAATTGCTTCGATCTTAATCGCGATTATATTGTCCTATGTTATTTCTCGAGTTCAGCCCGTTAAGGGGCTAATGATTACAATTTTTTTAATTATTGGAATTTTATTAATAAGCTATCTTGCTTTTATTTCCTTTGGTTGGTGGATTAAGTTATCTCACCTAGTACTAAGTATTTTCGTAGTTTACTACATATGGGTACCATTCAGAGCGATTGAAGAGTATCAAACAAGGTATGCGATTCAGGAAGAAACAAAGTTATTGAAGCAAGTTGATAATTTAAAACAAAACTTTATATCTTTAATGAGTCATGATTTAAAAACACCCGTGGCTAAAATCGCTGGTATTGCTGATATTTTAAAAATTAAATTTAATAACAGTACTGAACAAAATGAGCTTATTGATAATGTCGTTCACTCGACCAAAGAATTAAATGATTTCATTAATAGTATTTTAGATTTAACTAAAATCGAATCCCAGAATTTGACCTTGCGGAAAGAATCTAAGGATATGAATAAGATTATTGAGGGGATTGTCGAAAAACTGGAATTTGAAGCTAGCAATAAACAAATGAGGATTGAATCAGATCTTTCACCGCTCTATCCCATTCAGATAGATACTGTACTAATGAACAGGGTTATTTCAAACCTTATTGAGAATGCTATCAAGTACGCTGGGAGAGAGAAAACCATCTGGATTAAAACTTGGGATGACATTGATTGGGTTTATATTGAAATTCGCGATAATGGTTTGGGTATAGGACCAGATGATCTAACCCATATTTTTGATAAATTTTATCGGGTGAAGAATGATTCTACCCATGCAATTAAAGGCTCTGGTTTAGGCCTTTATCTGGTAAAATATTTTATCGAGCTTCACAATGGGGTCATTAATGCAGCCTCTAAGTTAGGTGAGGGAACGTCGTTTATAATAAAGCTAAAGAATGAATAGGAGCCGTCGATGCATAAGGTTTTAGTTGTAGATGATGATAAAGTTCTTCAGCAATCAGTGAAGCAAGCTCTAGAATACCATCACTTTGCAGTAGAAGTCGCTGACAATGGAAAGGAAGCTGTTAAAAAGGTTTATGGCCAGAAATATGATCTGGTTGTTATGGATGTTAACATGCCAGAGATGGATGGAATTCAAGCCTTAACTGAAATTAAAAAACATGATCCTTCTGTCATTGTCTTAATTCTTACCGCTTATTCAAATGTTACCGATGCCGTAAAAGCAGTGAAGGAAGGAGCTTATAACTATCTGGAAAAGCCGATAACTTCAGAAAACTTAGTGGCACTCATTAAGCGCGCTCTTAAGGCACGTTCAATGGTAGAGACTCTCACATTTTCATCCCCGACACTTTCTATTGGCGAAACATCTACTTCCAAAGATAAGTTTGTTGGCGAATCAAATGCCATGAAAAAAGTGTTTGATGTTATTTCTAAACTTGCGAAGGTAAATACTCCTGTTTTAATTCGTGGAGAGTCTGGTACTGGGAAGGAATTGGTAGCGAAAGCCATTCACTACAATTCGCCCAGAAAAGACGAAAAATTTGTTACAATTAATTGTGGCGCAATTTCAGAAAATTTAATTGAGTCAGAATTATTTGGGCATGAAAAAGGTGCTTTTACTGGCGCTGATCAAAGGAAAATAGGAAAATTTCAATTTGCAGAAGGTGGAACTATCTTTCTGGATGAAATTGGTGATATTTCAGCTGGAATGCAGGTTAAGTTACTACGTGTATTGCAGGAAAAAACTTTTATGCCGGTTGGTTCAAACCGTGAAATTAAAGTTGATGTTCGAATTATTGCTGCTTCTCACAAGCCATTTGAAGAAATGATTAAGGATGGTTCCTTCCGAGAGGACTTATTTTATCGATTAAATGTTCTTCCCGTTTATCTTCCTCCATTAAGAGAAAGAAAAACGGATATTCCTCATTTAGTTAATCACTATATCAATTACTTTAATAATGTTCACAATCTTAGAGTTGGTGGAGCAGAACCTGAAGCTTTGGAAGTTTTAACTAATTATTCCTGGCCGGGAAATATTAGAGAACTGAGAAACATCATTGAGCATTGTTTCATTATGGAAGCTTCTGACATGATTCACGTGAATTCATTACCAGCCATCGTTTTTAAAGACCAGAAGAAGTCGGAAGCTAAAGATCTTGGTGCAACAGACAGCGTAATTGATCTTACAGATATTCAAAACTCAGTACTTGATGCCCCTTCGGCTAAATCGCCAGTTGCGGGTAACGAAGTGCATTTCTCTTTTGGGACTAAAGTTGGAGATGGCGGAAAACTTGATTTTGCCATTGCCAAAGACCTCTTTGAGAAGGAATTTATAGTTCAAGCCTTAAAAATTAATAAAGGCAGAATTAACCAGACGGCGCTCAACGCAAATATACCGAAAAAAACTCTTTTGAGAAAAATCGAGAAATATGAAATTGTGCCGAAAGATTACTACTAGGATTTAATATGGCTCGCTTCTGGTCTTTATGTTTGGCAATGGCCACTTTGATTATTGCGGATCAGCTAACCAAGGGTGCAATTCAATCAAACTTATTTTATGGGCAATCCATTCCAGTAATAGATGGCTTCTTCAGTATTGCGTATGTTAAAAATACCGGAGCAGCTTTTGGTTTTGGAGCTGATGCCAATGAGATCTTCAGGATTGGAATGTTTCTCATATTACCAGTTATCT
>CAMASK010000025.1 GCA_945860895.1 Bacteriovorax stolpii
ATGGGATGAATCTTGTGTCCCTGGAATATGTTATTTCACAAAAAGAAAAACATCCAGGAACTTTGCTACTGAGTGAATTTACCGGGGCCCATTCGACTTTAAGTTATGCCATCTCGATTAATCCCTGGAATATTGAGGAAACGGCGGTAAAAATCAAAGAAGCACTTGATCAAAGTCTTGAGCAACGTCAGCGCGAAATGATGGCCATGCAGAATTTTCTCAAACGCTATACCTCATCAGAGTGGGCCAGGGTTTTCATGCGAGACCTTCACCGTGGCAACAAGCTTATAACTAAAGGTCCAACATTTTCTAAAGATGGGAAATTTGAATGGCTAAAGGAATTAAAAGGCAAGCGCGTCCTTTTCTTCTGTGATCTCGATGGCACACTTGCTCCTATTTCTTCCTACCCTTCACAAGTTAAAATTCAAAATGAAACTCAGGAAATACTGAAGGAGTTGGCAAAGAATCCTAATTGCCAGTTTGTAGTAGTGAGTGGACGAGATAAGGAATTTCTTCAGCATCAATTTATTGAAAATAAATTTAAATTTCCCCTGGCCGCTTGTCATGGGGCCTATTCCTATTCACCTGAGACGCTGGAATGGAGTAATCTTATTCCCCACGATTCTACCAGATGGAAAGATAACATCCTGGAAGTTTTAAAACTTTATACGTCCCGTACTCCCGGAAGCTTTATTGAAGACAAGGGACATGCCATAACCTGGCATTACCGAAATTCTCCTCCTGAATTTGCAGACTTTCTGGCCAATAAATTATTCATCGAACTTGAAGAGAGCCTCACTTCTCTTCCGGCACAGGTGACACGTGGAAAAAAAGTGATTGAAGTGAAATCCCTTCATGCCAGCAAGGGTTATTTTGTTCAACATTGGCTCGAAAAACAAGAATACCAACCAGATGTCGTCGTGGCGTTGGGTGATGATACAACCGATGAAGATATGTTTGAGTATCTCCAGCATCAGTCAGTTGTCACTCCTTTTTGTATTAAAGTAGGCGCTGATAAGACCTATGCTAAGTACTTCATTAAAGAGCAGCAATCAGTAAATTTATTCTTAAAAAATTTCATACTTAGTGTCTAGATGGAAAATTTAAAATCTAATCCTTATTTTTTAGGAATCACTGCCGCCATAGTAATGTTTGTCTCGCTGAATTTTTTAAAGAGCATTCTTGTCAATCGACGAGAGAAATTTAAGCATGATGTCCTTGCTATTTATGTTTTATCTCACACCACAACACTCTTCATGCTCGTAAGCTCACTCTATGTGGGCTTTCAATTTTTGCCTCAACATAAAATTTACACCACTCTCTCATGGAGAATCTTTTTTGCCGCCTTAATGATCCAGTTTGGGATCTGGGGTAGTTTTGCCATTAAAAAACGCATGCAACTTGCCTTTTCAAGACGCTATAAAAGAGATCCTGCATCGGCAAGTTCCATTAATATTCTGGAGCTAATGCTAAAAGTTTCTTTTTTATCATTACTCATTCTTTTCACGCTTCATAATATGGGAATTCAAGTAGCCACCATGATAACGGGGCTGGGTGTAGGAGGAATTGCTATTGCTTTAGCGATTCAAAACATTCTGGGTGATTTATTTTCCTCACTCTCCATTATTCTGGATAAGCCTTTTGTGGTGGGGGATTTCATTATCATTGATGAATGGATGGGAGAAGTTGAGTACATTGGACTTAAAACCACGAGAATCAGAAGCCTGCATGGTGAACAAATCATTATTTCTAACTCGGATCTATTAAGATCGCGAATCAGAAATATGAAACGTATGCATGAACGGCGAAACAGTTTACAGTTTGCTCTACCTCACGAATCATCTCATCAGAGAATAAAACAAGTGGTTGAAATTATCACGGCAGTGGTCAGTTCTAAAAATGAAGTCCGCTTTGAGCGCTGTCACTACTATAAAGTTACCCCTACGGCCTTGGAGATTGAGGTGGTCTACTTTATTTTAAGCAACAATCATCAACTTCACATGGATCTGCAACAAACTATCCTGCTGGAAATTCATCAAATTTTTCACGAGGAAGGTGTTATTTATGCCAGCCCCACACAAAAAATGCACCTTCTCAATAAAGTTCCTCTGGAACAACAAGGAAGTGCACAGATACAAAGTTAGGCTCTTTTTTTGCTTTTTATTCCTCGAGCGACGAGCTAACATTATTGAATGTTAATCCTTTTTTTCCTGATCACCATGGCCTTTGCCAATACTGATGTCCGTTCGTTGGCAGAAAAAACTTACTCCAGAGATAATTCATTTTGCCAAATCGGCAAAGAAAAAATTCAAATTCAAATCCGCAGCGCGCTGGCGTTTACTGAAGCAAAAGAAAAAAGATATGGAAATCTTTTCTTTTATTACCCTTCCGAGAAGGCTGAGCTTCTTCCTATTAATGCTGATGAGTTTCATAGCTATCGGTTTTTTAAGGGAACCGGAACACTTTGTTCAAAATCATTAGGTTTCACTATTTCAGAAAATCAGATGGCCATTTTATTTTTGCAAGAAAATAGTCCTGATGATGATAATCTGACTATTTTATTATTCAACACTCAAACCATGCGGCCCGAGAACGTGATTGAAACGAATTACCCAACATCAAAAGCTCAGGCGACCAAAGATGGCTTTGCATTTGGAACTGTTCAGACTCGACAATCCATTGATATGGGAAAAGTTAAAATTAAGGGTGAAGAATTTAACTTCCATGATCACCCCTTCACCGTATGGATAAAATACACAACTCAAGGATTCAGCGTCGTTGATGATCTGACTTTCGAAAAATTCCAGTGGAAAAATATTTTCAAGGACTCAAAAGATTTTAACCTTGCCGCAAGCTGGGATAAAAAAGAAAATAAATTTTTAAATACGATGTTCTATCTGGCCATCAATCATACACTCAAAAAAGAGTGTGTCCTTTTTCTTGCGGCCAAGAAAAAGATTACGGGTGAAGAAGCTGATTGGCATTGTAATTAATTAATGTAAGCTGCGTAGACAGAAAAGAACTCTTCCAATTTTCCTTCATATTTTAATTCAAGCCACGGATGGTATTGACCAATAATTTTCTTGGTAAATTTTCCTCTGGCAACAACTTTGACTGGACGTTTTTTAGCAATCAGTGCAATTTGTTTGAGAGTGTGATCGATGTGTTCAACTTGCCCATAGTCATAGATAAAATAAACATCAGCTTCGGGTAGTTCAAAGTTTTGGGCAAATAAATCCTGAGTGACCAGCTGGCAGCGATTAAATCCCAGCTCCTTGTAAATTCTATTGCCTTCATCTACTCTTGCCTTTACATACTCAAAACCAATGAATGGGTTTTTAATAAATAATCCACCTAACACAATTCCCATTCGTCCATAGGCCGCCCCCAGATCAATGATTTGTTGATAAGGCTTTATTTTTAAGAGCTGAAGAATGCGTAGAATTTCTGAATAAGGAGTCTGAAGAGTTTGCAGGTCAAGGCCAACCCAAGTCTGGGCACCCTTGTGAATCTTTGGCCCCCAACTCTCATGAGAGCCATCAGGTTCAAAGTTTCTCGCCTCTGCCACCATCATCTCTTCAATGTATTTAAGTCTGAAGCCTAAAATTTTATCAATGTGATTTGAATGCTGCCGGCGAATTACATCATTGGCCTTAGGGGTTTGAAAAAAATCGGGATAATTTATCAGCCTTTTTTTATCAGCAAGTGACAAAGTCACACTTTCCAATTTCTGAAAGTCTGAGAGAGCTTTAAATTCTGTCCGGGGAAAAAAATCTAATTGTAGCATTTCACTCTTATTTTAATTTCTCTGCATTATAGCCTATTTCTTTGAGCAAAAAAATGACCCTATCTGCAGGCAAATTTTCGACCGTCACAATTTTATTTTTCAAATCCACCTCGACTTTAACTTCCTGATGCCCCTTGGATAGCTCCGTTTTGATAGCTTTTTCACAATGAGAACAGGTCATTTCTTCAACTTTAAATGAGCTCATGTTTTCTCCGATTTAATGCAAATGATCTTTTGAATTTGGAGCTGCTGCTTGCTGAGTTTTGTCCAAAAAAAGTCGTAATCGCTGGATTCCAGAATTTAGGGCTTCTTCTGAGCTATGTTGTTGATACAGAATATCCACATGCTTAAAAATCTTATGGGATTCCCGATGAATAATATCAACTTCAGCGTGAAATTCATCTCTCACATGATAAATGATAACCCGACCTAATAAGTAAGGGTTATTTTCCAGATCGATATACTTTTCTTGTGGAAACTCTTTCATAATCCTAAATGGAAGCATTTAATATGCCGAAAAGTCAAACAATACACCCAATTGAAGGAGAACTAATGAAAGTACTTTTACTAACTGTTGCCCTGGCCCTCGCTACCACTTCAGCTTTTGCTCATGAACATAAGAGTCATGCTAAGAAGCTAAAACACGATAAAGAGCACCATCACATTGAAGAAGGCGACCATGAACATGATGATGCTCATCATAAAGATCATGATCATAAGGCCCACCATGCGTCTCATGACGAGGATGTGAAGGAACATGGTCACGATAAAGACCATAAGCATGTGGATAAAGATAAAGACCACGATGCAGATGAAACACACCATGATGAAGACACAAAGAAAAAGAAGAAGTAAAATTGAATAGGGCCCAATGAGGGCCCTACTCTTTTGAGGTGATATGAATCAATTCAAAATTTTTCAGGATGCCTTGGAAAAAACTTATTCAAGCTTAACTGTCTTCTCAGACATGAACTGGGATGACGTCGCACGTGAATACATTGCTGCCCATGATGAGAGACCGAAAGATCTCGATGATTTTATTTTTAATTTCCCCCAGTTTCTTCAGGACAAAGCTTCTGATGGAGATTGCCCGTCTTATATGTTTGAACTGGCCTATTTTGAATTATTACAAAATCAAATTCTCTCAACTGAGATGGTTCTTCCAACAGTCGTAGGTCTTCACCTCAATCCTTCATTGAGTTTCTTAAATCTAGAATTTGATATTAATTTAATGATGGATGAAGCCGCTAAGGGAAGTGTTCAAATTTTTGAACGACCACATGTACTCTGTATTTATCGTCACCCGGTTTTGGGCCTTCACCATGTTGAAATATCTACCCCTTTTCTGGAAATTTTACAGCTTTTGGAAAAGGGATCTATCAGGCGCAAACAAGTGGTAGGGGAAAAAATTAAAGTACTGGAACAATTAATTGAACTTGGTCTGGTGATTGAAGTTACTTCAAAAATTTAGCAATGTAGAGTTTTCCTAGTTGATCTTCTTCTTCATATTTCCATTCTTCAGCAAGGTTAAATCCATGGATGCTTATGGGTTTACTGGCTTCAAAACTCACAAAATAAATCAATTGAGCGCTGGATAAATCATGGCCCACTTCAAATGAATTAAAAAACAGAAATTGCTGGCAAGCTGCTTCGGGAATCTTTTCCATAGGTTTCAATGAATACTCATTCCAATATTGCTCAAGGGCCAGCGAAGAAAAATTTCCAAGATTAGAGCGCAGAAAAAACACAACCGAGGCCAATTCAGGAACATTGATGAAAGCACTGGTAAGCTTTAAATCCAGAAGCTTAATAACTAATGAGAGCCGGGCATCTAAGAGAAAAAATGGCGAAACCTCAATCTGAGAAGACGACTCAAACGCTCTACTAAATTTAAAGTCTTCAAATATCCAATAGCTATCTGGATCCCAGGTCGTGGAGACTAATCCGTCTGGTTTTTTGGTCAAAGCTATCTCGGGGTTCAATACTAATACTTTGGAGGCCAAAATTTTTCCTTTTCATATGTAAGATCCTGAAAGAACAATCCGATAAGAGCTTTGGGAGCTTTTTATGAAATTTATCCTTATAGCTTTTATTTTAACAGTATTCTCTTCAATCACCCATGCAAAAATTTTGGAATTAAAGAAAAATAATGGAACTATTTTTATTTCGGAAAAAGAAAATTGGAATTTAGGCAAAGATCTTTTTGGAATGCCCTTCATTTATTTTTCTCCAGAATCAAATGGTCAGCGTTCCAATATTAGTTTTACTGACACAGGTGCTGAATTAGAAATAAATATAAAGGCATTGGCAACGACTCAAGATAAATATCAAGCTGGGAAAAAAAAATGGGCGCTCACCGTTGGAGCGGAACCCGTTTCATTTGAACCCTATGAAGTGAAAATCAATCAATTTGGCCATAAGATCCATAAGATCGGTTTTAATTATGCTCACGATGGTAAAGTCTACGCTGAAAAATCCTATTACATTGAGTGCAAAGGAAAAATTCTTTTCTCAAAATCTTTGCGATTGCAACAAAATGATGCTCACGAAAAGGACTTTTCCGATCTCTTAAGCACCCTCGATTGCGGAGGAGTTTAAGATGAAAAAAATACTTACCTTAAATCTCGCTTTTATATTTTTGGTTACATCTTTATCAAGTTCATTTGCCGGTACGAAAAAATCTACTTGTGAAAACGGCGAATGTCTTCCTGCTCTGGTTGAAAAATTAGAAAACCTTGGCGCCATTTATCAGAAGCAATGTTTACCTAAAAAGATAAAAGACTCGCAAGTTGAGGCCTGGCATGAAAAGAATGGCTTTAGCGAAGAGTGCTGGAAGTACATCACTGAAATAAATAATCTCGAAGAACAGCTCTCTCATTATCAAAATATTCTTGAATCGAAACTCGGTTGTGCCAATGGAGATTGCACTCGAAGCTCTGCGGCCGATGAATTTAATTCGCAACTAAATTCCATTTCGAAAGTTGAAAAAGAACTCAGTTGTACGGCCGAGAAAAAAGCCGCCGTTTCCAAACAATGTCCTGCCGACATGAATTGCGCTTTGATGTCCACTGCCTTGGCCGGTGGAGGCTACATCGCCGAAATGATGATTCCAAAAAACTGGAAACCCAAAGGTTGTAACCTCGGTGATGATAGTTGCATGGCCCAACTTGCAACAGGCTTTCTCAAACAAGCATTCACATTTTTTGAATCTGTCTGGGGATTGTTGAAGATTGCTGGTAAAAAAACTCGTCAAGCAGCAAAAAATTTCTGGAACTGGGTGACCGATGCCGAAGACCACTCCTCTACTTCACAATTAGCTTTAAGTAAGGCTTCAGAGGATCCGGGTGTTTTCGACATGCTAGTGAAAGATTTCCCTGGCACCATGAAAAAAATCTGGCAAGGTTTAGTGGCTTCATTAAAAGAGTGGCTTAAAACAGATATTTTTTGTCAAAAATGGTCAGGTGCTCCTCATCTAAGTAAATGTCTCGTTGCCACCGAGACTCTGGATTGCATGCCTTGTAAAACCATGGTGAATGGTTTGTGTGCGATAAGTGGAGCTATTATTGCTGAAGTAGTCCCAGCTTTTTTCACTGGTGGATTAACCACTGCCGCTAAATATGGAGCGCAAGGCGCGGTCAAAATAGCAAAACTTTTTAAAGTTTCAAATGCCACGATAAAAACTCTTAAAGCGTCAAGACTTGCTAAGAATATTGTAAAAATCAGTTCCAAAGCTGATGAAGTACTAAAAGTCTCTAAAGGACTGCGGGCAACGAAGTACGGATTAGAAGCTGCCATGGCAGCAGTCAAAACTTACATGCTTTCTCCAACCCGAAAAATTTTGAAGTCTTCACTCGGATCATTAATAAGTCTTGCAAAAAAAGGCACGGCCTACGTTGCAGTAACCCCGGCCGGAAAGGTTCTGATCTTCTCGGCCAAAGCCTTAAAAACGACAGGTAAAATTATTCTTTATCCCATCGATAATCCAATGCTCACAGCTTCTTATAAATTAGGTCAAAGAAGCTTTGATAAAATCTTTAAATTAGGTGCTCCCAAACTGGCGGCCACTGCCGGCGTCAGTGCCAAGATTGTTAAAGCGATTCCAGAGGTTGAGAATTCCTTAGTCAAACTGGAAGCAGCGAGAATTGCACCCAAAACAGAAGCTTCCGTGCTAACAAATCTGGAATTAGAATCTTATGCCAAAATCCTTCCACATCGTCAGAGTCTTTTAAAAGAAGCTTTAGATGAAGGTGATGATTTAAAAGATATCATCAAAAACCTTTACCCAGAGCTTGAATACTCCAGCCTGGCCAAAACTGTTGGAGCAAAAAAAGTTCTTGCGGCCGAAAAAGAATTGTTGCTCGAAATTTCCCAGCTCGCAGATGGTCCAATAAAAGAATCCTTCTCAAAAAAATTTCATCTAAAAATTGCTCAAGATGCCAACAGAAGAAAAATTATTCCTTCTTCTCATTCTTATGACAAAGTCATCGCCAACTCGAAACTTCCTCAGGAAAAACGTTTTCAAGAGGCCATGATTCAAATCAAGCGAGAACCCGCCAATGAGCTGGAAAAAATTAAACTCGCCAGGTCTCTGGAAGAAGCGCATTTGTTTGCTCCTGATAATGGTGTCTTTGAATATAGCTGGAGAGAATTAAGAGAGAAATATCGTATTCTTACTGAAGGTGGTTTCACTCCGGATGAAGCAGATGAATTAATCAGAGTGGGACTTGCCGGTCGTCCACCAGTGAGAGAATTAATTAAACCGGGAAAAACCCTCTTTAGTGGCTTTGCCGAGGACATTCTTGATGGTGACTACCTTTCGCGAAGGGAGTTGTTGTTTAAATTGGTTAAACAAAATACTCCAAATACAGGGAATAAACTTGTTCGACTAATTACTAAAAATAATGATGCTCAAAAGATAATCGATAATTTTGAGTCATTAAATTTCATCGACTACCAACATTCAGTTCCCGAACTCGAGAACATTCTTTCCGGTTCGCAGGTCCTTAAAACAGCACCGATGGCTGAAAGATATGAAAAACTCGCCTTTGAAAATTTTAAAAAGAGCAGGGCCTACCTGCTGAAAAATAAGCCTGATTTAAATAAAGAAACACTTTTAAGTATTCATAAAAAAATGCTTAAAGGAGGAGTGGAAAATGCCAAGGACTCACAGCTTGGAATAATCCGCGATGGCCACTGGTTTGGTAATGTCCCTTCGAGTAAACCCATCTCATTAGAAATAAAAAATGAGATCGCAAAAAATCCCTATCTTACCTGGATGGAAAGTGGTGAACTTAGGGGCGAAAATTTTCATGGCAAGATTCTTTATCCAAACTCTCAACATGTAAGAAAAGAAGCGCTGGATCTAATTCGCGAAAAAAATGAAAAATTGGTTCTTCAAATTGAAGAGTATCAGAATCTGACGAAAGAAATTTCTCTCAGGAAAGCAAAAATTGCCGGCCGAGCGAATAGTCCCCAAATTGTGGCAGAAAAAGAAGCCATCCAGGCATTAGTAAATCGCCACACTGAACTCGATAATATTCGACTGAAAATGACTCATGAACTGGTTGATAGCTTAGTTGATCAGCTGATGGAATGGTTTACCAGAGAGCGCACTTTAATCGGTGAGATTAATACACCTGAAAAGCTTGATGAGTTTGTTAACCTTTTAGCAAAATTTCAAAGAGATCTGGTTTCAATTCATCCCCTGGCCAACGGAAACGGCCGCTCAAGCCGGGAATTTATGAACTACGCACTCATGAAGGAAGGTTTTCCACCTGCACGAGTAATCGATCCCAATGCAGATATTTATCGCTCCCTCGAAGACTGGCAGACCATCATCAAACATGGAATTCTTGCCAGCGATTTCTTAATGGATGATCTCATCGAGCGCGTAAAGTTTGGTCTTCCTATTGAAAACTCGGTTGAACTCATCACCCCCTACTCAAGACCACCAGTCAAAATGCGACTCATAGGAGAAAAGAAAGTTCCCCACATGGAGGGTGTTGAGTACATTGATCCTCGTTTGTATCGCGAAATTGTGAAAAGAACGCTCGCCCAAGAACCGGTCCTTAGGAGGGAGTTGACTACGAATCCTCTGGAAGCCTGGGATAAAATTCATGTGAAAGCAAATGAAGTTTTTAGTAAGAATAATATTTATTACAATCACGCCAAGCACGGCATTGGACGGGTCGAAATTGGCTATGTCGATGATGATTTTAAACTTCTTTATGGAAAATCCAGTTATGATAATCAGGAACTCTTCGATTTTAAAATGAAGACTTGGTACTCAGATGATATTAACTGGCGAGGACTTGCTTCTAAACATAGTGAAAAGTCGGAAGCAGAAATCGTCGACATGTTTAAAGAATTAAATTCTCATATGGCCTCAAACGCGGTTCTAAAAAAAATCCGCGGGAGTGCTACGCCTGCCACAATAAAAAAAGCGGCACTTGAAGACTTTGATAAATTAAATGAAGATATTTTTGGCGATGGTTTAGTGAAGATGGCAAAAGATCATTCTGAAACAGGGCCAATGTATGGTATCAGTTACGGCTACTCGACTTCTAAGAGTCGTGATGTGGGTAAGGCTTTCGCTATGGGTGCAATGGTGGTTGGAAAATATGGTGAACATAAACTTCCGGAGCTGCAGGCCCTTTTAAAATCCCGAGTTTTGGTGGGTGCAAGAAAATCCATGAAAGACGTGGATCTTGGAAGATTAAAACAACTTCGTCCGGAATTTAGTTATAAATATGGCCGTCAACAGGAAGTGATGGGAGTTGGGGCCAGTGATCCAGATGCTATAAAAATCATCCAGACCATCGATGCTGAAGGCGAAGTGATTCTCACCTACTTACGTAATCCTGAAAAAGCAGATGAGATTTGGGTGATTAAGGGTGAAATTGAGCCCAATGCCATCCCAGAAAAAAATCAAATTGAGCGAACAATTACCCTCAAGAGATAGACACAGCTGGGAGATTCTACATAAATTAGACAATTTAAAATAGTCCTATGTGATTCAGTCAGAATTTGAGAAGATTTGACCATGAAAAACCTCTGCTGGCTCCGTCGAGATTTACGATTGCATGATCATGCCGCCCTTTCGGCCGCTGTAGAAACTGGCGAAACAACCGTGGCATTTATTTTTGATTCACATATCCTGGATAAGCTTAAAAATAAATCCGATAAACGAGTGACTTTCATCTATCAATCCCTTCAGGAAATAGAAACTCTGCTTCAAAAAAAAGGCTCTTCCCTTGTGGTTCGCTATGGAAAGCCTGAAGAAGAAATTCCCAAATTATGTGAAGAATTGGGGATCGATAAGGTTTTTGCCAATAGAGATTATGAACCCTATGCTAAAAAAAGAGATGCCCTGATTGCCAAGAAAGTTCATCTTGAAACTTTTAAAGACAGCGTATTTTATGAAAAACATGAAGTCTTAACCGGCAGTGCGACTCTTTATAAAGTCTTCACTCCCTATAAAAACAAATGGCTGGAAAAATTCAATGATTCCGGAAAAATTATTTCTAACTTTGAATGTAATTTAAAAAATCTTCGAAAATTTGAAAATAAAAAAAATATCCTTGTAACTGACTGGTATAAAATAATCGGTTTCAAGGAAAATCTTGCGCTCTTAACTGGTGGAACTAAACAGGCCCTTAAGCGCTTGAATGATTTTCACGATCACATAAGCGAGTATAAAGTTGCCCGGGATTTTCCTGCTATAGCTGGCACATCACTTCTTTCGGTTTATATCCGCTTTGGCAATCTTTCAGTACGAGATATGATTCGTGCGGGTCTTGAAAAAAAATCTGAAGGGGCCCAAACCTGGGTTTCAGAAATTATCTGGCGAGATTTTTATCAGATGATTCTTGATTCCCATCCTTATGTTGAAAAGGGTGCTTTCAAAAAAGAATACGATCAAATTAAGTATCTCGGAAATGAAGTTGATTTCAAGGCCTGGTGTGAAGGTCGCACTGGCTTTCCTATCGTGGATGCGGCCATGCGATGCCTAAATGAAACAGGTATGATGCATAATCGTCTGCGAATGATTGTGGCCTCGTTTTTGTGTAAAATCCTTTTAGTTGACTGGAAAAAGGGCGAACACTACTTTGCCGAGCATCTTTTAGATTTTGATCTGGCGGCCAATAATGGTGGATGGCAATGGTCATCGAGTTCTGGTTGTGATGCTCAACCCTACTTTAGAATTTTCAATCCTTACACTCAGAGTGAAAAGTTTGATTCTAAGGGTGAATTTATAAAACAATGGGTGCCGGAATTGAAAAAAGCTGGCCCTAAGGAAATTCATCGGCCGGACACTTTATTATTTCAAGACTATACAGCTCCGATAGTGAGTTATGAGAAGAACAGAGTGCGATGTTTAGCAATGTATTCCGCGGCGCTTCAAAGAGATAAATAGGCTAATAAAAGTCGTATATTTTTCACTTTAATTATCGCCTGACAAGTGCCGCAAATCTGCTACTCTAAAGACAATTAATTCTTAGTTTTAAATCTATATTTTTTCAATTCAAAAGGGAGTTCTTTTGTATGGTGACATCTGCTGTTAATCACTACTTCAGATCCTCCATTGGCAGAAAACAATTAGTGGCCGTTACAGGCTTGCTACTTTGCGGATTTTTAGTAAGTCATCTTACTGGAAATCTTTTGCTCTTGGTGAGTTCCGATGCTTTTAATCTCTACGCCCACAAGCTGGCCTCATTAGGTGGAGTTCTATACTTGATTGAAGGTGTGCTGACGTTTATTTTCCTTCTTCACATGGGACTTGCCATCAAGCTTACCTCGGAAAATATTCAGTCTCGTGGAAAGTATGAAATGAAAAAGAAAACTGGTCGTGGGACAACCTTCATGTCTCAGACTATGCCTTTCACTGGACTGATGCTTTTAGTTTTTTTAATCCTTCACTTGAAGAGCTTAAAATTTGGAACCATGTATGAAGTGACGATTGACGGTATCGTGATGAGAGATCTTACTCGCACGACTATTGAATATTTTGCCAGTGTTGGAAATACAGTTTGGTATGTTGTAGCTATGGTGGCCGCTGCTCTTCACACTGCCCACGGATTTTCTTCCGCTTTTCAATCTCTGGGTTGGAATCATCCAAAGTATTACAGAAACGTAAAATATCTTGGTTACTTATATGCTGTCACTATTGCTGGAGGATTCGCTTTTCTCTCGGTATGGTGTCACATGAAGGGAGCGTAATATGACTATTAATCTCGATCCAAAAACCCCTCAAGGCGATTTAAAAGATAAATGGGATAAGCATAAGTTTGAATCAAAACTTGTGAACCCCGCTAACAAAAGAAAATTCACTGTCATTGTAGTTGGAACTGGTCTTGCTGGTGGTTCAGCCGCTGCCAGCCTGGCGGAGCTGGGTTACAATGTCCTTTCATTTTGCATCCAGGATTCTCCCCGTAGAGCTCACTCAATTGCAGCTCAGGGCGGAATCAATGCGGCCAAAAACTATCCAAACGATGGGGACTCAGTTAAGCGTCTTTTCTACGATACCATCAAAGGTGGAGATTACCGCGCTCGTGAAGCCAACGTTTATCGTCTGGCCCAGGTGTCAAATAACATCATCGATCAGATGGTTTCTCAAGGTGTGCCTTTTGCCCGTGAGTACGGTGGTTATTTAGATAACCGCTCATTCGGTGGATCTCAAGTATCTCGTACTTTCTATGCTCGTGGACAAACCGGTCAACAGCTTCTTCTGGGTGCATACTCAGGAATGATGAAGATGGTTTCTAAGGGCAAGATCAAAATTTACAATCGTCGCGAGATGATGGACCTTGTAAATATTAACGGAAAGGCACGCGGGATTATCGTTCGCAACTTAATCACTGGTGAACTTGAAAGATATGCAGCTGATGCTGTTCTGCTTTGTACCGGTGGATACGGAAACGTATTCTATCTTTCAACTAATGCCATGACTTCAAATGCGTCTGCTGCCTGGAGATGTTATAAGCGTGGAGCCGCGTTTGCGAATCCATGCTTCACTCAAATTCACCCGACTTGCATTCCAGTGCACGGTGACTATCAGTCTAAATTAACTTTGATGTCTGAGTCCCTTCGTAACGATGGTCGAGTGTGGGTTCCTAAAAAACAAAATGATACCCGTAAGCCAGCTGAAATTCCTGATGAAGAAAGAGATTACTATCTTGAGCGCGTTTACCCGTCATTCGGTAACCTTGCTCCAAGAGACGTTTCTAGTCGTCAGGCAAAATATCGTTATGATGAAGGCAAAGGTGTTGGTCCAACTAAGCAAGCAGTTTATCTGGATTTCCGTGATGCCATTAAGCGTGAAGGAAAAGATACAATTGCAGGCCGCTACGGAAACTTATTTGAAATGTACGAGCGAATCACGGGATATAATCCCTATGAAACGCCGATGATGATTTACCCGGCCGTTCACTACACAATGGGTGGCCTGTGGGTAGATTACAATCTTCAATCAACCGTTCCTGGCCTTCATGTTTTGGGTGAAGCGAACTTCTCCGATCACGGGGCAAACCGCTTAGGAGCTTCGGCCTTGATGCAAGGTTTAGCTGATGGATATTTTGTTATTCCAAATACCCTTAGTAACTATCTTGCTTCTACTCCACTTGAAAAAGTGACAATTGAAGACAATGCCTTCAAAGATGCTGAGCAAGCCGTGAAGCTTCAGACTTCTAAACTTTTAGGAGTGAAAGGTAAACGCACAGTGGATGATTTCCACAAAGCTCTTGGCCTCATCATGTGGAACCATGTGGGAATGAGCCGTAATGAAACTGGACTCAAGCAGGCCATCGCAGATATCAGAAAACTTCGTGAAGATTTCTGGAAAGATGTAAACGTTCCAGGCGAAGAAGGAAATTTCAATCTTGAGCTTCATAAGGCCAGCCGTGTGGCCGACTTTATTGAGCTGGGTGAATTGATGGCCCTCGATGCACTTGAGCGTAAAGAGTCTTGTGGTGGTCACTTCCGTGAAGAATATCAGACCCCAGATGGTGAAGCTCAACGCGATGATGAGAATTTTGCTCACGCTGCTGTTTGGGAATATACCGGAACAAACTCAAGCCCTATCCGTCACAAGGAAGAGCTGAAGTTCGAGTTTGTTAAACTTGCTACACGTTCGTACAAATAAGGAGAGGCCATGAGCTCACAAAATATGTCTTTAAACCTCAAAATTTGGCGCCAGAAAGGTCCAAAGGCTGAAGGTAAATTAGTTGATTATAGAGTTGATAATGTTTCTCCTGATATGTCTTTTCTTGAAATGATCGACGTTCTTAATGAACAGCTCGTTCGTAAAGGCGAAGACACCATTGCTTTCGATCACGACTGTCGTGAAGGAATCTGTGGAATGTGTTCGATGACGATCGATGGTAAGGCACACGGTGGTTTTAAAAATACGACGACTTGTCAGGTGCATATGCGCTTGTACAAAAATGGCGACACTATTGTGATAGAGCCATTCCGTGCGATGGCCTTCCCCATCGTTAAAGACTTAACAGTAGATCGTGGCGCCATTGATAAAGTGATGATTGCCGGCGGATATATCAGTGCGAACACCGGTAATGCCCCAGATGCTAACGCTATGTTAATTCCTAAACCAATCGCCGATGAGGCCATGGATGCAGCAGCATGTATTGGCTGTGGTGCTTGTGTGGCAAGTTGCCCAAATGGTTCCGGAATGCTTTTTATGGGTGCAAAAATTTCTCAACTAGCACTCCTTCCTCAGGGTAAAGCAGAAGCTCCTAAGCGTGCATTAAATATGGTTCAAGTTCACGATTCTCTAAATTTCGGAAATTGTACGACTCACGCTGAGTGTGAAGCCACTTGTCCGAAGGGAATTTCAATCGAGCACATTGCTCGCATGAACCGCGAGTATATGAAGGCAGCTTTTACTTACTACGAAAAAAAGAATGCTGGTGGTGGCGTCTAATAAAAAGCCCCTCGAAAGAGGGGCTTTTTTTATTCATCTACTCGTCTTCAAATTTTGGGGGAAGAGACATCAGACCCTGAATGACTTCTTGCGGATCATGGCCCTCATAAAGAACTTGATAAAGACCGGTAAAAATACGGGCATTGATGTGCTTTCGTTGCGCCAGAAAATGGGCAGCCTTAGTGGTTTTATAGCCCTCAACAACTGATTTGGTAGCATTGATAATGTCTTCTGCCTTTCTACCTTTGGCAATCTCAATTCCAAAAGATTTATTTCGGGATAACTCACCAGTTGTGGTGAGAATTAAATCTCCCATCCCGGATGGTCCATAAAATGTTTCAGGTCTTGCTCCAAAAAAGCTACCGAAACGAAGCATTTCGACAATCCCCCGAGTGATTAAAGCGGCTCTGGTGTTATGGTTGTAACCAAGTCCTTCCATGATCCCACCGGCAATAGCGATAACGTTTTTAAGTGATCCTCCAAGAAGAACACCTTTCACATCTGTGGTAGGAAGTGCTTTAAAGAAATTAGTTCCAAGCATGTCGCAAGCATTCAAGAGATTCACTTTGTCTTCGCCCGCTATAGAAACAATGGTAATTTGCTTGGCAAGAATCTCTTTAGCAAAAGATGGTCCAGACAAGTACATTAACTGGGAACGATAATTTTCAAAATGTGTTTTATAAATTTCATCGGGAAGTTTTAATGTCTCATGATCAATACCTTTAGCAAGACTGACCATTAAAATTCCCTCATCCAGTAATTGCCTCAATTCTCGCTGATTACTCATACAGAAAGAATCAATGGCAGACATCGGCAGGCCTGAAACAATAATCTCAATTTCACCAACCTGCAGAGATCGTACTTCATCCCATGAAAGAGCAGCTTTAAGGCTTGAGGGAAGTTTTTGGCCGGGAAGATAAGTCGTATTCTCTCCGCCGTTAATTTCGTCGTAGATTTCTTTAGACCTGACCAGGATGATCACTTTTTCAAAATTTTCTGCTAAGACAAATCCAATGGAGGTCCCGAAAGCTCCACCGGCCAAAACCAGCGCTGTCTTAAATTTCATAGTAAACCTTTAAAGATTGAACATTATGCCTTTAATAGTACCTATTACTTGGTAAACATCCAAAACTTCTTGCGAGCTTTTCATGAGTTTGCGGGCACTAATGGCAATATAAGTGCCTTTTTTAGAAGGGGTTTCAGTCAGACTAAAACCTTCAAGATTTGAAATGACATTGTCTTTATCCAGAGTTTTTACAATGAACTTAAATTCATAATAATCAGGCCATTGATAAGTTTGGTCCAGTAATTCTCTAAATTTTTCAAATTCGTCATTATTCATCTTTTTCTTCCAATTTAACTCTCTGAAATAAATAGGCTAAAAAGCGATATCAGAGAGTTATGCCAGAGGGAGAAATTAAGTATTCCCTCGAGAGCATCCGATTCAGTTTGAGCAATGCCACAGAAGGCTTTGGGAGGTTCCCCATGATCCAAGTATGGATGATCATTCTTAGTTTGATTGCTTTTGAAGCTGGAGCTTCAGAACTCAATCATATTAAATTAAGTCCTCACTTTGAACAGTATCTCAGTCAACCTAAATTGGAAAGCCTGAAGCAAGCCTATAAGCCTTTGAATCAATCTACATCTACGGAGGAATACGCCCAAAAAATCAGAACGACTCTCTTGGGTGCTACTATTCAGACCAAAGATTTTACCTCCCCTTTTCCTCGGGATGGTGAGGAATCCGCTATTTATGATGAAATAAGAAATCATCTGGAAGCTGCACATCAGGCAATTGGTTTAAGAGAAGTAACACAACTGGATTTTCTAAACCGCCAATTCAATATGGGAGTAGAAAATCTTTCAGGCTTTAGTTGGCAGAAACCTTTTGGTGTTGTGCATGTGTTTGCCGATCGACAGGTGACACCCAATTTGTTTGGAAGCAATTGGTTGATCCAGGATACTTTTAGTTTTGATATTGAAGCCACCACTTTTTTAGAAGCAACAAATACTGCAGGTATTACTGAAATGAACACTACTGAAATTGGAGCATTTGCAGGAATTACTTTTAAAAGAGTTCATACATATTATCACTATGCTAATTCCTATAATGAAGGTCTACGTGCTGACTTCTCAAAACTCTTTTTGCCATTTACGAAATTCAATATCAGTGGCGTGGAAAGAATGACCCACGAAGAAATAATGAAGCGTGAAGATAATTGGACAGTTAGTGCTGGAGGAATAATTAGCTCACCTGCATATTACGGCTTCTCAGCTTCTGGTGGAATTCTCGCTCAATTTGCTTATCAAAATTTAGTCTCAGTTCAAAACAATGAGGATAAAGAGCAATCTGCGGACAAAATACGTTTGTCAGTGAAAGGAAAAAAAACTGCCAGTATTGGAGTCAACGCAAGCCTACAAGCAGACTTTTTCAAACTTCTTAAATTTACAATTCTTAGCCATGATTTAAATTATGAATATGCCTCGGCCAAGGAATTTAATCTCGCAATGAAAGCTCATGAGTGGGGTCAAATTATCAGCGATGTCACACAAGGTAATGAGCTAAAGGGAATATTAAGAGGAACTGCATCGGTCACTTCCCTTGAGCCATATGTGGTAACTTTGAATGAATCAGATTCTTCTGCTTTTGAGCAGAGAGGTAGCTTACTCATCTGGGGACACCTGGCCAAAAGCAAAACAGAACAAATCAGAATTATAAAAGATGATACGGTAAAAGTTTTCTTCAAAAGTTATGCTCAAAATATGCGGGTCGTTCAGAATATTTTTAGCCGTTTGTTCTCTGCAGTTATCTACAAAATTTTCAAATTACCATTGGGAGCAAAGAACGCAGCTATATATAACCGTCAAGTCAACATGGAGTATGAAGCAACTCATCCTCAAGCGACTGACCCAAATATTATTCGCGTTGAAAATGCAGATCAATTTTCATTTGTTCTTAATCAAAGCTATGAAGCTGCCAGAACTGATCGATGGTTAGATAAACAATTTAAAAATGACCTGATTGGATTTGTAGATTCATTCACAACTCTACCCAAAGACTACAAAGCAATTATTCGTCAGGAGCAACTTAAAGGCCCAATGCTTATAGAGACTAATTTAAGAATCGAAAAGGCGGGTTTTGCCTATCTATTGAAGCAGAACGATAATTATGTTTTCGGTAACATTGCTAAGGTTTGTCATTCAAACAGGGCCGATGAATGGATGAAATCAGATAAAAGGGATCAATTTCTTAGAAAGCTTCAGGTTGGTTCTGAACTATGTGTAAAGAAAATTGGAACTCATTTTCTTGAATTCAAGGCAGACTACCAGCAGAACTCTTTGAAACCTTCCTTGGCAAAGTTTAAGAAATTTATTTCTAAATACTTTAAGCATGCAGAGGGGCTGGATCAGTTAACTGTACTCTTTGGGAACGAAAATACCTTTATTCATGGGCAATTAAAGGCTACAACCAACCAGAATGCCCAATTCGTTACTTCCTTTTCTACTGGACAATTTCGAGGTCTAGGGGTTATTGATAATTACAAACGTCAGGGCGGCTCTCGAATGCCGGCCAGTATTGTAAATGAGTAAATGTGAAAACTGTGGATATCATTCAGGCCAAAGAACTTCTCCTTAAAGGGGAAGTCGTGGCTATTCCCACGGAAACGGTTTATGGACTTGCAGGCTGGATATATTCAGAGGCGGGACTTAGAAAAATATTCTCTACAAAAGAGCGTCCCTTCTTTGATCCACTCATTGTTCATATTGATTCAATTGCAAAGGCCAGGACACTCTCTGGGGACTGGAGCCCACTTCATCAGGCCCTGGCTGAAGTTTGCTGGCCAGGACCACTGACGTTAATCACAAAAAAACCAGAGGGACTAAACCCACTTATTACTTCTGGTCTTGATTCAGTTGGACTCAGATGTCCTAATCATCCATTGAGCCTTAAGCTCCTTTCTCAAATAGAAGGAGGCCTGGCGGCACCAAGTGCAAATAAATTTGGAAAAACCTCGCCTACTCTTTCTCAACATGTATTTCAGGAGTTTGGTGAAGAAGTCCCAATCCTGGAAGGTGGTCCATGTGAGGTTGGAATTGAATCAACCGTGGCAGGAATCGTGAAAGAAAATGAAAAATGGAAGGTTTTAATATATCGCCCGGGATATTTTACGGCAGCGATGTTGCAAAAAATTCTGTCCGATAAAAATATTGCCGCAACGGTTGAGTATGCAACAAGTCCAGTGGCCCCAGGACAACTTAAACATCACTACATGCCAAACATTCCCCTGGTTATTACATCAGAGAGCTTTAACTGGGAAAAACAAAAAAATGAAATTGAGAAAAGACTGAATAAGACTTTTACCAAACCAGCCTTTTGGAAACTTCCCGATGACCCTGCCCAGGCGAGCCGTGAGTTATATCAGGATCTAAGAAAATTCTCCCTGGAAGGTTTTGATTTAATTTTAATTAAACGCGAATCTCTTCATGATTCTGAACTTTGGTTTGGAATCTGGAATAGACTGGAGAAGGCCAAAACCCTCAAAATTTAAGGATGAAATAGTCCTAATTTTTTAAAAATAAAGATAAAAACCGTAAAACCAACAACCATCATTAGAAATTTCTTATAATTGCCAAACAATCTCACATAATTATCCTGGGCAAGATCTCCATGAATATTTTGTTGATCCAAAATAGCAATCACCCTTTCAACAGAATTGTCGGCAATAACAAAAATGTCACCATTATTGGCATGAATGGAAATAGCCTTTTTCGGATGAAGAAGCTTGTATGTCTTAATATCAGAGTATGGAATAGCCTTATTAAGAAAAGGCAAGCCTCGATTAAAGATAAAACCCTTTTCGTAAAAGCGAACTCCTCTAATAAAACCATAATAAACAGCAGGAATGATAATGAGGCAAAAGAAGGTAATAAATTCTGCGGGGTAATGATAGTGATAATCAATTACGTCCAAAATTCTGAAACGTCGATTAAGTTGAAAATTTTCGTAAGTAAATGTTTCGAGATAAAAGTTGTTGAAGAAAAAAATTACCAAGGCAGCAATGACTAAGCGAAATACATTCAGCATAGAAGTTTTATAAAGTCTTTTCCCTAACATTTAGAAATCCTCATGAGTCGGAATAATACCCTGAGCGTAACGAACAAGATCCATCACTTCTCGAGCGCAACCTTTTCCACTTTCTTTTATCGTAACATAATCGACAATTTCTTTAACTTCTTCACTGCAATTTGGAACTGTAGCCGAGAAGCCCGCCTTCCTTAAAAGAGGCATATCAAATAGCTCGTCCCCCATGTAGAGAACTTCTTCAGCTTTAACATTATATTTTTTTAATAAATCCATGAAAGCAGTGCGCTTGTCTTCATTGCCAGCATAGCAAAAATCAAGACCTAGTTGATTTACACGTTTATGAACTGAAACAGAATCTCCACCGGTAATAACACCAACGCGAAGACCGGCCTTCATTAGCATTTTCATTCCATAACCGTCATAAATACAAAAAGAACGATTGAATCCCACCTCTTCACTGGCCCACCAAACATGAGAATCAGTAAGGATGCCATCGAGATCAAAACAAATGACTTTAATCTTTTTTAGTTTGTCTTCAAAACGTTTTGCTGTCTGTCTTAAGCTCATTCGTCTACCGCTCTTCTTATTTTGAGTAGTTTCTCAACAATATTTTTAACATTAGCCAGAGGTAATGCTGTTGCCGAATCAGAAAGGGCTTGATCAGGATTTGGATGACACTCCATGAAGATACCATCCGCCCCTGCAGCAACGGCGGCTTTTGCGAGAACTAAAATTTGTTCGCGTTTTCCACCTGTGGCCGTACCCAGTCCACCAGGACGTTGGACACAATGTGTGGCATCGTGAATAGCTCTAACACCATATGATTTCATAATTTGAAATGAGGCCATATCAACCACCAGATTATTATATCCGAAAGAAGATCCACGCTCAGTTAATAGAATCTTTTCTTTAGGTAAGAAGTGTGATGCTTTATCTACGATATTCTTTGTTTCTTCTGGTGAAAGGAATTGGCCTTTTTTAACCTTAAGTTCACGATCGTACTTTTTACATGCCTCTGCTCCAGCAAAAATCATATCAGTCTGACGACATAAGAATGCCGGAACCTGTAAAACGTTGACGTATTTTGCCACCTGCTCAGCTTGATCAGGAGTATGAAAATCAGTCAATGTTGGAAGACCGTACTGTTTATTAATCATCTCAAGAATTTTTAAACCTTCATCAATACCAGGTCCACGATAAGACGTGAAAGAAGAACGATTGGCCTTATCATAGCTTCCCTTAAAATGAAGAGTTATCTCATTTTTGAAAGGTTCGAGATCCTTGAGTAATGTCTCTGCAATTTGTCTGGCAAGATCAGCACTTTCAATTACACAAGGGCCAATATAGAAATCCATTTTTTTCATAAGATTTTTTCCTTTATAGTTTTCCACTTGCCTTCACGAATGAGGAAAACAGTGGATGGGGATGAAATGGTCGGGACTTAAATTCTGGATGGTACTGACAAGCTATAAAATAAGGATGATCCTTCAATTCAATAACTTCCACTAAATTTAATTTTGAATTTGTTCCTGAAACCACTAATCCTTTTTCAATTAATTTCGGTAAGTATTCATTATTCACTTCTAAACGATGGCGATGCCTTTCAGAAATATGAGGTGAACCATAAATCTTACTGGCGAGGGTATTATCTTTCAACTCACAATCGTAAGCTCCAAGACGCATGCTCGCCCCCTTACTTCCCTCTTTACTTTGTCCCTGCATATAATGAACCAGAAATGATCCCTTCTCAGAGAATTCCATTGAAGTGGCATCTTTTATGCCAACAACATTTCGGGCGAATTCAACTATTGATAACTGAAGACCCAGACAAATTCCAAAAAATGGTTTTTTATTTTCTCGGGCAAATTGAATTGCTTTTATTTTACCTTCTGTTCCTCTGGAACCAAACCCTCCAGGAATGAGGATTCCGTCTACTGATTTTAAAAGATCAGTGTTGGCACCTTTCTCAAGATCTTCTGCATCGATGTAAGTCAGATTAAGTTTGACCTGATTATCAATGGCCGCGTGTCTTAAAGCTTCATCCAGTGACTTGTACGATTCAATGAGCTCAGTATATTTGCCCACGATTCCGATATTCACCACTTTCAATGGATTTTCAGCGTTATAAATTACTTTGTTAATTTCATCCATCCTGGGCTCAGTTGCCCACATACCAAGAAGTTCGGTAATGCGTTTGTCCAAACCTTGATCATGAAAAGCACGAGGAACTTTATAAATCAGATCCAAATCAATAGATTGGAAAACATTTTTCTTAGGCACATTACAGAATAAAGAAATTTTATCAATTATGGATTCTTCAATCGGTCGATCAGCACGACAAATAATTATTTGTGGAAAAAGTCCAATGCCTCGCAGTTCTTTGACTGAATGTTGGGCCGGTTTGGATTTTAATTCCCCTGCTGCTGCAATATAAGGAATCAGCACGAGGTGGATATAAAGAACATTCTCTGAGCCCACATCCAAAGCGAATTGCCTAATGGCTTCCATATAAGGAAGCGATTCAATATCGCCAACAGTTCCACCAATTTCACCTATCAAAAGATCACATTTATCAGCGGCAAGATGGATTCGGCGTTTAATCTCATCTGTAATATGCGGAACAACCTGAACAGTCTTGCCCAAATATTTACCTTCGCGCTCATTTTCAATGACCTGCAAATAAACTTTACCTGTTGTGAAATTATTTTCGCGAGTCAGAGTGAGAGTTGTGAAACGCTCATAATGCCCCAAATCCAGATCTGTTTCGGCACCGTCATCAGTTACGTAAACTTCACCGTGCTGTATAGGACTCATCGTTCCTGGATCAACATTAATGTAAGGATCCATTTTAAGCATATTAATCTTAATGCCTCTTTTTTCAAGCAGGCATCCGATACTAGCGGCAGCGAGACCTTTTCCAAGGGAGCTTGTCACTCCTCCTGTAATAAAAATATATTTTTTTGCACTCACAAAAGAGCTCCTTCAACTTTTTTAATATCTTCAGGGACATCAACTCCCATCAATTTTTGATTTGTCACAATAGCACCGATTGAAAAACCATTCTCAAGAGCTCGCAACTGCTCAAGTCTTTCAAGTTCCTCAAGTGGACTCATTGGCAAAGTTACGAACTTTAATAGAGCCTCGGGCCGATAACTATAAACACCTATATGCTGAAACCAACTATATTCATTCTTTCCATCACGATCATACGGAAGAGACTGACGAGAAAAATACAAGCACTGCTTTGTCTCTTGCGCCCAAACAGCTTTCACTACATTAGGATTCTTAAAATCTTCTTCAGTATTTTTTCTTTCTCTTAAAAGGGTTGCCACTGGATAGGAAGTCTTGAGATGAAAATCGGCAAGTTCTTTTAAGACGTCACCTTTTAGAAGAGGTTCATCACCCTGAACATTGATCACAAGATCCGGAGAGCTCTCTTTAAAAAATCTTTGGTAGGCCAAAGCGATTCTTTCGGAACCAGAAGGAACATCATCATCCACTCTTACCACTGCTCCACCGAATGACTTGACGTGATTTTCAATTTCATCGTGATCAGTAACCACTGCTGTTTTAAATCCAGCGGCTTCACAATTTTTAAAGACACGCTCAATCATTGTAATGCCAAGAATCTTGGCCAGCGGCTTACCTGGAAAACGGGAGGAGCTAAAACGGGCCGGAATGAGAACCACAACGGATGCCATAAAAATTGATCGCCTTATATGATTTATTTGACCCCTCAACTTACCCTAAAAGCTCTCACTACGACAACATTTACAAAGTGAATTACAAGTTTGCGTTACCAAGGCAGCATGATAAGATTTGAGTATGCGACTTACTATAACTGTCATTCTTTTGGCGCAAATGTTGAATGTTTATTCTCAGAATGAATATCTGACACAAGACGCCATTACTAAACCAGCACTAAATCTTCGCTGTAAGGAGCTTCTGCGAGAAAGAGCAGAAAAAATAAAAGTTCAGCAACGATTAAACGCCCTTTTGCAGAGAAATCAGGACCTAATTAAAAAAAGTCCGAAGGCAAAGCCAAGCATGCATAATCGTCTACTCTCAAGCCAGATTAAAATAAAAAACGAATTATATCTCACCAATCTCAACATTGAGACCATGGAAGAGAGTATTGTCCGCTCTGGCTGTCCCGGCATTTCTCTTTAATAACTGATTTTACTTCTCAGTTTTATTGATGTTACACTTTTTCCCGCACACACCTATTTTTTGCGGGAGATGAGCTTTGCTGAAGCCCATAATTTTCTCTATTCTTTTTATGAGCTTTGCCTTCGGGCAGGATGAGGATTTAACTTTTCTTGAATCCTCCATAAACTCAGATCCTTCTTCAGACAGTACTGACGCCCCAACAGAAACTTCAAAAAAATCCCGCTGGAATGTTCGTCGCTCACAACCTGGAAATGAAAAAGAAAAAGTTCAGGAGGGTCGTGTTCTTGATTTACGTTCCATTCTCGAGGAAGGCTTCAGAAGAAATCCTTTTGAACAAATTCGTGGACAACAAAGAGAACAAATTGATTTATCCAAGACTGATGTATTTCAAAAGTTTTGGTACCCAACTCTAGGGTTAGAAATGAATACTTCTAATCATCTGATAGATCGCTTTAAACAGTCTTCACAAAACACCCCCGGCATGGGAGCTCAACAAGCACCTAACGGAAGTATTGGACTGGTGTTTGATGAATATACCCTTTTTAACTGGGGTCGTGATTACCTTCAATATTTAAATGAAAAACAAACTTTAAATCGTAGAACGCAACAATTGAGTGAAGCACGCAGAAGGCTGAAATTTTCACTTATTAATCAATATTTTAATCTCGTTCGATTCAAAGAGATTCTACGAATTAAACAAGAGCAGCTGCGCCAGACATCCTTCATTCATCGTCTGGCCCGAGAGAAACTCCAATTAAGAAAAATTCGGACTCAAGAATATTATCAAACTCGTTCTGAATATCTTCGTTCTCAAACAGAGTACCAACAAACTCAATTTGAGGTGGGACTTGAAGAAGAGAAGATGGCCAACCTTATGGGTGATGAATATCGAGGTACTTATCGCTCAGTTGAGCAACTAAAATTTCTCAGTGTTAACACCTCCATGAATGAAGCCTTGAAGCTTTCTCAAGATCAAAGTCAGCCTTATAGGGACGCGAAGGTAGCCTATGATGTGACTTCTCGTGTGTATGAGAAAACGTTGAAGGACAACCTTCCCCTACCAAAGTTTGGATTTAATCTTGGAACGTATGCTACAGATTTTGGACCTCAAGGCAGCAACTATTCCTACCAGACCACTCCTGGCAACAGGAACATTGAACTTGTAGCGTCCATCAATATGCGCTGGACTATTTTGGGTGAAGGTGGCTTCTTTAACAGTCGTGAAAACCAACAGAGTTATCTAGCCAAAAGAATTGCAGAAATTAATTTTTTCAATACTCGCCGAGAATTGGATGTAAAAGTCAGAACGATTTACAAAACAATTCGCTATCTGGAGGAGAAAGTTAATATTTCTCAGTATCAACATAAGAATGCTCAGAGTAACTACGACTCTGCCTTAGATAATTATATCGCCGGTCGGGCCACTTATGCGGACATAAAGCTTGCCATCGACAATTTGGTTTTCTCGCATATTAATACCGAGAATGTAAAATATGAGCATTTAGTTAAAAAACTGGAGTTAGCTGACTTCATGGGACTTGAAGATTTTCCAGGGGAAAACTTTGAGTCATTGGCATCGAGGTAATGATGAGATTTATTTTCCTTATACTTTTAGTTTCTCAAACTCTTTTTGCTGCGGATCCATTTGATTTAACAAATGAAGAGATCAATCCTGATACGGAACAAATTCTCATCAAGAAGCCTGAGAAATATCTTCGCAATGAAAGCATGATTTATGATCTAAATACTAATCTGGGAATCAAGGATCAACGTCGTTATACTGGTAAAGATAAAAACAAGTTCTCAGTGGCCGGTCACATTTCAGCTAACTATGAACACTTGAATGATATCTTAGGATTTGATGTCAACTATATGAGACGTTCGGATCGCTACAACAGAATCTGGTATGGTTTTCAATTTTTCCAAAACCGAACTTTCTTTGATTCTATAACACAAAACAAAACCGCTGCATCTAGTGATAACGCCAATTCTGATTCTCAGTTTCAGCGTCCAAACAATGTGAAGAATAATGTCTTTGCGGGTGGACTGGGTGCTGGTTATCGCTTCAAACTTCTTATGGACTTTTTTCCAACAGAAGATGTTTTCGAAACAGTTGATGTCTTCGCTAACTTTATTACTCTGGATGAAACATTCATTAAGCGTAAATATAAGGGTTATGGACTGACTACAAACTACTCCATCACCAAGAGATCAAGCACAAGTTACTTTTATGGTGCGAAGTTCTCCTATAATGTAGCTGCCGTTACAAGAGATGCTATTGGTACTGAAAGTAAATCAGATCGAACATTCGCTCTTGGATGGCTCTCAGCTGCTTTTGAAATGGGATTTTTCTTCTAAATTTATTTCATTTCAGTGATGACGTAGTCTTGTCCAGAAAATAGAGACTGTTCATCCTTCACATAGACCTTAGCTTCTTCCACTGTTCCAAAGAGCCCCAGACTGACGCGATACCATGTTCCCTTACCAATTAGAGTTGTTTCTTTAATAATTGGTGAATAGCCTCTTACTGTAAAACCTTCGGCAAATTGCTTTGCTTCTTCAACTGTTGGATAAGACCCTAATTGAATCGTATATTTTCCGGCCATGACATCGGAGCTTTTAGTTTCAATACTTTGATTAAAAGAAACATCTACAGGCGCAACTTTTTCTTCAGATGAAAACTTCTCGAGTTCATCAGATAAACGTGACTTAGACTCATCCATTAATTTTTTTAATTTTTCTTCATCAGTAAGTTTGGAATCCTCTTCAACCGTTTTTTCTACATATTCTTCAAGACCAGATTTAAGTTCTACAGTTTTCTGATCTTGCGGTGTAATGCCAGATTCAGCGAAACTGAGTTTTTTTCCTAGACGAATACCCAGAGTAAAACTTGTAATGATCAAGACCACCACAAAAATTAAAACGAGAACAATCTCTTTATTTTCAAAAACGATAACTTTGTTATTTTCTTCCATTTCATTATTTTAGGGTCTTAGCCCATTTCGCGCAAAGCTTTTCATTTCCGAACAAACTGATCGGTTTTTGCCATTTTTAATGCGAAATCTGGCCTCTGGGATTAAAAACCCTTTCGGCCACAAGGAGGCAAACATGAAATTGAATATTTTTAAGCTAGTTCACAATCAAAAGGGCCAGGGAATCATGGAGTACGTCATCATTTCCAGTTTAATCGGGATTTGCTGCTTGGTTGCTGTGAAGCAGTTCGGAAAGGTTATTCATGAAAGAATCGAGGAAATGAAGGAAAAAGTTACCAAAGAAATCAAAGTGACCTCAAGCAATACCAGAAGTGATTTTTAACCATGAACCTACTTGTTTGGGTTCTGGCCCTTACACTCATAGTCTCTTTAATGGTTGAGTCAGTGGTCTTTTATAAGGCCACTGTCTGCCGGCAAAGGGCTTGGCTTAAAGGAACTGAACTTGTTACCAGAAACTTGCTCCATTCACCCCAGACTTATGAGCGTTTCGTGGATTTATCTTGCAAGGTCTATGTATCGCGAAGTCATAAACGTGTTTTGTGGCACAGGCTCCCCCAACTGAATAAACATGAATTCAAATTAGAACTTAAGGGGAAGTTATAAAAAATGAACGAGGTGAAGCGACTTTATTTTGTGTTTTGATCCTGGTGGCCTTAAGTGGACTGCTCACACTAGCAGGGCTTGAATTGCAGCGCAACTTTGTACTTCTCCAAAAGAGAACGCAATTATTTTTATGTGTTAAAGAGACCAAGGGTGAATTGAACAACTATCTTTCGTCCATAGGAAGAACAAATTGGGTTTTAAAAAATACAAATCGTGCCCAAGCCGCTGCAGTCTTTATTCCACCACTTTGGCCACATATCGCAAATGCGGAAAAAATAAAAAAAATCATGAAGGCCCATCAGGCGATGAAGCTGAGCCTTTATTATAAGACGCTGTTTAAACTAAAAAACAGGGGCTGCCCGATGGATACAAAAATGTTTCTGAATTCCTATCTACCAGGAAATGATTATGGTTTCTCCAGGAATATAGATTCATCAGCTAAATTAAGGACAAACAAATGGACCTATTATTTTTTCGACAAGCCTTATCTTCTCACTCTTCATGTGGACGCATCCGGTGCAGAAAGTCTTGTTCCCAAACTCGACTACCAGGCAAAGGAGAAAATGGGGACATTGTCCTTCCTTTTATCATCACACTGATGAGTGGAGCTTTATTATTTTCCGGACTTTTTTTTCTTAACAAACTTTACGAGCATCGAACGAAGGAAGAATTGAATGATTTCAAAACTAATTGGCAGAATCTTGAATCAAAATACCAGGACTAAAATATGGTGGATGAAGCTCGGTATAGCTCTTCTATTGTCCAATATTTTCTTTTTTGTCCTCTTCACCGGAAATGAAGCTCCAAAAGTTGCTCAGGCTACACCTGAGGGTTGGGTTGAAATTCAGATCAAGGCAGAATTACTTACTCCATTTCATTCTGGAAAAAAGGTGCTTTTATTACACCGCAATTCCCGCAAACATCTAGAGGCCATGTTAGAAAAATCTCCATTAGAACCTGAGGGACGCTTTACTGTTCTGGTTAAAGAGTCACAAGCACAAGCCCTCTTGTCTTACGATAGCTGGGAAATTATTCCATTTTTAAAAACGCTCAATTTCGCACCAATTTCTAAAGGAGCAGCACATGAAATTCATTATTAGTTTTACTTTTTTAGCTCTTTTGAGCTTGCCAGTATTTGCCCGACCAATCCATGTTTACTATGAGCAGAATTCAACGGATGCCAAATGGATTAAAGATATTTTTGTTCAAACTTATCATATACCAGAAGATTTAATTGCTTTGACAGTGACACCAAAATGCGAGGCTTTAAAAGAGCGAGGAAAACTTGACCTGTGCTTAAACAACAACGGAGACCTTTTGATAGTCTCCGTTGATCATGAATTCATTTCTGAATCACTTAAAATCTTTCAAACCCCGTAAGGAGCTAAAATGAATTACTTAGTAGCTGTGGCTTTAGCTTTAGCTTTTGGAGCTGCTGTTTTTGCAGCTTTAGGTGCAGCTATTTTTGCAACTTTAGGTGCAGCTATTTTTGCAACTTTAGGAGCTGCTGCTTTAGCTTTAGGAGCACCATCTTCATGGATCGCAAACTTAGGTGTAGTACCTTTGTTACGATTAGCAGCTTTTCTCTTAGCGCCTGCTGCTCTTCTGTGTGCCTTACGACGGTTTTCTGTTACTGCGGTTCTAGAAGCCATAAATATCTCCTCAAGGAATAGTCTTAATCTTTCAGTTTTGAAGCTCCTCAATCTAACGAGAAGCATTCTTCTTGTCAAAGTCTTCTTCTTGTTACCCTCTGCGTCATTCGCTCAAGTTTCGTCTAGTGACGTCATTCTGGCCAAGGGAGAACAAAAAGAACTAGCTTTTGATGGCCTAAAAAACTTTTCGGTGGGTAATCCAGAGGTGATTTCCTATAAGTTCATACCAAAAACTGGAAAGCTTCTTTTAAAGGGCAAGAGAGTTGGATTCACAGATCTCGTGGTATGGAAGCAAGCAGGCAAAGAAGTCATTAGCATCTACGTTCTTTCCAAACAAAAATTTCTTAAAACTTTCCAGCTGGCAGACGCACTTAAGAATCTGAATCTTACCATTGATATTAAAGGCCCCATCATGACTGCTTCTGGAACGTTAACGGACTTCTCTGATTATCTGTATCTTCAGAAAATAAAGGCACAGTTTCAGGATCAGGTTTTTTTCAAAATCACTCTCGATCCCAAATTACGTAATCACATAGTTGGACAAATTTATAAAAAGCTTTACGGGAACGGGTTCTCATCAGTCACTTGTCAGGTGGATTGGTTAGACATCCTTTGCTTCTATGAAGGGGTGAGTAATGCTGAATTTCTTAAACAGCTTGCAAGTTTTTATCGAGTTTCATTTATCCAGCAGGATTCCCGTCTTCGTCATAAAAACTATCGATTAAAACTTAAACTTATTCAGCTTGAAAGAATGGACGGAAGAGAAATTCATATGGGTCTAGATAAACTTTCGGCGAATGTATCTGATTTATTTGTGAATGGTATTCGTAATATGATTGATAAAAATGCAGTGTTCTTACAAAAATCGCAAATGGATTTGTCATCGCTTGCCGAACCAGAGCTAGTTATCAACCTGAATACGCCACAACTGGTAGAAATTGGCTCGCAAATTCCTTACCAAAACATTGGAGTTCAGGGCGCCACAGTTATTGCTCCAATTGATTGGAAATTTGCCGGTCTTAAGATTAAAACCAAAGTGACAGAATCATGTGGAAAATTATTACTAGAATATGAGACAGAATTCTCACGACCGGCTGAACAGGCCATTAGTGGAAGCAAAGAAATTTCATCTGCACTCCTGGAGGTTGGAGTTCCAATGAAAATATTCCAAATTGGCTTTCAAACGAATTCAAAGAGTCGCAAAGGTATTCCTCTGATCTCGGATATACCGATATTAAAGCAGCTCTTTGAATCGAAATCAGATCAAAAAACTTATAAACAAATCTATGGCTATGTAGTTCTTGAAACGGTGGAATAATGTTAAGTATGTTTAAAGAAAATGAAGCCCCTCTTAATTTGGAAGAAGCGCTTATTCAAGCAAGAAGAATTTTAATCTCTAATTTGAATAAGGGCATGATTCCCAAATGGGATCATTTCTTTCAGGAGCTACCAGTATTAAATGCAGCTGAGGATCTTCAATCAATAAAAGAGAATTTCATTGAAATCACAAGTTGGCCTTTTTTAGAAGAGATCCTGAATCAACCAGCTACAGAATTTTTCTTTCACTCATTTAATAAATCTCAAAGAATGACTTTTTCAGGGGAAAAAAAGAACATCAGCTTGCCTCTATTGGCCGAGGACTGGCAATTATGGCTCGAAATCATCTCCATCAAGTATAAGCAAAATTGGAATGTTCAAAATCCTTTTTGCAGTTTTTATGGAGAACTATTTGGAAAGAATTACCGTTTCAGCATGATCCATGGTTCAACTTCTCCTAGAGGAATATCTAAATTGGTCCTTCGATGTCTTGCCAATAAGCCTTACCCTATCTCTTCTTTTGGAGAGACTGATCTTTTGGTTGATTTAATAAAAAATAAAAAAAACATGCTGATTGCAGGTTCAACTGGCTCAGGAAAAACATCCATTCTGGCCAGTTTATTGGATTATGTTAACAAAGAAGAACATATTGTGGTTTTAGAAGATACCTATGAAATCCTTTCTGAGCTTCCTCATCAGACAAGATTTATTTCAGGAGACAGTGTCCAAACTTCATTAAAGTCCTATCTCTCTTATACTCTTCGTTTAAGTCCTGACCGTATTATTTTAGGTGAGATGCGATCACATGAAGTCGTCCCGTTCCTCATGGCCATGAATACAGGTCATAAAGGTTTGATGGGAACATTGCATGCTTCAAGTGCTCATGATGCTCTTCATCGGGTCGCCCTTTTGTTTACTCTCTATGCTGGTGAAGCGAATTTAGCTTTCGAAAAAGTCATGGAACTTATTTGCAGGAATTTGGAGTATGTTGTTTTTATGGAAAATAAAAAAGTTAAGGAAATTATCAAAATTCTTGGATCAGATAAAGGTACTGCATTTTTTGAAGTAGTTGTTGGAAAAAAAGAAGAAAATTTTTTTAAAAATTAAATTCTAGATAACCCGAAGGGTATCTAGAGAATATAAATTTAACATTTACCGCCATTACATCCTTGACCACCACCAGTTGTTCCTCCAGATCTTCTCAAGACACCACATGCAATAGGTAATTCTTCAGGGGACTTATTTGGATCTGCCGAAGCAACTGAATCTGGCAGAATCGCATTTGCAGCAACACCATGAATCTCCACGACTCTTGCACCGTCAAATCCAATGATATCAGAATCAAAAGGTATCAGCACATTACCAGAAACTGCGTTAGTCTCTGGTCCATCAATCAAACCGTCACCATTAACAGTCACATCTGCAGTTCCACTAATTCCACCTGAGACTTGAGCATTTAGTGGTGTTAATTCGGCCTTAAAACTTCCGCTATCTTGTTCTTGCTGTTGACCTGATTGAACTGATTTATTTGCGCCACTGTTTTCACCGCAACTCGCTAATGCGATGAACGCTGTAGTAAAAACTAATAACGTTCCTTTTCCACTGTACCATTTCTTTTTCATATAAATCTCCTTTGATCGAAGAGCCTGATGCCCATACGCAGAAAGAACTGAGCAAGTTTAAGACCATGTTTAAATGACTGAATTCAGAAGATGAATCCTTGCAAATAAACATAAGTCGTATTGAAAAGTGGGATTTTTTAGCAGAGATTTTATCTTGTCAAAAGAATGTAATGATTAAAGACAAAGAATTTTCTTAATTTTTAGAGGCAACAAGTTCAACTATTCTGCCTTGAACTTTAGTTTTAATAACATCAAAGTCTGCTTTTATTAATAAATCTGAAACAAGCTCCGGTGTGAGTTTGAGTTTCTGGTAAGAATGTCCAGAAACTTTAAATTCATTGCCTATTTTTGTATGTAAGACATCCGTCGCAGTGATCATTTTTGCGTTTTCGTCTTCGAGTACGCAAGTCATGATGCTCTTTTCATCTTGTTTGATGATATAAAAACGCTCTGAATCCATGAATGGAATAGTTTGGTAATCACGCCATGAAAGATGCAGTCGTCCATTTTCAGAGACCTGATCTACCAGGGATTGAAATAGATCATTAAGCATTTCCAGGGAGGCTAGATCAGTAAGGGTGTCACCAAGGCATAATACATAATCATAATTTTCAGAATGATGACGAAGGAAAGTGATGAAATCAGACTCAACTGTTTTAACTTTTGAACTGGGATCGAATTTTTTGAGTTCATTCAATAGTTCGGAAGAAAAATCTATCGCAGTAACCGCTAACCCGAGCTCGGCTGCAGGAATAGCATGGGAGCCGAAACCAGCTCCCAGATCCAATAACTTTCCTTCAGTAATTCCATTTTGCATTAACCACGCCGCATTCTTTTGAAAAAGATCGGCCTTATCACCTAGGGTCCATGAATAAACTTTGGAAAGAAAATATTTATAATGGTTGAAAGCTGATGAACTCATTAAAAATTAATCACGTTTTAATTTTTTGTAAGTCAGACGTTGTGGCACATCGGCTTTATCACCTAAGCGTCGTCTAAGATCTTCATGGTAATCCTGGAAGTTTCCTTCAAACCATACCACTTTAGAATCCCCTTCAAAGGCTAACATATGAGTACAAATTCTATCTAAGAAGTAACGGTCATGGGAAATAACTACCGCACATCCAGCGAAATCTAAAAGAGCACGCTCAAGGGCCTGAAGTGTATTCACATCGAGATCATTGGTAGGCTCATCCAAAAGAAGAACGTTGCCTTCTTCTTTAAGCATTTTCGCTAAGTGAACACGGTTTTTTTCACCACCAGAGAGTTCCTTGATGCGCTTGGATTGATCATCACCAGTAAGATTAAATCTCGAAATATAAGCGCGAGCATTCATGTCCTTGTTTCCAAGTTTGATCAACTCAAGACCTCCAGAAATTTCTTGAAGCACAGTTGTCTCAGGGTCCATCTCGCGGGATTGATCAATATAGGAAAGTTTAACTGTTTCACCAACTTTAAAGGATCCCGCATCTTGCTCTAGCTGCTTGGTGATCATTTTAAATAGAGTTGTCTTACCAGCACCGTTAGGCCCGATGATTCCCACGATTCCCCCAGGAGGAAGTTTAAACGTGAGGTTTTCATAGAGGAGCTTATCCCCGAAAGCTTTTGAAATTCCGTTGGCATCAATAACAATATCCCCAAGTCTAGGACCTGGTGGAATAAAAAGTTCATTGGTTTCATTTCGCGCTTCAGCGGTTGAATCATTTTGCATTTGCTCATAGTTTTGAATACGGGCCTTGGATTTTGCCTGACGAGCTTTGGGTGACATGCGAATCCACTCAAGCTCTTCTTTCATTTTCTTCTGACGTTTCGATTCAGTTTTTTCTTCTTGGGCTAAGCGATTTGATTTCTGCTCAAGCCATGAAGAATAATTTCCTTCCCAGGGAATACCGGCACCGCGATCAAGTTCAAGAATCCAGCCAGCAACGTTATCCAAAAAGTATCTATCGTGGGTAATGGCAATAACAGTTCCCTTGTACGCGTGAAGGTGACGCTCAAGCCAGAAGACAGTTTCTGCATCCAAGTGGTTGGTA
>CAMASK010000026.1 GCA_945860895.1 Bacteriovorax stolpii
TATAGTTTGTCATTGCTCCAGCAACTGATCCAATAATAAGCCCCGCAATTTGAGAAGCAGCTCCAGAGGACAACTGCCGGGCGGAGCTTTCCAAGCTCATAAAAGTGCCTCGGTCTTTAGGATTGACGACGGCACTGACAATTGTCATGGCGGGTATAAAGCGTCCCGTGCCCGTCATCATGAAAATTGAGGTACTACAAAGCGCTAAAACCAAAGGAACATGAGGAAGGTTAGTTAAAAAGAAAATAGGGATGATTGAGAAGAAAGCGACATATTTAAAGACACGATAACTCCCTACGCGATCACAGGCCTTACCAATTAAGCGGGCGGAAATAATCGTACACGTCCCTCCTACCAAATAGATAAAGGGTAACTGAGCTTCAGTTAAGCCAACATTCCCAACCATATAGGTAGAGATGAAAGGGACGATCATAAAGATTCCGAAACCAAGAACACTGGTCAGAAGGAAACTTTGCAAATAATCTTTATGGCTTAAAATCATTTTAAAATTGTTCAAATTTTCTCTTACGCTCAATTGTGTTGTTCTGACTTTTATTGATGGTAGATAAATCAGTGAAAGAATCCAAAAAACAATTCCAACAGCAACAATAAAATAGAAGGTAGCGTGCCAGTCAAAGATCTGGGCAATATAGAGACCCAGTGGGACGCCCAGAACGCTGGCCAACGAAAAAGAAGACATGACTACGCCCATGGCCGCACCTCTTCTCTCAAAAGGAATTAAATCAGATACCATGGAGAGAACACAGGCATTTAAAATACCACCAAAAGCACCCGCAACAATTCTGGCAATTAAGAGGGCCGCAAAATTAGGAGCGATCGAGCACATAAAGGTGCCGATGATGAAGCCGGTGAAATTGAATAAAAGAAATTTCTTGCGATCAAAATGATCGGCATAAAGTGCTCCAAAAAATCCCACGATCCCCGCACTAAAGGAATAGGCAGAAACGAGTGTTGAGAATTCAGTAGGGTTAATCTGAAATACACGCATAAAGCGAGGACCCAAAGGCATCATGATCACGAAATCCAGGATGTGGGCAATTTGAATAGCAGAAAGAATAATAATATAAATTTTTTCTTTTTTTAGAGTCGCTTTAAGATCTAGAGAGTTTTCCATAATGTTTAATTTTCTAATCCCACTACGTCAGAAATTTTAGAACTATTGTCGTCCAGAGTCTCAAGGGAAGCGACTGTGCTTACGCAATGATCAATCATTGAAACTGCGGCCGGATGATGATTGCCGGAATTTTTCACACCACCGAAAGGCATACGTGCCGTCGCTCCAACCGTTGAACGGTTGAGATTGAGAAGTCCTGAATCAATATCACGCAGGCATAATTTATATATGTCCTGATCACGGGTGAAAACTGAAGCTGCTAAACCGTATTCAGTGCAGTTTGCAATTTTAATCGCCTCTTCAATGTCATCGTAAGGCACAAAGAAACAGTTCGGTCCAAAAATTTCTTCCTGGATGAATTTGCCTTTAAGATCAGGTTTTTTAGCATAGTGGATGGAAGGAGAGACATAGTGTCCTTGATAGCCCACATCTAATTTTCTTGGGGAAACGATTTCTTCGGCACCTTCTTGTTTACCGAACTGACAAAAATCAAAATAAAGTTTCTCAGCGTGCTCATCAATCAATGGGCCCATAAATGGGTCTTGATCTTTTGTCGGATGGCCCACTCGAATTCTTTCAGTCAGAGCTTTGAACTGCGATATAAATTCCTGCTCAATTTTTCTGTGTACAAGAATCATCGAAGTAGAAGTGCAACGCTGCCCGGAAGTTAAAAAACAAGCACGCAGTAGTTCAGGAAGAGCATGAGAAATATTTGTATCATGATGAATAATGGTCGAATTTTTTCCACCAAGTTCAAGCGCCACAAGCTTTCCTAGATCTTTATAGGTATTTTCTAAAATCTTTAAGCCAACATTTCTAGAACCTGTGAAGAAGATACCGCGGATGCGTTTATCACCGGTAAGTTTTCCAGCAGTATACCCAGTTCCATTAATAAAATTGACGACACCTTCTGGAAAACCAGCCTGATGAAAGCATTCAATCATGAGCTGAGCTGAGAAAATAGTTTTCTCGGATGGCTTAAAAATAATCGAGTTACCAGCTAGAAGTGCTGAGAGAATTTGTCCATTCGCCAAGTGACATGGAAAGTTAAATGGTCCAATGACAAAACATGGGCCAAGTGGTTTATAAACTACATGCCCATCAATTTTTGGCATGACATCTTTCAATGTTTCTTGCTCAATACGTTTTAGTGAATCAGTAATAGTCACACTAACTTTACTGTCTAATGCCGCTGCCTCAGTTTTGGCTTCCCAAAGTGGCTTACCAACTTCCAGTGCCAGGGCCATGGCAATTTCATCTTTGCGGGCCCGAACAATTTCTTGATATTTTTTTAAGAAATTTATTCTTTCAGCAAAACTGAGTTTTCTCCAACTATCAAAACCTTTTTCGGCTGACGCTATAACTTTCTCAACATGATCAAAATACACACCAGCTTCCCAAAGAGTTTGAGTCAGCTCTGCTGGGCATTTTTTTAAAATGCGCTCTTGGGCACCGGATAAATTACCTAACCCTTCAGGATGAGTGAAACGACCGTTAAAATAGTCACCTTTAAGTAACATCTGCATAGAAATCCTTTTCGATTTTAATGATAATCATCATACCCCTTTTGTTTGGATAGTGACACTATAATACAGAGTGTTAAAAACAAGGTTTGGCTTACAAATACCCTCATTTTTGGGTAAGCTAGGGGTATCTTTAAGGAGTTTATATGACAGTTAAAACTTTACCGGGTTTGTTGGACAAGATGTGGCACGATTATATTACGATTAATCCTTTGGCACAGAAAATTTCAGATCTTTTTACTGATGAAGGAGAAGTCATCCTAAATGACCATATTGCCCTTCGAACTTTTAATCATCCTCGTGTAACCATAGATGTACTTGCCAGGCCTTTCATTGAGTCTGGATATAAATATTTCGGCGACTACCATTTTCCGGAAAAAAAAGTCTATGCTAAACATTATCAGCATGCAGATGAAAAAATGCCTAAAATTTTTATCTCAGAAATTAGACTGGAAGAATTTTCACAAGCTTTACAAAAAATAGTTTATGGATTGGTTGATCAGATTCCAGAATCAAAAGAGTTTGAATTTGATTTTGTTTCTGGTGGACGTCCATGGAAAGTATCAACACAGTCATATAATGAACTCATGAAGGAAAGTGATTACGCAGCTTGGGTTGCGGCTTTTGGATACCGAGCAAACCATTTTACGGTTTTTATTAATGCCTTGAAGAAGTTTTCTGATATTCACTATCTCAATGATTTTCTTAAGAGTAAGGGATACAAATTAAATGCAAGCGGTGGCGAAGTGAAAGGCTCTAAGGAAGTTTGTCTTGAGCAATCTTCGACTTTGGCCAATAACATTGAAGTCTTGTTTGAAGACGCTAAATTAACGATTCCTGCTTGTTATTATGAGTTTGCTAAGAGATACGCAATGCCAGATGGAAAACTTTATCAGGGATTTGTAGCAGCTTCAGCTGATAAGATTTTTGAGAGTACAAAACAAGGCCAGTAATTAAAAAAGTTTTTTGGAAAATTCACTTCGCTTGTGAATCAGGTATTTCTTCTCTCATTGAGTTTGCAGTGGCTTCCTCTTCCTCTAGCTTAGCCGCAAATTCAATCAGTGCATAATTATCTGAAAATTCAGACACTTTTTGAGGGGCTGAGCAAGAAAAGAGGGTAAAGCTTAATATTAAAATCCAAAAAAAAATGTTCATTGTTTTTTATTAGAAAATTTTTGAATCATAGGCTCAATTTCTCGGAAAAAATCACTTTTTCTCAACTTGAAACTTTCTGGATCCAGTTCCTTGTTTTCTAGGTGCATCTTAATTTTGTGTAGAGGACCTGCAATGCGATGAGATACCGCTACTACAACTGCCAAGAGCAGAAACAAGTTTACAATTGCTAAGCCTATAAACAAATTATCAACATCATTTTTTTGATTTAGTAAAAATCTATAAAATACATGCCCATCAGGAATCCCAACGTTCAATGCTTTTTGCTTAATTTTCCAAAATAAAAGAAAAGTTGTCGTATATAAACTAAGAGTAGATAAGACAAACAGTCCGACAAAATAACTCATAATTTTTAATTGGAAAGGGGGATTGATAAAAATATTTTTCATCATTCGAGGAACTTCATTCTTGCTCATACTTTTAATTTCTTTTTTGTTACTTTTTTCTTTTTAATTTCTTTTGGTCGGAATGAAACAAAACGAATTTTATCACCGAGACGCAATTTTAAGGCAGCTGCAGCAACTCCTGAGATTTTGTAACCCCCTGATTTGAGTTTTACCACTCCGCCCAGAGCTGCTCGAAAGTTCGAACTCTGTCTTGAAATAATAAAAATTTCGGACTTAAAAGGCTTGTCAGAAATTTCTTTAATTTCACCAACAACACTTTCTTTAATTGAACGTATATTATCAAGCTCGGCTATCAAGACTGGGCCTGGCTCAAATATACCCACCAAACCTGAAAAGCGAAATCCCTCCTGTTCAAGAATGCGTTTCGCTGGTTCAGTATTGGGATGAACCTTGCCAATTACGTACTCCGCTTCTTCCGGTAAAAGATTCGCTATAATTGGGTACTTTGGCATCATGTCTTCGATAAATTTTTTATTCTTGATATAAAGATAATCAGCTGTAGGGAAATCAATTTTGAAAAAATGTTTTCCAACAGCGTCCCAAAAAGGAGAGTGGCCTGAATCATTAACCATCCCACGCATCTCTGCAATAACTTGATCTTCAAATAATTTTCTATTTTCTGCAATGAAAAGAAATCTAGACAATGAAAGAAAACGCCCGTTTTGAGAGTTTCTGAAATCTGGATGAAGGTAAAGAGAACAAATCTCAGCTGGTCCGTTATGCACAAAATGAAAATGAAGAGCAGTCACATCATTTTTCACATGAATAAGTTTTGATTCGTGATGAGTTTTTTCAAGACGATAAAAATAGTAAGGCTGAAAGCCACCAATTTTTGAAATAATAGCGCAAACGCCAACGATTTTTCCTGTGAAAATTTCTTCCATCACAAAGAGGTAATCTTCGCCAGTTGGCGTGTCTTCACGATTGGCAAAACTTCTCTCAGACATGCGGATACGTTTTTTTAAAACTTCCGGGTCTTTTGGCAAGGACGTTAATCCATGCCCAGACTTCTCCAGAAGCTCCATCAACCCATCAAGATCTTTTGTTTCAATCGGACGGATAATAAACATTAGGCTAACTCAATTAATGTTTTCTCAATGATGGCACAAACCTCGTCGATGTGTTTCATCTCTACTGCCATAATGGGCATAAGAAAACGAACACGCGTTGGACTTGAACCGGCCATAAAGGAGAGTACACCATTTTCAAAAAGTTTTATGGTGAAATTTTTAGATTTAGCTTCATCGCCATTAAATACAGTCATGGCAACCATGGCACCAATCCCAAAAGGTCCAGAAAGTTTTTCAGGATGTTTTTTGGCAATCTTCTCCAGATTACCTTTGAAGTGTTGATGAAATTTTTCTATTTTACCGTTTTCACCAAGATATCCACCATTCACTATTTCATTGATGACATAGTTGGAAGCTGCAATCTGGGATGATGAGCCTGTAAAAGTTTGGGACATCAACCCAGGTTTTGGTTTGTGATCATCCTTGAAGAGTGTAGCGCAAACTTGAGAGTTTTTGCCGATCGAAACTACATCCACATGCTTGTCTAGTTTAAAATGTTGAAAAGCAAAGAGATGATGAGTTCTCGCAAAAGTTTGCACTTCATCTACAAAAACTGAAATATTATTTTCTTGGCAAACTTTAATCAGAGCTTCAAAGTATTCAGTGTTCCCAACCCATGAACCATTTTCACCTTGAATTAATTCCATGATGAATCCAGCATGTTGACCAGCAAAGCGCGTGATTGCTTTTTTCATAGCATACACTGCCTTATCAATTGAACCCTGATGATCTAAAGCATCGTAGAAAGGAATGAAGTCTACATCAATCGTCTTTGGTAGACCCTGTCGGTAAGCTGCTTTATCAGTTACCCAGGCCATACCAAGAGTACGCCCGGAAAAACATTTCTCGAAGGCAAAGAAACGGGCCGCAGGATAACGTTTTTGATAAATCATTTTGAAGGCATTTTCATTTGCCATAGCACCTGAAGTTGTAAGGAAAACGTTTTTGACTTCGGCTCCATGTTTACAGGCTTGCGTAGACATTAATTCCACAAGTTTTGCACTATCTGTGTTTTGCTGAAGGTGACCATTCATTACAGTGTTTGAGATTGCCCCATTGATTTGTGCATCTATAACCCCAGGATGAGAGTGACCCATGTAGTGAACACCAATCCCTGTAATAAAATCATATTTAACAGAGCCATCAGCTAATTCAACTAAAGGCCCATTACCAATGCCAGTTCCCAAATAATTATAGAAAAGAGCACCACCACGATACTCTGCCATCTTTTTTAAAAGTTGGTCGTAACTTTCTTTTAATTCCGGATTCCCAGATTTCACACCTGTGATCTGTGATTGATGTTCTTTGAGTGCATCTTGAATAAGTTTTTTAGCTTCTTTAATTCGTGAATCTGCAAAAAAGCCGTCAGCAACCGTCTTGGCCATATAGAGCTCCATCAAAAGTTTATGAATGAGTTTTCGGCAGTTTAAGACAGAGACTTGAAGTTTATCAAGGAGAAAGCGGGAGATAATTCATGACTATGCTAGTCGACTAAACTGACTTTATGCTTCTGCTAAAATCAGCCGATAATGTTGGCATGAGAATTTTGTGCCTTCTTACAATCCTCTTATCTTTTCAGGCTTATTCTGCTTCTGGATTAAAAGGAAGTGTGCAATCACCTAAAGATTGCGCAAGTCCTGTTATGCTTTGGGTATCCTTAGATAAAGATCAATATAAAGAGCGTCTGCTTTTAATGCATTCTGAGGTTCCGGTAGGCGGAACATTCCAATTTTATCTTAAGCCAGGTGACTACCAAATCAGAGCATCCGATGAAAAGGGGTGTGAATTTATGAAAAAAGTCTCGGTGGCATCAGGGGTAAGTTCATTCAATATTTTGATGGAGAAGAAATGAGACTCATTTTTCTCTTCATTTTGGTTATTTCTTCTGTCGAAATATTTGCAAAAAATTGTTCTGTTAATCAAATCAGAGTTTGGTCTCCTGAGTCTGGATATTCATGCCATATAAAAATGCAAAGTAGCCAAGGTGATTGTGTTTTACTCCCAAGTGATCTTAAAGATCCTTCAGAATGGCTTTCAAATTTTCCCTCAGCCGTTTTCCGGACAAAACCTCAACCATGGTGGGCCTCTCAGGGTGATCTTCATTATCCTAACTTGCATTTTCCCGGGGTCTGGCAAAATAGAGGTATTAATGCCAGCTATTATACTGGGAATGGTGAAGTGCATGCACTTAAACCAAATATCTATGTAGAATCCATCCATAAAAATAAAAAATTCACTTTTGTTTTTGACTCAAAAGAAGAGCTAAATTTTCTTGCTACAACACCTTATCTTGATGAGAAGAACTCATGGAAAGGAAAAATCAATAATGATAAATTTGAAATCGAAGGTATTAACTACGATTATCTTTTTTATGATATCCGCTTTCCCAAAGATAAAATGCAATATGAGCGTGGGCTTTGTGCCAATCGTGAAGAAACTATCAAATGGATGTTGAAAGATTTAAGTGAAATGAAGTATCCAGCCATCGCACTTCAAGATTTTGAAGAGCATTGGAGTGTTAAGATTCCTGATTTTCCTTTTTATTGTATTTATCCTCAGTACAATAAGCAGTTGGATGAAGTCCTTCCAGTAACGATAAATGTGCCACAAACAACTTTTGTTCGTAGCCTTTATGTACTGATTCCTCACAGAACTGAACCCGATGTTGATGAACCCCAGGAAATACCTTTTCCAATGCTCGACTCAACAGAAGTCAGACCTAGTGCCTTGATAAAGCATGAAACAATGTTTAAAGAATGGGGAGTGGCTTTTTTAGGCCAGTAACTCTTTAAAAAAACTAATACGTAACTTACTAAGTTGTGCGTCAAAAGCCGGTCATTTCATTGCCCTTAAATCCTCTTTATGATAGTAATGTCCACCTAATTTCATTTATAGTTAATAGCTGTTCCAGGCTTAGTGGAGAGTCAAATGAGTTTAAAAGTTGTCAAACATCACGATATTAAAAAAACCGATAAGAAAACCCTCGAAAAATGGCTAAACCTTCTCATCCTGGGTCGCATGATTGATGAGCGTGCTCCCAATTATTTGAAGCAAGCTCTGGGTTGGTCTTACCATGCTCCTTATGCTGGTCATGACGGAATCCAATTGGCCATTGGGCAGGTCTTTGATAAAAACACCGATCATTTATTTCCCTATTACCGAGACATGTTAACTGCTCTTTCTGCAGGGCTAACTGCTGAAGAAATTATTTTGAATGGTATATCCAAAGCTACTGATCTTGCTTCTGGTGGACGTCATATGTCTAACCACTTTGCCAAACCAGAATGGAATGTTCATAACGTTTCTTCTTGTACTGGTAACCATACACTTCATGCTGTAGGTGTTGGGCGTGCCATGAAAACTTATAAGCACAAAGGTGTTGCGATTTCTTCTCAAGGTGAATCTTCAGTCTCTGAAGGTTACTGTTATGAAGCCATCAATGGAGCAGACAGAGAGAAACTCCCTGTGATTTTCGTTTTCCAGGATAATGGTTATGGTATTTCAGTACCAAAAGCAGACCAGACTTCTAACGAAATGGTTTGTGACAACTTCATTGGTTTTCCAAATCTAAAGATCATCAAATGTGACGGTAAAGATATTTTTGATTCAATGAATGCCATGATCACGGCCCACGACTATGCTCTCAAGAATTCTGTGCCAGTTATTGTTCATGCAATGTGTGTTCGTATTGGTAACCATTCAAACTCGGATAACCATGAATGGTATCGCGATGAAAAAGAGCGCGCTGATGCGAAAGCTCAGGATCCTTTGCCAAAATTTAAAGCTGATTTGTTAGCAGCTAAGATTTTTACACAGAAAGAAATTGAAACGATTGAAGCTGATGCTAAAGCAACACTTCTGGATGCTCACACGAAAGCGGTGAAAGCTCCAAATCCATCTCCTGAATCTATTTATGATTTTGTAGTGCCAGAGCCATATGTTCCACAAAAGTATGTAGATGGAACTCACGATTTTAATGGCGAGCCAATGAAGTTCATTGATTCACTCAATGGAACACTTAAAGCTGAATTCCGTCATAACCCAGATACTTATATTTGGGGTCAGGATGTGGCCAATAAAGAAAAGGGCGGGATTTTTAACGTTACTAAAGGGATGCAACAAGAGTTTGGTAAATCAAGGGTCTTCAACGGACCAATCGCTGAGGATTATATTCTTGGTACTGGTAACGGAATGTCTCGTTTCAATGATAAAATTCGTTGCGTGGTTGAAGGTGCAGAGTTCGCAGATTATTTCTGGCCAGCAATGGAACAAATGGTTGAGACTTCTCATGACTACTGGAGAAGTAATGGCGCATTTTCTCCAAACTTAGTTATACGTTTAGCATCTGGTGGTTATATTGGTGGTGGCCTTTATCATTCTCAAAACCTTGAAGGAACTCTTTGTACTCTTCCAGGTATTCGAGTGGTCGTTCCGGCTTTTGCTGATGATGCCGCTGGTCTCTTGAGAACAGCTATGCGCTCTCGCGGAACGACAGTTTATCTTGAGCCAAAAACTCTTTATAATGCAAAATATGCCATGACCCCGGTTCCAGAAGATTTCGAAGTGCCATTTGGTAAAGCTCGCCTTCGTCGCGAAGGAAAAGATTTATCCATCATTACTTACGGAAATACTGTGCACTTTTCGCTTGAAGCAGCTGAAGTTCTTTCAAAAGAAGGATATGAAGTTGAAGTACTAGACCTCCGTTCATTGAATCCACTTGATTACGATGCCATCGTTAAAACCGTGAAGAAAACACATCGCGCCCTTGTAGTTCACGAAGATAAAGTCTTCGGTGGATTTGGAGGAGAGTTAGTAGGTGTGATCAATGAGCATGCCTTTGAATATCTGGATGCTCCTGTGAAACGCGTGGGTTCTGCTTTCACTCCAGTTGGATTTAACCGCATCCTGGAACGGGCCACTCTTCCTGATATGAACAAGATCCTCATTGCTGCCCGAAATCTTATTGAATATTAAGTAGTTAAGCCCACCTCGGTAAAGTTTTTATGCGGGGTGGCGTTTGGCTTTCAATAGTCCTATATTCCCGCCCGTTAATCTTTTTAAATACTCTTAAGGAGTTCTCCATGAAAAAGATCCTGGCATTGGGAACCTTATTGCTTGCATTCAATAGCTACTCTCAGTCTTATTTAATTTTGAATAATGGAGTGACCCTTACCACTGATAAGGCTGCATTCGTTTATGATTTCGGAAATTTCATTCTTCCTTATAAAGTCACTTTAACTGGTGGACAGTTTTTTGTTGAAGAAGGGAAGTTGATCAGCACTGATGAAAAAGGTTTTCTTTACCCTAAAAATGAAAAAGTACCTTCAAAGATCAAAGGCAAAGGAAACAATTATTTAATTTCGGAGAATGGACATCTTTATACTTTCGATGCCAATGGATTCTTCTATAAATATGATAAAGAAGCCGCGACCAAGAAGACAGTAGGCTACGGCGGAAATTTCTTCACAGTAAAATTAAACGATAAAAAACCAGTTGTTAGTCTTTATACCACGAACACTAAAGGCAACTACTTTAAAATCGATGTGGCAGGATTAAACCCCGCTGACATAACAGTATTTGGTGGTCGTTTTTTCCAAACCAATCAAGGCGATACATATACTGTTACAAAAGACGGATTTGTATATCCTAAGCCTGAAGTTAAAACGGCGGCGATTACAAAAATAGGTGGGAATTACTTTATTGATACAAACAATTCGCTTTATACAATTTCTGAAGAAGGATTCCTTTATTTACCAACTCTTCCTGCGACTTTAAAAGTGCCTACTATCACGAAGCTTGGAACTAATTACTTCATTGATCAAGATGGACAATTATTTGGTGTCGACAGTAATGGTGCCGTTTTTGAAAGAGCTATGACTGCTCATGATCTGAAAGAAGCTAAAATTCTTTCAATCTAATCTTTTTTTTGTTACGCACTCATTTAGCTTCGAGAGTCATCTTAAGGAAACACAGGACCATTCGGCAGCTTACCTTAGTATTAATAAACTTACACGACCATTATGGAAAAGCGTTAAAGCATTCTGTATAGTCCGCGCTGTGTTTTATACTAAGGAGCGACTCATGCTGAAAATATTTATCACCGGTTTTTTTCTTTTATCAATCAATGCATTTTCTCAGTCTTATTTCGTCTTAGAGAATGGAATTACTCTGACTGTTGATAAGAATGGCTATGTCTATGACTTTAGTCACTACACGCCTGTTGCGAGAGTGACAGTTAAAGGTGGTCAATATCTTATGGAAGATTCTAATGTCATTGTGACTGTAGACAATCAAGGAAGTCTATTCAGAAAGTATGAAGTTTTGCCAAAAGAGATCAGTGGCAAAGGTTTGAATTATTTTATTGGTACCAATGGTGCCTTGTACATCATCGATTCAATGGGATTTGTAACCTTAATTGAAGGTGATACTAAAATGTTGAATGCCAGTAAGTTTGGAGGGAATTTTTTTATTGTGGATAATGAAATCTACACTGTGAGTGACGCTGGTTCATATTCTATGGTTGTAGTTGAAGGCTTAAATGCAGCAGATATAATCTCTTTTGGAGGTAATTATTTGATGACGAATAGAGGCATTCTCTATACCGTTTCGAGTGATGGGAAAATCTTTTCAAAAGCACAGAATCGTATAGGGATAATTGTTAAGAAAGGCGGCAACTACTTTGTTGACACCACCGGAATGCTCTACACTGTAGCTGATGATGGATCTTTAAAAATGCCAGCCTTGCCAGTTTCCTTAAGGATTCAGGCCATGTCCAGATTAGGTTCTAACTATTTCATGGATGGTAACGGGAAGCTCTTTACGGTTGATAAAGATGGTAAAATTTTTGAGAGATGGATGAATTACGATCTTAAAATGACTAAAATTATTTCACTTTAAGCATTTTGGTAGATAAGTTTTATTCTAGTATGTTGAAACTTATCTGCCAGAGTGATTTTAGAATTGAACCAGTAAATTAGATCGTCTGTATTTTGCTGAGAATCACTTCTGGAATGCCTTTCTTTAAATCTTTAAAGACATCATTATCATCAATTAAAACGAGATTATTTTCATCTTTAAGATGAGGTTTCACTAAATCGAAAAAACTCGTTAGTTCCGCTGTTTGGACCTTGCCGGCAAACACATAAAAGGTGTTGCCAAAGTTTTCACCCACTAGAACATGTGTTCTCGTAGCAGTGGAATTCAATGTCGCCGTTAAAAGCCCATTAAGGAGATAGTCGATGTCTTTATAATATTTTTGAGAAGTCGTTAGTTCCTCACTGGAGATCCATATAATAGCTTTAGTGAGCGGAGTAACTTGGGCCAATAAATCAATCATTACGTTTTAATTCTTGCTTATAAATATTATCCAGAATGCCGTTCAGGAATCCTGCCGATTCTTTTGTTGAATACTTCTTACCTAACTCAATAGCCTCATTGATGACCACTTTACCTGGAACTTCAGGATGAGATTTAAGTTCATAAATCGCCATGATTAAAATGGAATGTTCAATTTTAGAAATACGAGAAAGTTTCCAGTTCTTAAGATATTTAATCAAAGTTTCTTCAAGGGCTTCATGGTCATGAAGAATTCCTTTAACCATTGTCGCAACATATGCTTGAGAGGCTGAATCCAGTTCAATCCCCAGAGTTTGTTTAAACTCCTGCATCCGAGCAAAGATTTCAACAGAATCCGGTTCTTTCTTTAAATCAGTAAAGGCCGGCAACTGAAAGTGATAAAGAAATTGAAGGCAAAATTCACGAGCTTCCCGTTTAGTACTCACGGCTATCTTCCTTATTCAGAGATGGAACAATTTTGAACTGATTATGCTCGTCATGTTTAAGTTCGTTGACAAATTCCTCAACATCCTGGAATTTTCTATACACTGCTGCAAACCGAACATAGGCAACAGGGTCAAGATGTCTTAAGTACATCATCACAAGGTTACCAACATCCTTGGAGTGAATTTCTTTATCGGAAATATCAAGGATGGCTTTTTCAATGTTATTGATGATGCGTTCAATTTGAACCGCTGAAATAGGTCGTTTTTCACAAGATTTTTGAATCCCGTGATTGATTTTATCTTTATTGTAGGGCTCTCTTCTACCATCACGCTTAATCACCATAGGCATAGAAAGTTCAACTGTCTCAAAGGTTGTGAAACGCTTCTGACAACTTTCACACTTACGACGTCGTCTAATCACGGAACCTTCATCAGAGTTGCGAGAATCTAGAACTTTTGTATCGGGAGCCGAGCAATAGGGACATTTCATAATGCAGACCTAAACTAGATGTTGTGGTTATTAGGGTATAAATATCACAATATATCCAAGATTGGAAGCTAAACAGCTGAAAATATGAAAGTCTTTATAAACTTTAAAGTTTAATCACTTTTTCTTTGGACCACACTGACCGTCAGTCCAGGTTTTATGTCCATGGCATTCAGCTTCGCATGAATTGCCGTAGTTCATACCACCTGCACAGACAGGCTGAAAAATCTTCATACAAAAACACGGTTTAACCGTATAGGGACTAGCTGGTTTTGCGTTACTCTCAGTTGCAGCAACTACAGGAGAAGCCGGTTCATTTTTTTTTGCCATTGAACAAGAAAATAGAGTCAGAAGAATTAACCATTTCATAATCAGCTCCTCTTACTTGCCGTAAACGGGAAATTTTAAACAAAGTTCATGCACGTTATGTTTCACTTCGTTTTGAACTTTAGCATCAGTCGGATTTTTAAGTGCTTTAATAATTAACTCCGCCATAATTTTAGTTTCTTTTTCTTTGAATCCTCGAGTTGTAACGGCTGGTGTTCCCAAACGGATACCAGAGGTTACAAACGGCGATCGCTTATCATTTGGAACCATGTTTTTGTTACAGGTAATATCTACATTTTCAAGAATTTCTCCTGCTTCTTTTCCGCTCATATTAACAGAATCAGTTTTAAGAAGCACAAGATGGTTATCAGTTCCGCCGGATACGAGATCAATCCCATTATCCATCAATGTTTTGGCCAGCATTTTTGAGTTCTTCACAACTTGTTCTTGATATATTTTGAATTCAGGTTCAAGGGCTTCTTTAAAGGCTACTGCCTTACCGGCAATGACGTGCTCAAGTGGTCCGCCTTGAATTCCAGGGAAAATGAGCGAATTAAATTTTTTTGCGAGTTCTTCATTATTTGTAAGGATCAGACCGCCTCGAGGTCCACGAAGTGTTTTATGAGTTGTTGAAGTAACTACATCTGCAACTTCCATAGGACTTGGATGAAGGCCAGCTGCAACAAGACCCGCAATGTGGGCCATATCAATCATCAATATGGCATCGATAGATTTTGCGATCTGAGAAATTTTATTAAAATCGATAATTCGAGGATAGGCCGATGCACCTGCGATGATCATTCGAGGTTTTTCTTTCTTAGCAATATCTTCCATTTGATTGTAATCAATAGTTTCTTCTTTATTCAGGCCATAATGAAGGGCCTTATAAAGTCTTCCTGAGAAGTTTACTGGAGAACCATGGGTTAAGTGACCACCTTGAGCAAGATCCATTCCCAGAAAAGAATCCCCGTGATTCATCATGGCCATGTAAACTGCCATGTTGGCACCTGAACCAGAGTGAGGTTGAACGTTGGCAAACTTCGCATTGAAAATTTGCTTCAATCGTTCAATTGCCAGAGTTTCAATCTCATCAACGAATTGGCATCCATTGTAGTAGCGCTTCTTGGGATAACCTTCAGCATATTTGTTGGTTAAACATGAACCTTGAGCTTCCATTACTGCGCGAGAACAGTAATTTTCTGAAGCAATAAGCTCCAGCCCCATTTCTTGGCGCTCTTGTTCCATTTGAATAAATTTATAAACTTCAGGATCAGTGCTATTGAGGTGCTTTTGCATATTGAATGTCTCCGAGGTGTTTGAAATATTTTAGGTCTTCCGTATTGTTCTGCCTATTGAAAAAACAGCTCTTTGCGTTGCAACACGGGGGAGAATCATCGCTACGCTTTAACTAATAGAGAGACATAAATTTTGGGATAAGGAGAACTAGCGGTCCAACACTGGCCTGATTTGATTCTTTAAAACCAAATAATTTAAATTAGGCTTTCTTAAACAAAGTTGAAGAATTTGTTCCACCAAATCCAAAAGAATTATTAAGAGCATACTGGATGTCTTTTTTCTTGGATTTATTGGCGACATAATCAAGATCACAAAGTGGATCCTGATTTTCTAAGTTAATGGTAGGTGGTAGCATCCCCGTTTCAAGGGCCTTAATGCAGAAAATGGATTCTAATCCACCAGCAGCCCCAAGTAAGTGGCCAGTCATTGATTTTGTAGAACTGACACTCATCTTGTAAGCCTGATCTCCAAATACTTTTTTTATCGCCTGAGTTTCGGCCACATCACCTAATGGGGTAGAAGTTCCATGAGCATTCACATAACCAACTTCTTCTTTTCTAACGCCCGATGATTCAAGAGTTTGTTCCATACACAATAAAGCGCCCAGTCCTTCTGGATGGGGAGCTGTAATATGATGAGCATCTGAGCTTGCTCCAAAGCCAACTATTTCAGCAATAATACGCGCTCCACGGGCCACAGCCTTGTCATAATTTTCTAAAACTAAGATTCCAGCACCTTCGCCCATCACAAATCCATCACGATCAACATCGTAAGGACGAGAAGCTCGATGAGGCTCTTCATTTCTTTTTGAAAGAGCTTTCATGCTGGCAAAACCAGCAATAGTATAACCAGTGATAACACCTTCAGTTCCACCAGTTATCATGGCGTCCTGGCGACCCATCATAATTTCAGTTGCCGCTAAACCAAGTGCATGAGCACTTGAGGCACAAGCCGACGCTACTGCAAAGTTAATACCCTTGAACCCATAAAGAATAGAGATTAATCCTTCAGGCATATTTGGAATCACAGACGGAATAAAAAAAGGAGTTACCCTACGGGCACCTTTTTCTAAGTAGATCTTATGATTTTGTTCGATATGAGGAAATCCACCTAATCCAGTTCCAAAAATAATACCAATTTTGGCGGCAGAGTATTTGGCTTCTAATAAGCCAGATTGTTTAATCGCTTCGTCAGCTGAATGAAGTGCGTACTGATTAAATAAGTCAAAACGATCCTGATCCTTAAGGGGCATCAGATTTTCATTCAATTTAAAGTTTTTAACTTCTCCACCAAAAGTGACTGGCCAGCCTTCTGTAGTCTGACGAGTAATTGTGGTTATGCCGGATTTTGCGGCCAGGGCGTTTGTCCAAACTTCATCTAGACTATTGCCTAGCCCACAAACTGCACCCATTCCAGTTACTGCTACACGATTTAATTTCATAGTTATATCCAAAAATGAAAAAGCCTCCTTGCGGAGGCTTTTAAGATTAATGTGATTTTGTTTTTAAGTAAGTTACAACGTCGCCGATGGACTTGAGATTTTCTGTTTCATCTTCTGGAATCTCTATACCGAACTCGTCTTCCATTTTCATCATGAGTTCAACCATGTCCAAAGAATCGAGGTTAAGATCATCTACGAAGCTTGTATTTAAGCTGATATTAGCGGCATCCATTTTTGTAGCTTCAGAAACGAGCTTAATTACCTTCTCTTGTAATTCCATTAAAATATCCTCCAAAATTTAAGATGCACTAACTTATTAAACATCCATCCTGACGTCAATTTTTTATTGCCATCTCTCATCAGTAATATCCCTCATTTACTTCTTGCTATTTATTGAAAATACTAGACTTTTTTATTATTTTTTTGCATTGAGTAAATTACTCTAAAGAGAAACTAAGCTTCTCCTATGGAAAAATTTCCAACTAATTAGATGTAGAGACCACCATCAATCTTAAGGACTTCACCAGTCATGTAACTTGATGCCTTACTTAATAGAAAACAAGTAAGAGAAGCTACTTCTTCAGTGGTTCCAAAACGCGCTAGAGGAATGGATTTTGAATATTCTTCTTTAGCTTTTTCATTAAGAGCGTCGGTCATTTCGGTTTGTATGAAACCAGGACAGATCACATTACAACGGACATTCCTTGATGCTAATTCCTTTGCCACTGATTTAGAAAATCCAATGATACCTGCTTTAGAAGCTGCATAAGCGGCTTGCGAAGGGTTTCCCATAAGACCAACAATAGATCCCATATTTACGATGGAAACATTTTCAGCTTTTAAAAAATTTCGAGAAAGGGCCTGAGTGACAAACATGCAGCCCTTTAAGTTTGTATCTATAATGGATGATATTTCATCAGGCTTCAAACGAAGAAGAAGAGTGTCTTTTGAAATTCCTGCATTGTTGACCAGACCAGAAATGGGAGCCACGGTTTTTGTGAAATTATCCAGTTCTTTTGTCATAGCTTCATAATCCGTCACATCGAATTTTAATCCTGAGGCCTGACCACCTGCTGCTACTAACTCTTCTTTTAGAGCTGCTGCTTTAGCTTCATCACCACGATAGTTAAAAACCACATGCGCACCTTGAGCGGCGAGGGCCAGACTGATATGTTTACCGATACCGCGGGCAGCACCAGTTACGAGGATAACTTTGTTTTTTAAATCAGAATAAGTAGCAATCATAGGGCCTCAACTTCGGAAAATCCTGTCTCAGAATCAAGACTAATGACTTTCAAATTAGGGTTTATTTTTTTTATCAATCCGGCCAGAACTTTACCTGGACCACACTCGATAATAATTGTGTCGTCTTTTAATTTTTGAATACTGTGTGTCCATAGAACACTTCCGCAAACTTGCTTGAGGAGATTTTCCTTAATGATTAGCGGATTAGTATCAATGGCGTACTCATTAGCATCAATGTTTGCGGTATAAGAAAACTTTAGTGGATGAAAGGTGATCTGATCTAAAACTGCTTTCAATTTAATTTCCGCTGGCTTCATTAAAGCACAATGAAATGGAGCAGAAACCTGAAGTTCAATCGCTTTGACTCTGGCTTGGGTCTTCTTTTCCAAGAGTTTGATGGCCCTTTCGCAGGCAAGTTTATTTCCGGAAATTACAATCTGACTTGGATCATTAAAATTTGCGGGTGATACAGATTCAGTTGAAGTTGAAGCGGCAATACAGGCTTCGCGGATAATGTCTTCACTTTGTTTGAGGATGGCGTACATGGTTCCAAGTCCTGCTGGAACTGATTCCTGCATATATTTTCCGCGGTAATGGACTGCTCTTACTGCATCTTCAAAATTAAGGACACCGGCCGCAGATAAGGCAGCATATTCACCGACGGAATGACCTAGCACTCGTCTGATAGAAATATGTTTTTTCTCCAGCAATGTTTTTAATTTTTCAAATAACATGAGTGAGTGGGCCACGATGGCAGGCTGGGTATTCTCAGTCAGTTTAAGATCTTCTGCTGGACCTTCCAGCATCATCTTCTTGAGATCATAACCAGCTGCCTGATTTGCGGTATCAAAAAGTGGATGATCAGCAAAATTTGCTCCCATTCCTACGTACTGAGTACCTTGACCAGGAAATACAATGGTAACCTTCATTTCAACCCCTAGTATTTAAGGAATGCAGCTCCGGCAGTTAAACCGCCACCAAAAGCTGCAAGCAGGATATTATCTCCGCGTTTGATTCTTCCATCGCGGATAGCTTCGTCTAAAGCTATTGGAACTGAAGCCGAAGAAGTGTTGGCATATTTATCAACATTGATAATGACTTTTTCAGGAGGAAAGCCGAAACGATTTCCTACTGCTTCGATGATTCTTAAATTTGCCTGGTGAGGAATAAACCAATCCACATCATTCATGTGTTTGCCGGCATCATTAATAACTTTTTCAGAGAGAGCTGCCATCGTTTTTACGGCAGATTTAAAAACTTCCTGGCCATTCATTTGGACCCAATTCTCACCTTTTTCCAAAACTTCATGAGTGATACGTTGAACTGCACCACCTGCTGGAATTTTAAGATGATCTCTTTTAGTTGAATCAGCAGTTAAAACTGTTGAGTAAATTTGGCTCTCTTCATTTTCAGAAGCTCGACCTAAAATAGCGACACCACAGCCATCGCCAAAAAGAATACAAGTATTGCGATCATCCCAGTTATTAAATGAACTGGTCATCTCTCCACCAACGACGAGAATGTGTTTGTATAAACCAGTTTGAATCATGGCATTTGCCATTGGGATTAAATACATCCAGCCAGTACAAGCAGCATTTACATCCAAAGCCGGACAACCATTTGTGATGCCCAGTTTATGCTGGAGCATACACGCAGTGTTTGGAAAAAAATGATCAGGAATTGTAGCTGAAAATAAAATCAGATCAATATCATTGGCAGTTAAGTTGGCCACTTCGAGTGCACGCTCAGTTGCAATCTTGGCCATACCACTGGGAGTCTCATCTTTTGAAGGATCAGCAATTCGTCTTTCGTGAATACCAGTTCTATCCACAATCCATTGATGGTTGGTATCTACTCTTTTGGCAATATCATCATTGGTGAGAATCTTATCTGGAAGGAAACTACCGGTGCCTAGGATTTTCGTATTGAATTTCATTTGGACCTCTCATTTCAACTAAACGCTTCATGCGTGCGTTGAAAATGAAAAGGCCTTCTTGCGAAGGCCTTCTATTTTAACTTTCTTTTTAAAACTATGCAGCTGGTTGAGCAGCTTTTACTTTAATCTCGATAACTTGTTTGCCTTTATAGTGGCCACAAGCTGGGCATACGTGATGTGGAAGAACTGAATCACCACAGTTAGGGCAAGCCTGAGGAAATTTTCTGTAAAGCTTATGGTGCTGACCTGCACGTCTTAAACCTTTACGCGAAACGCTGACTCTTTTCTTAGGTACTGCCACAAATGCCTCCGATATTACTCAAATACTTATTTTTTTAGTTTTGTAAAAATGAGGTCTATTTCTATTATAGAATTAGCCTCTTGCCAAGCCCAAATTTTACTAAGCCTTAGGTGGAGTTCTCCAGTCCACTCCCAAGAGTTTAGCATCTGCGTCAAGTACGGGATATTGATTGTAATTTAGGAAGATCTGCTCATGAATCATCGCCTGAAAATCCACCGTCCGCTTATTGTAGAAGTAAATTTCATAGGTGTCGTTATCTACCCATGTCTCATCAACATCTTTAAATAATTCAGTTGAGGCAAGAGCCTCGTCCACAAAACAAATCTTAAATGGAACGTTTAACTGAACTTTCATCGGCTTTAGGGTGCGAACACATTCTGTCACGTAATCGGCTTCAATATGTCCTTTGGCGAGAAGAAATTCACTCATTTCAGGTTTATTCTTTTTCTCGATATCCCCAAATATAACCAAATTGGTCTCCACCAAGTAGGCTTCTGGCTTTTTATCAGTGGCATGCTCATTCATCTCAAGCAAAATTTCTTTTACCCATTCTGTTTCTTTATCAATTTCAAATTCAAAAGTAGTGTTCGCTGCCAATTTAATCAAATTGATTTGAGCGCCGACTTTATTTTCGTTTTTTTGCATAAAACTGCCTTTCATTATAGATTGAGACTTAATAATAAACATTTCTCGATCTGAGAAGGGCCCAAATGGCTTCATGCGAAAAAATATTGATTGCTGGATTTTCTGGAGCAGGTAAAACCTCACTCCTAAAACAATTAAAAACGCATCCTAAGACGCAAGGAGTCACATTTTCAGATTTAGACCAATTAATTCTCAAAAAACACGGTAAAAAATATTCCAATTTGTCAGAACTGATCGAAGACAATGGCTGGGAGAAGTTCCGGCTTTGGGAGAGGCAGGAATTTGAGAGTTGGTTAAAAGAGGAGGGCAAAGGAGTTATCGCATTGGGAGGTGGTACTTTGTCTCCATTACTCTGGGAACTCTACTCAAAGCAGAGAAAACTTCTTTTTTGTTATCTGAAAGTGCCCTTTGAAGTTGCCTGGCAAAGACTAGTAAACCAGAGTGATGAAAACAGGCCTTTAGTGAAGCTGGGGAAAGAAAAATTCCATGAGCTTTTTGAAGCCCGAGAAGAAATATATTGTAAAATTGAGTGGCAACTTGATGGAACTCAGAAGCTCGAAGTTATTTCAGAGGCTTTTTGGAAAAATATTTCTGTTTTTAATGTTTGATGGTGCCATTTTTGAGTAGTTGACTTGGTGCATTCTTATTAGGGGCTTCCCTCTCAAAACCTTTACATGCGTTTCCTTACTACGCTACCATTATCAAAAGAATCATTAGGTCGGGAGGACCGTATGCAGACCACACTTCAGGGAATTGAATTATCTGTGGCAATTTTGATGGATGATTTGGCTTCGGCTAAAGAAATCGCATCGGCCTTAAGACAAAACAACATTCTCGCTCATCACTATCAAAGTCTCGATGAATTTTGGGTTGCTTCGAATATTGATTGCCCAGATTTAGTTTTCATCGATGTGACAAAAATGAGTCAGGGTAGTGTGCAGTTTAAGCAGCATCCTAAAGTTGTGGATAAATCCCTTTCTTATGTTTTTTATTCAAAAGACTCAACTAAAGTTTTATTACAATCAACTTTTGGATTGAAGCCTTTTGGTTATATTCACAATGATCCTTCTCTCAATGTTCAGATCATGAGTTTGGTCGAGCGTCGTTTAGAAATAATTAAGCATCAAAAAGAAATGAAAGAATTGGAACTTAGAATTAACCGATTACAGACAAGATCCCAGCGTCTTATTTCTGATCGAAGCTCCGCCGAAGAATTTAAATCTCATTTTGAATTTATCCGCACTTTTTGCGGTGAAGTTGAATTAGATTCTATGGTTCAGGATTTCACACAATCTCTACTTTCCAAACTTGAAAAGTGGGAAGCGATTGATGGATACGGTATCTATGAACTAAATCAAAGTGGACAGAAATTAATTTCACCTGAAACTTCAAAAAGAAAATATCATCCTTTTCCATCTTTGTGGTTAGGTCAGGCGAACCATCAAGGCATTGAAAATTTTGCTCTAGAAATGGCAACCCAGGTTGCGAATGATTTATTTGAAAGAGAGCCTGTAATTCTCCAGATTCACGCCGGAAGCTCTAAGCCAGATATGGTGTTGTTTGTTTCTTTCAGAGAAGAGCGCATGATGAATTTTCCATGGGATGTTTTCGAGTCAATGTTAAGCTCAAGCCTTCGCCGTTTAAAACTTCATCAACAAATTCCACAACTGACTTCTCAGTTTACTCCGATGTGGGAAGCTCTTGATAGTATGGATAAAATGCAGAGAGGAGGGGTAGATACAGATACAAGGATTCTTTGCCTGAGTCTTATTCCATTAATGAATGTTGCCAAGAAAAGATTTCAAAATAAATTTTACTGGTCAGCTTTTTTCAATGATTTCTTCATCCAGCTTTCAGGTCGTTTAAATAAATCAACAAAGCTTTCTCTATTTGGCCCATGGCATGTGATTTTCTTTATTCCAAAAGAAGATTTAGAAACTGAATTTCAAATTCTTCAGACTTTTGTTCGTCAGTTTAGCTTCTGGAAATTCTTCGAAGATAATTCGCAAGTTCTATCTGATGAAATGATTCCTGTTCTAAAATTGATTCCCGCTTCTTCTTCTCACTACTTAAAAATTTTTGAAAAAGAATTTGAAGATATTGCAGGTGAGCAGGAAACCAAACGTCTAATGACTCTCGCTCGCTCTGATGGCAAAAGACTTTCCACATAATGAGACACTCAACCTTCCTGGAAGTAAACCTCGGTTTACTTCAGGAAAATTTCCTTAAGATTAAAAGTTTTAGCAGCGCCAAGATTTTACCTATGGTTAAAGCCGATGCATATGGTAATGGTATAATTGCTATTTCTAAGTATCTAGTGGAGCAATGTGAAGTTCGAACTTTAGGATGTGCTTCATTAGGCGAAGCCTTGCATGTCTTTAATCAATGTCCAGATCTAAATGCGGAAATGATGGTCTTCTCTGATTCAGAAATTTCAAATCCTGAATTGGCCGAAGCTTATGCAAATTTAGCTATCACTCCAGTACTTCATCAAAGAAGTGATGTTGAAGCCGTTCTTCACAACCCAGTCTTATCGAAGATCCCAATAACTTTAAAAATTAACACTGGCATGAATCGTTTAGGACTAAGTCTGGATGAATTAGCAGAATTGGCCCCGAAGTTAAAAACTCGTGGTGTAAAACACTTGATGACTCATTTTTCATGCTCTTACTACAGCCTAAAAGATGGGGATAAGTCTCATCGACAAATGGATGAATTTAAAAAGGCTAAGGACATTCTCAAAAATGCAGGAGTTGAAGTTAAAGAGACTTCTGTTGCTAATTCTGGAGCCATTGAGCAAAAATTCGGCATGAATGAAACTTATATAAGACCAGGATTAATGCTCTATGGTCCACCGAGTGTTGAACCTCGGATCTGGGATGGTCATCAGATTTCGAAATTACAGACGAAAATTTTGAAAACTTTTATTGTAAAAAAAGGCACTCCCGTAGGTTATGGAATTAATGTTGCCGGGGAAGATGGTTTTATTGCGATTATTCCGATTGGTTATGCCGACCTGAGTGTGACTACTGCCAGTGGTGCAGAACTAATGATAAATGGCCATAAAGCAAAAATCTTTGCACGAGTTAATATGGATATGTCATTTTTAATATTTGATGCCTCTGTGGCCGGTAAACTAAAAGCCGGTGATAGCATTGAATTTTGGAATCATGACAACCGAACAATAGCTGATCTTGCAATTCAAATGAAAACCATTCCATATCAATTAATGTGTGGAGTCACTAATCGAATTCCAAGAATATATAAGGTAAAATAATTCGAATGAAAGTCATGGTCGAAAAAAAAATTGAATCACTCGGGATCTATGTCACTGATTTACTCAATGGTTTAGGTGATTTTACAAATTTTACTTTTAAAACCATCTACTGGACGTTTAAGCCACCCTATAGATGGAAGTTACTATTTGAACAGATTTATTTTATTGGAAACAAATCTGTGTTTATCATTTTTTTAACATCTTCATTCACCGGAGCTGTTTTTGCTTATCAGATATATGTAGGAATGAAAGTTATCAATGCTGATTCATTTATTGGTCCATTAGTCACAATTGCACTTGCAAAAGAGCTTGCACCGGTTCTGTCCGGTCTGGTAGTGGCGGGGCGATGTGGAGCGGCTATGGCGGCCCAGATTGGTTCAATGAAAGTGACTGAACAGATCGATGCTTTAGAAGTGATGGGAATCAATAGTTATCAGTATCTTGCCGTTCCAAGAATTCTTGGAGCAACTATCAGTATGCCGATGTTGTCTGCCATTTTTCTTTTAATTGGATATGGTGGTTCCTGGTTAATTGGAACAAAAGTTCTGATGATTGATGAAGTGACTTTCACTTCTAAGGTAAGTGACTTCATGGAACTAGGAATGGTGACTGAAGGAATAATCAAGGCCACGGTTTTTGGTTACTTAATCGGCATCATTGGAACTTATCAGGGCTTTAATGTCACTGGTGGCGCTGAGGGTGTGGGTAAGGGGACTAACATGGCAGTGGTGTGGGGAATGATCACTGTCTTAGTAGTGGATTTCTTTTTAACCAGCTTTCTGACACAAATTTTATGAGCGAATATTCAATTGAGTTCCAGCATTTAACTAAGAAGTTTGGTGAAGCCACCATCCTTAATGATGTTTCCTTTGGAATCGTAAAAAATAAAATCACCACCATTTTGGGCTTTTCTGGTGCAGGCAAAACCACTTTGATGAAGCACATTCTTGGACTCACTATGCCCACCAGTGGTGATGTAATTGTATTAGATACTACGATTAATAAACTGGGAGACCTTCAGCTCAGGGAATTTCGTCGCAACTTTGGAATGGTTTTCCAGTATGCGGCCTTATTCGATTTTCTAAATTCTTATGAGAATGTGGCTTTTCCTTTGCGCGAATTCACTAAAATGACTGAGGAAGAAATAAAAGAAAAGGTGATGAGCTTATTGGAATCCGTAGGAATTTCAAAAGAAGCCGCGTTTCGTCTACCATCGGAGCTGTCTGGAGGAATGAGAAAACGTGTGGGTCTGGCCCGAGGTCTTGCACTTGATCCACACATCATGCTGTATGATGAGCCGACTTCTGGTTTGGATCCTATTACTACTCACATGGTTTATGATTTAATGAAAGAAACCCACTATTCTAATGTTCACAAAGGATTTACTTCAGTCATTATCTCTCATGATATTCATGCCACATTAAAATACTCTGATTATATTGTCTTTATGGAAGCGGGGAGAGTAGTTGAGCATTTAGATGTAGAAAGCTTCAAAAAATCGGAAAATCCTGTCATACGAAGATTCCTTGAGTTATAGCCGAAATCGCTTATCATAATTCTAATAACCGATAGTTAGTGTTACCGAATTTTGATGGAGTAAAATTCTTGAACCCACTGAAAGTAGGACTTCTCACTTTGGCAGCTTTGGCCAGTATTGTGGTGATGTCTTTAAAAATTACATCAAATAAATCCGGGTTCGGTGAATACGTTACCTATAAAACTGTGTTGAAAGATGCATCTGGAATTTTTGAAAAATCTCCTATTAAAGTTGCTGGTATCAATGCAGGCAGAATTAAATCAATTGTCTTAAATGGTTCTGAAGGTGCATTGATTACTTTTGAAATGCTTGAAGGGATTAAACTCACCAATAACTCCCGCCTAAAAATAAAGTCTGTTGGCTTTCTAGGTGATAAATATCTTGATATCCTTCTCGGTGATCAAAACGCTGAAAAGCTGCCTGAAAATTCTATGATTCCTTCTGAAGGCGGTGGTGGTTTTGAAGAACTTTCCAAGGACGCCGGAGAAGTGCTGAAGGAAGTGAAGGAAATTGCCGTTACGATCAAGGAGTCCCTCAAGGATGCCGAGGGTAAGAATATGGTGAAGGAAATAATTGCCAATATTCATGAAATAACTGCCTCTCTTAAACGTATTACGACTGCCAATGAAGATAAGATTAATCAAATTGTTGATGATGTCCGTGCTATTTCTGAACAACTGGCTTTTGAAACTGATCGAAACCAAAAAGATTCTTTAATGGCCGATCTTTCAAAAATCGGTCCAATTCTTGATAAAGCTGATGTAGCCGTAGGTGATTTAAAAATTATCATTGCCGATTTAAAAGATGGTAAAGGCACTGTTGGTAAACTACTTCGTGATGATGCCGTTGTGGATCAGGTATCACAAACCCTTTCTAGCGTAAACCGATTAGTTAACCGAATAAACAACATTGAAGCTGATATTGGTTTGTCTACTGGTGCAAATACCAGAACTGGTACTGATACTCGCTTTGACCTGGATATTTATCCTGCTCCGGAAAGATTTTTCCGTCTAGGTATTGTGACCAATGAATTTGGGCCTCAATCGGAGTCTGAAAGTGATACCTACACTAGTACCAATGGTGGAGCGACTCAACACGTGAATACACGTAAAATCGATAAATCTGATTTTAAATTTAACTTCCAGATTGGTCGTCGTATTCAGCGCTTTGGTCTTCGTGCCGGTTTGATCGAATCAACCGGGGGCGTGGGTCTTGATTATTTCTTTCCAGACTGGGGTATCCGCACAGGTATGGAATTATTCGATTATCAAAAAAATGCCGGGCCTAATTTGCGTTTAATGACTGAAATAAAACTTTGGAACGTTCTCTTTGCTCGAGTAGCAGGTGAAGATTTAGTTTCCAAAGATGGAAGTCAAAGTGCGACTTTTTCTCTAGGTCTCAGATTTAGTGATCAGGATCTTGCTGCACTTATTGGGATTTTTGCCAGGTAATATATGGGAAAAAATTGGTTAATCAGAACAAAATCAAATCATATTCTTGGACCAGTATCCAAAGATAAGGTTGTTGAGTTGTACCAAAATGGCTCTATTAAACCTGATGATGAAATCTGTAGTGGTAATGGTTATTGGTTTTTCATTCGTGAAAGTGAATTAGTTGATAAATATTTATTAGGTTCTGAACAACAATCATTTAATCCAATCAGTGAAGCTAAAGACGTTCTTACTTCTTCCGATCCTGATGCTCATTCGGGCTCAAAAGATGACATTACTATGATTGGCGCAATTGACTTGAGCAAGATAAAGGAAACCGCTAAACCGGTGATCCAGAATGTGCCTAAAGCTGATCATGAAGGATCGCTGAAAAAAAAAATGAAGGTTGAAACTGTAGCTAAGCAGTCAGTTACCTTTAAATCTTCTCAAAATTATTTAAAATATTTTGGATACTTTATTTTAATCATTTTCATTCTTTTGATTTACTACCGTAAATCTGTTTTAAAGACATTCTTTTCAAGTATCTTCTTTAATCCTGTCAGTTCATTAATTATTCCCACAGCTGAAGCTCAGGATGAAAGTCCTGCTAAAAAAAAAAGCTATTAGATTCTAAAATCATCATTGATGAAGTCATTTTCCGGCCAGAAGTAGGACTCGAAGGATTTAGAGTCATCTCTCAATTAAATGTTGATAAATTTAGCTGCCAGCAATTAGAGAATCATATTGTCCAATTGGCTATCGTGCTCTATCCAGTGGATCTTGTGAATGAAATGTTTTTGATTAAAGTCCGAGACTGCATGGTTAAACTAAACGAAAAGCATCCAGTAAAAAGATGGCTTAAATCTCAGTCTACTTTAGCCAAGCCGGATGCAACTGCGCAAAAGAAAATTGATTTTTTAAATAAAATTTTGAATTCTCAATTCAATCTCATTACGGATCAAAAGACTAAAAACATGGTCATTTCTTTAATCGGTGAGATAACAGGTAAATCTAAACTAGAAGAAATTTTAAAGTCATATCTTTACCTGATGATAGGGAACATTACCCGCTCAGATAATATCCTGAAGTCACTAATTCAGCAGCCTGCGCGTTTTTTTTATCAGGGCTATAATATCAAGCCTTCTATTTATGAAAAGCAAACGGTCACTAATATTGAGAAAGTTTTAAGAAAGTTTTCACGCCATCCTGCGGATAGATTAACGTTCTATTTATTTAATCAATACGTAAAAAGTTTTTTGAATAAAAAAGAATTACTATCATTAATCGACGACATCGAGCCAAGTGACTTAGATAAAAAATTGAATCTTGCCTATACGGAGAAAATTGCTCCTGAGCTTGTGGGGTTTTTGCGTTTATCAAAATTAAGTGATGAAAAAAGAATGAAGAATCTTAGAAGTCCCAAATATCGATTAGAGATGCAAAGTTATTGGATTTGGTCCTTTTTACCAGTTGATCCTCTTATGTCGGACATGACTGTTGAAAGAGTCAAAGAGATTGATAAATTAGATCCTTTGTGGGCAATGTATCTTCTGGACAATGAAAAACTTGCCGATCTTTATTTTAAAAAAGGTGGAGAACCTTTAATGAGAAGAAGAAAATTCCTTAGACAAAATTTAAAAAATGAAAAAGATTTTATGTTAACGCTTTATAAGTTAATTGAACTTGGTGATGTTGACGGAGAATTAGTTAACGATGTCTTGAATTTCATTTCCAAATATGACCACTGATTACTCACAGCCAGAATTTTATCGCTTCAATCAGGACTCCATTTTTCTTGTTAATTGGATATTAAGCCAAAAAAGAACTGGCCAGCGGCTACTGGATCTAGGTGCAGGATGCGGAGTGATAGGCATTGAACTTGCTCGTAACATGCATCCAAAATCACTGACATTAGTTGAATTTCAAAAGGAATTCATTCCTTATATAAAAAGAAATTGTCATGTTTTCTTACCCGAAAATATTGATTTTCATATCATTCATGCTTCTTTCTCTGAAATGCAAGCTTCTCAAATTTATGATCTGATAGTATGTAATCCACCTTATTATTTACCAGGAAAAGGCCAGGAACCAAAACTTCCTCAGAGAGCTCTTGCCAGAAGTTTTATTCAGGATAATTGGTCTGTGCTTTTAAGCTTAATTGAAAAAAATCTTCAGAAGCGTGGAAGAGCCTTTATAGTGGTGAAACAGGATCCTCTTATCTTAAAAGAAGTAGAAAGAGCAATGCCTAAGGCCCTTTATCTTGACCTGCACCATGACCACGAGCTTACTATTCTTGAACTATCGACTTTGGATATAGATTGAAATGAGCATCGCTTTAACATCGGGATCTTCAACATCAGCGAATAGTTTTTGAGCTTCTTGATTTAAAATCTTATATTTCGGGCTTTGAGGGTGAAGTTTGGGAATCGCAGCTATCGCTTGATCTTTGATTTCTTTTTGCAGAAAAAATGACTCCTGAGTTTGAAACCCAAGTTTTTTAATAATTGGTTTTAGGTTAGGAAAAGAAACAAAAACTTGCTTTTTTATGTCCTCAGAGAGAAACGAAAGATGTTCTGAGTAGCTAGGATGTTTGGTTATGATGAAAAGCGTGTCCTGGCGTATTTTAAGGGGGGAAGTCACGGCCGATAGTTTTTCTCCCACTATTTGCGGCCATTTCTTAATTAAATCAAGAAAATCAAAGGTCAGATAAAAGGAGTGCATCTCATCGCGCTTAATGTCATGAGGGTCAAACCGTTGTAAATCACCGAAATTAAGTCTTTTATAATCTAACTTTTTGAACATCTCTTAAGCTGTAACCTAGCTCATCCGGGTTGTCCATGATATAGCTGTAGTATGCGATGGATTTTACTTTTTATTTTTATTACGGGCTGTAGTGGCTATCGGTTTAATCACCAAGATAATCCGCTATCTCAATACGGTATTGAAAGTTTATCAATTCCCATGTTTCACAACTATTCCAATTTACCTGATGTCGCCGATAATTTTACACGTGAAACCTATCGACTTTTAACTGGTTTTAGCAGACTTAAATTAAAAAGCGGTTATCATCCAGAAATGGATGCAGTCTTAATAGGCATTATTAAGTCTCAGGAAAAAGTCGCAGATAGTTTGCGTGCTAGTAACTTACGAGTAGCTCAGGAAAGATCCACGAACGCGATTGGTTCCGAGAGACAAAAATTTTATATTCCTGGTATCACTGACGTAGTTTTAACTTTGCAAATAATATTGATTAAAAAACCTACCGAAGAAGAATTAACTCTACTCAAGTCAGGAATAGGGGACAAGGTTCTATTAAATTCAAGAATTATCTTTAATGAATCTATAAATTTAAACAAACAGTACATTCGTGAAGTTTTCGATAAAAATAACAGCACCGACCCAGTTAATGTGACCGCCACTCAAAACGCAGGGGTTCAACGCAAAGTAATTACCTCATTAGCAGAACAAGCCGCTATTTCTGTACGGGATTTAATTCTTTATGCATTCTAAATGGCAAATCTGGGATTTCTTTGCTTCATTCCAAAAAGATTATTTGAGTTCAGTTAATGGTGTTATTGCTCTTAATACCTTTGATCCAGTTTGTTTAAAGATGGTTAAGGACTACTTATCCAAAGGCTTAGGAACGAGGATTTTACACCATAAAATTGCTGTCGAAGTTAATCGCAGCTGGATTGAAGATGAGTTCCAGACATTAAGTTTTTTCAGTGGCACTGATTGTTTTTTTATTCACCAGGCCCAAGATTTAAAAGCCGAAACCATCGAATTATTGAGCAAACTCAATTTAAATGATCGCTTCGTCATCCTTTGTTATGAATCTGAAGGAGCTGGCTGGAAAAAAATAATTAAAGACAGCAATATTGCCACTTTAGTAATTGAGCCTCCTCGTTTTTGGGAGCTGAATAAACTTTTGGACTTTACTGCTAATTATTTAAAATTGCCGTTGTCCTATGAAGCGAAAACCTGGATTCTTGATTCTCTTGAGAATACATTGTCTGAATTTTATAATACCTGCACTTTACTCAAGCTGAATTTTCCTGAAACTAAGGAAGTCTCTTTAAGTGACGTAAAAAGCCTTTTGACTCTAGATAGACTGGATCAATTTGCAATGGCTTCATTGTTTGCCCGCAAAAAATTCATCGAATTTTACGATCGTTTAGTCATGCTTGAAGGTGATTTTGATAAGATGCGAGGATTCTTCAACTTCATGCAGTCTCATTTAATTAAACTTACTGATACTTCATATCTCGCCCAAAAACCACGTCTTACTCAGTATGATAAAGATCTTCAAAGTACCGCCAAGCTTTGGAAGGCACCTGAAATTGTAGCTGAGATCGAGCGCTTTAATCAATGGGAGATTCAGTCTAAGAAAAAAGACGGATTTCTTTGGAATGAACTACGACAGACTCATCTTAAGGCAGTGTCTAAAATTTAGACATTACTTTTTGGCGCTGTTAAACTATTGGTCGCCAATAGATTTATACCTCGTTGTTTTTTCATACCTTTTAATGGCCTTCAAATTGCAAATCTAATGGCAAAACTTGTCTTTGGAGTGCAGTATGAAGGCTTTGCTATTATTCCTGATATCGTTGTCTTCTCTTTCATTTGCTCAGGAGCAAATGGCACTCAGGATAAATCAAGCTGGTCTGATGAAAGTGATGCAGATGGCACTTAAATACAACACTGGGACTCAAAACAGTCGTACAGTGGTGATTCCTCACAACCTATATAAGTTTACCATTAAGCAAAAAGATCTAGCTGCCAATCCAGTCATTAGTTTGGTTAACGAGATTAGTAACTTGAACCTCAATAAAGACTTTGATTTTTATCTTCATACTTCTGACATTAAGGTGACTGGTAAAGTTGATCCTAAGAGCCTTTCTACTGTCATTACAAATTCTGGTCCAAACGGATTTGATATTAAACTTTCTATTAACCTTACATCGATTACAGCAAATGCTCCAAAAATGACCTTATGTGAAGACAAGGTTCCTAAATATAAAAAATGTGGAACTGGTTTAAAAACATCTGTTTCAGGTCTTAAAATCATTACTTTAAATCGTCCCGTGATTCTAACTTCAACTATGAGACTTACTATCAAAAACGGTATGGCATCAGTTAAAGTTTTAGATGTGAATTCAAATCTTGAAGGGAAGAGTGCTCCAACTTTGGATGTTAATTTTACAGAGCTTGAAGTTCCAAGAATTGCCGTTGTTATCAATGACCAGGAAACGGAACTGGATACTTCAAAATTAAAAGACCAAATTCTTGAAAGAAAGTCCTTTCTTGGTAAAAAACTTTTGTCATTTGCCGGAGACTTTATTGCCAGTGATCTCGCTGAAATGATCAACGTTTACCTCGCCAACACTCAAATTGCCACCACTTTGCAGGTTTACCACCGTGATGATCCCGAGAAATTTGATGAAATGGAGCCTCAATTTAATGTCGCTGAGGCCGATGCAACATATGTGCGTCCCCCAATTATTATTCAGCCCTTTAAGTCATCAGTTATTAAAACCGAATCTCCTAAAAAAGAAATTAAGCCATTGTCATCAACATACTCTCAGTACGATGACAGATATAAAGTTGCAATTGATAACACGTATGTAAAACCATCGTATGTTCCGATTGAATATTCACAGAAGAAGCCCTCTGTTGATGTTATGAAGATTTTAATGGACCAGTTTGCTTTAGTGATAAGACACGCTCAAGTGGATCTTTCTCTTAAGTCGATCAAGACTCCCTCGAATAAAGATATCGAACTGGCCGGTGTTCTTAACTTTATTCTTAATCATAGAACTTTTACGGTTAAGAGTACTCTTGGAAATTCATCCCGTACACTTCCCCTCCTGGATTTATCGCCTTATCGCTATAATGATTTAAATATTGCTATTTCAGAGCCAGTTATTAATGGTGCCTTGGACCTGGTAAGTTCAACTGGTCTGTTTCAGGAACTTTTGGAAGAAGTAAGTGATGTGGATGCCCTTGGCTTCAATAACTTGAAACTTCACTTCACAGGAAGCAATAGTATTAAGGTCATTGCCAACTTAACAATTGATCTTAAAAAAGTTCGCACCTCTTTCTGGAAAGACCCTAAAGGATGGGCCGAAACTGAAATTGGTGAATGGCTTGAAAGTAACAACAACAATAGCGTGATTTACTTCCCATTAGAAATCGAAGTTATTCCTGTCGTTGGAAAAACTGAACTTGGTGAGGCGACTTTGAGCTTGATAATTAAATCACCTTTTACTAGTAGTGGACAATTATTGAATACCTATAAATATCCCAGCAACGTAGGAAAAATGTTTAACATCGTAAGAAAAGCAGTGTTAAAGCAGCTGCACGATCAACTTGACCAGTATGCTGATAAGACTTTTAGCGTTGATTTGGCTAATTTTCTTAACCGGTCTGGAGTGATCTTTACCCCTAAATCAATTAGCATTAATCAATCAGCCTATTTACTTTTAAACCTTGATATCAAGGATATTAAATTTAACAGCACTAACCCTACTCAAAAGTAACTTATGAAAAAAATATTTCTTCTTTTATTGATCATTCTTTCATTGCTTCCTTTGGCACAAGCTCAGGAGTTTAAAGCACCTGATTTGCTGATAGAAACGAAACTTAACTATGACTGGTCTGGGGTTCTGGTATCAAGAATCAGAAGACTCTTGAAAAACATGGGAATAGGTGATCCATTTCGCCAAACTTTTGTGGAATCGATTATTGTGACCGATTCCACTATCCAGGAATACCTAAATCCTAAAGCTAAGGAATTAGTGACCGATTTAGGCGAAATAATTGGCCTGGATATTTTGAATGGTAAAACACAGGTGAACATCACTGGTCTTCATTATGATGTCCATGGTTTCAAAATTGATCTTAACACTTCGGTTGAGAAAGTAGACGGCTTTTCAATTGATGCTGGATTTTCTGCCTCAAAAATTCGTGTTTCGGCAAAAAAATTAACTCTAACCTTGATGTTACCTGGTAAGAAGGCTCTTCCAGTGGTCAATATTGATATTATGAATCCACTTATTGTAGCTTCAAAAAAAGATCTAATAAACTTTAATGCAAAAATTAAAATTCAAGATAATAAAGAAAAATTTAATTTAAAGTTAGAAGATTCTGACTTCACTCATATGTCAGAAAATCTAGTCTCTGCTGCCGAAGCGATAAATCTAACTTTTGATAAACTGGTGATCCCAAAAGTCTCCATTAGAATAGGGAATAAAGTACTCAATATTGATAATTCAAAAATTGAAGCCTTACTAATGGGTCGTCTAGATGCCATTAAGAGTTTACTGGTTGGGCAGTTAGCTTCGTTATTAAGTCAGGGACTTGGTAATGACATGCTTAAGGCAATTGATAAAGTTGAATTTGATAAAGAATTTTGGATTGATTCTGATGAATTATTTAGTAAGATTCAAATTAAGCGTTTCAAATCAGACCCATACACTAATATCGTGGAAGTTTCTTTACCAGGTGATTTTTGTACTGCTGCAGCTTATAAGAAGCTTGCAGAAGATTGTGTGAATCAAAAAATAACTCAGCCAGTGAAAAGTTTGATATCTGCTGAAAATCATAAGAACTCAATTGATCATTTGAAGACATTAGTTGATCAAGGTGATGCCAACTTGGTAGTAAGTATTTCAGAGGATTACGTAAATAAACTTTTAGTTGCTACCTACGATGCTAATCTCTGGAAGGATATGTTGAAGGAAGCTAGTGTAGCGATGGGACCAAATAAAGTCTTCTTCCGTATGGATAAAAAAGGCGAAGCTTCAGGGACCCTCTACATGGATCTTCTTTATACACCCAAGAAACTTGAACGCTGGGCAATTGGTGAAAAAATAGTTCGATTTCCTCTCGTAATTAAAGCTAGTTTAAAAATCAAAAGTGAAGGTTTGGTTCCAGTCTTCGTGATTCACCTTGATGAAATTGATACATCTGATGAAACCTTACTAGAT
>CAMASK010000027.1 GCA_945860895.1 Bacteriovorax stolpii
AATTTGATCTTTCAATTTCTCGACAGTGAGCATCCCTCGTATGAGCGGATACTTTTGTTCCATCACTTCTTGGGTAGGCTTTGATCCACTGTTCAGGGACATAAATTTCATGAGGGCCGCAAGGCTCAGCAAAAGCGAGTGATGAAAATAAAATGAGGAAAATGAAGGCCATCATAAAATTCTAACAGCATCAGAGCTAAGGTCAACTTTAGAAATAAAAAAAGCCCAGTGTGTTAAACTGGGCTTTAGTATCTTTCACTTCTTGCGAAGATCACGACTGAATTTAAAAATGGGGTGACCCACTGGTTAAAAGTCGAACCAATTTTCATACCGCCCGGACCATAAAAATCTCGGGCGGTTTCGTATTAACGACTTAGTAGCGCGGTATTTTGTATCCGGTACATTTCAATATTTTCTGTGTAATACATTTTTTCCGAAGTGTTCAGTATTCTGGTTTGATTATCACCGGTGTTCTTTATTTAACATGTAAGACTTTTGTCCAAAGTGATTAGTCCCTTTTTCGAATCCTAGATTTTTTATAATCCTCTATGGCTTTTAGAGAACTATACCAATTTCGACCTTCTTTTTGGGCCTTTAGCATTCCCTTTCGCGCAAGTAGGTTTAGATGTTTAGCTGAGAATTCAGTTTTGTCTGCGAGTTGAGATAAGAGAAGAAGTTCAGACTGGGGTGAACTTTTAACGATTGCTTTTAAATAGATATTCAGCGTTCTTTCAACGGCCTGAGCTACTATCCGAACTATTCCAAGCACATCCCCAGCATCGGCATCATCAAGTGCATTATAATACTTTGTACGATCATTTTTTTGAATGATGGCAATGGGATACCCACTTCTCATCAGAATCAAATTCATGAGGAGTCGACCGGTTCTTCCATTTCCATCTTCGAAAGGGTGAATTGCTACAAAGCGATGATGAGCAAGAGCCGCAAATTCCACAGGATGATATTTGTTTTTACTTTCAGTCATCGTTTCTAAGAATTTTGTCATTTGTTCTTGCACCTGATAACCCGGCGGTGGGCGGTGCTTTGAACCAAGAATTTGCACATCAGTATTTCGGTAAGTTCCTGCAATACTCGCTTCAGTATCTTTTACTACAAGTTGATGAAGTTGACGGATTAGGTGATGAGAAAGCGTTAAGCGTTTTTTTGAGTCCACAACTTCAAAAAGAAAGTTCATGGCCTCTTCGTGGTTTTTCGCTTCAAGGTGCTCTTGAAGATTTTTTCCTTTGATAGTTACACCTTCACGCAGAACAAGAAGTGTTTCCTTTAAGGTAAGTCGATTTCCTTCAATGGCATTTGAATGATAGGTCATCTCAACAGAAAATTGTTCACGAAGCTTTTTTAAAGTTGATGCCTTCAACGGACGATGGCGATTGAGTTCAGCGAGTGAACTGGTAAGGCGTTTTAAAATTCGATCATCCAATAAGGCGGTCATACCTTATTATGGCATATAGTCGAATAATAGGCTATACCATATTAGCGTGTTTAAGACCAAATGGTTAAGAACTGAACTCCGTTTTATCGGAATCACAAAGAGTAGAACTTGTTGATTTAATTGAAGAAATTTTGTGTGCCCGAAGGCCGTCGGTTCGTTTTGTTTAAAAATGGGGTGGATGACGGGACTCGAACCCGCGACAACCAGAATCACAATCTAGCGCTCTACCAACTGAACTACATCCACCACAAAGAAGACCCAATTTATAGGACACACCCTTCCAAAGTCAACGATTTCCTTAATAAAACAGGGTTTTGCGCAGGGTTTCTTTTTTAAATGGGAGTGATTTATTTGCACTTTTTTCGAATGACACTGATAATTAAAGTTATGAAATACATCATCTTTTTATTCATTCTCACGACCTTTCACTCTTTTGCCTCAGTGGTAGGAATTTCGACCCATCCTTTGAATGAACAGGCACGCGTATTTTCCGCCGAAATGACGGGTTATATGAGTCAGCGTAACGAAGTGGGCATGGGAGTTCGATATACGCAGGAGTTAAATCCAGGTCAGTTATTTGATGTTGCCGCTAGTGGTGCACAAGATTCTCGAGGATTAAATTTTGGAACAGGAATGGACTTTACGCTATTAAATGAAGACGTAAGTCAGCCTCGTTTATCGATCAAGCCTTATTATCAATATCAAAAATTTGAAAATCAAAAAACAAACACCATTGGGGCAGCACCTACTCTAAGAAAAGGTTTTAGTGCCAATGGAAATGAGTTCTTTCCGTATTTAGCAATTCCATCAGGAATCAAAGTAAATAGTGATGATTCTGGTTTTGATTATTATGCCTCGCTAACACTTGGTGCAAGTTTGCCGCTACCTGCAGCTGGTGGAGATAAATTATTACTTTCTTTGGAAGCCAATAAAGATCTTGGAGCTTCATCTGATTACTTAGGTGTGCTTCTTTCTTGGGTTTGGAAATAGAATGATTTTTTTTTCTGACTTTGATGGCACGCTTACACTGAATGGAGAACTTACTCGCGATTTTTTTGAGATAATTGATTTCATTAAAAAACAAAATAATGAATTGATAATTGTTTCTGGCCGTTCTCTCTCATGGGGACATTTCTTTCTGACTCATTTTCCACTCAAGGCCTGCATCATGGAGGGTGGCGGAGTTATTCTTTATAAAAATAGTAATGGTGAGATTTTACAGAAGCCTCTTATTCTTCAGGATGAAATTGAAACACTTGAAAAATTTACTTTAAATCTTCAGCATCACTTCCCCAATATTCCATTATCGGCCGATAGTTTTGGACGCTTAACTGATCGCGCGATTGAGTTTCATTTAATGGACCAGGAATGGGTTAAAAAGTCGATGGATTTTATGGATCAGCATAAAATTCGTTATTCAAAATCCAACGTGCATATCAATTTCTGGGTCGGCGAAATCTCAAAATATTTAGGAGTGAAACATTTTCTCCATCACTTCAGACCGGATTTAAAACAACATGATTGTTGGTTTTTTGGAGATGCTCCTAATGATCAAAGCATGTTCGAATTGTTTCATAACTCGGTGGGCGTAAGTAATATTGAACATTGTTTGGACAAGCTAATCCATAAACCAAGAATCATTCTTAAAGGCGAAGAGAATATTGGGCCGAAGGGAGTATTAAATTATATTAGACAGCTAAACCAGAACTCCGTCGACTAATGAGATTTGTCTTTTTGCTTTAGCTGCAAATTCCTTGTCGTGGGTGACGTAAATAATCGTAGTTCCTTTTTCCTTATTAAACTTTTGAAAAAGCTCAATAATTTTTAGACCATTAATCGAATCTAGATTTCCCGTAGGCTCATCGGCAAAAAGGTAAGTTGGCTCCATCACCAGGGCCATGGCGATAGCAACTCGTTGCTGTTCACCTCCAGATACAATCGATTTAGATCTACTAAACTCAAAATAAGTGTTTGAGGAAAAAGATTTTCATTTATCGTTACAGGAATATCAGTAATCTTTCCGGAAAAAGGAGCGTAATAAATTGAACCCTGATCAGTCAAAAAAAGTTTTTGTCCTTTATTCACATCTTGACCTTCAGTCACATAAAATTCTTTTACAGAAGAAAGGATGGCAGCCTTCGCGTGATAATTATTTTCTGATTTTATAATTCCCAAACCATAAACAGCTTCGATCACATCACCCTTTTGAGGGTGAATAATGTCTTTTTGGCATGAGATAAGGAGAAGAAGAAATAAGCATTTGAACATTCACAACCCACTTGAGTTCATACGATATTCTTAATATAAATCAATCTTGACGATCTGATGATATTAAAATGTCTTCAATCGTTCATGGATCAAGCCTTCAAGTGTTGGAATATTTAGGTTAAGCGTTTCTGTTATCCATTGAGTCAAGTCCAGTGGCAGGGGTGCAAAAAAAAGCTTCATCGCTTCATCAGGATAATTGAGTTTTAAGGCAACCGCGTGGAGGGCCTGTCTTGGGATTTGCATGATGTCGTGGTCAAACTTTGTAGCGGTTGTATCTTTGAAGCGTATGAAGATACTGGGATCTCCATTATAAAGTTTATCTCCCAATAAAGGATAACCATTGCAGGCAGCATGAACGCGAATTTGATGTTGTCGCCCCGATAAAGGAAAGGCAAGTGCCATTACATAGCCATCTTTTTCCAGGACAACTTCAAAATGAGTTTCAGCATCTTTGCCTTGGTCCGAATTTTCGTCGTAGGCAGTGATCATCCCACGAGGAATTGCATTTTCGTCTCTACCTAAGCGCTGTTTAGCAGTGAAGGGAAATGATAGAGCTTTGTCTTTTTTATGAGCAATCAAGAAATAGCACTTTCGCACTTTTTCTTCTTCAAACAACAGACTGACTTTTTGAGAAACTTTTGGATTTTTACCCAACATCAAAATGCCTGAGGTTTCCCGGTCTAAGCGGTGAATGGAATGCATGGTATGCTTATAAATGGTTTCGTAAAAAACAGTCGCACAGTAAAAAAGGTTTTTTCCAGCTGGGTGAGTAATCATAAATGGTGGTTTGTTGATAACCAGGAGTCCGGCATCCTCAAAAATAATGGTTGGCTCCTGAGTGCGTGAGACAACCTCATCATTCCAGTACTCATCTTCAATCATGCCGTCGTTGTGAGTAATGACAGTAACTCTCTCCCCAGAATGAACCTTCACGCTCGATTTATGCGGAGAATTTCTTCCTGAAATGATCACTTCACCCTTTTCAATTTTCTTTTTTAGAAATTGCCGTGACAGTGTAGGCATTTGGGTCATGATAAATTGATCAAGGCGTAAGTTATCATGTTCATTAAGAACAGGATAACTTACGAGATATCTCTCAGTAGTAAAGGATTTTTCAATTTCACTCATCTCTGAGTGTCATATCGCATTTTTAACAGATATTGAAGTGAGGAAATTGCCCCATTTTCATTATAGTGATACTTGTTCTGGAGGCTATCAATGATACTGGTGATTTGGTCTTTAACTGTCTTTTCCAGACCATTTCGTGTGCCTTCTTGTTTTTCGGCCAGATACAACACAAGGTTTTTAGCAATTTTATCGATAATTTTCTTTTGTTCTTTCCGGTAAGACTCTTGCAGCAAATGTACGAGATCTTCAAATACCTCACTGTACACAATAGGTTTTCCAGGGTGATCCAAGGAATAAGCACCCAATCGAGCGATCAAGTTAGAACGAAATTTTTCCGCAGCTTCACTCATGTGAACATTTGACTCAAATTCTTTAATGAAATAGGAATCTGGAGCTTCAAATTTTCCTGTAACATTGTTCTTGGTTTTTTCGCCTTTAATAACAGCATTGATGCTCATGATATATTTTGTAACATACTCTTCATAAGAGCGATCATCAACGAGGCCTAGTGATTCCCGGACTTCAGTGTCTAAGATATTAAGTGAATGAGCTTCAATCAATTCCAAAAATTTTTTCGGATTATGATATTCACCCTGATGGGAGATATTTAAAAAGTCATACTCAGCTTTCTTCTCATTTAAACTTCTTAAATATTCGATGACTTCAATAAAAGTAACACTCTTATGAGCATAGGCTAAATCATATATTATTTGCTTAACTTCTCTGGGAGAAATACCAAACTTTCCTTCATACATTGAATCGTTTTCGTATTCATTCATTATGTCTTCGATACCCATCTTAAGGATTTGACGGGATTCAGAGTCAAAAACGTCAGGCGTTTCTTTATCTGAATACAAAAGACTTTTCTCCATCGGGGAAAGGGCTTCGGCAATTTTTCCAAGTTTTTCTTCACGGTAATTTTTAGCAACAGGTGCTCGCATTCTAGTCATTACAGACCAAAGGCAAAGTGCAGATAAAGCATGAGGCTCAAATGAGGCTTGCTCTTTTAATTTGCTAATCTGGTCTTCATAGATTTTTTTTTCTTCTTTATGACTCATCAGATAGGGAACTCTTAGGAAATTAAATCTTCCTTTGAAAGAGTTGAAGTCTGGATGCTGTTTAAAAGCTGCAAAATGAATTTCGTTTGATGATCCGATAAAGAAAATATCAAGTTCAGTTAAAATACCTTGAAGATTGATCGTTTTTGACTCCATGGTCATCAGAAGGTACTTGAAACTGTCCATGGGACGTTTGAGCAGATCAGAGAACTCTAAAATACCACGATTTGCCAGCACAACTTCGCCAGAAAGTGAAAAAAGATTAAGTGATTGAAGGCTTGGAGGAAGAGAAGCAAGTCTTCTATCCATCGTAATCTGTTGCAAATGAGCGTCCACATGAAGTTGTGGCTCGATGGTTGTCGCACCAATTGAGTAACGTCTATTAATCAACAATCTTTCAACACGAATATGCTTCAAGACTTCCCGGTAGTCACCCTTGTAGTTTTTCAAAAGTGCATCAAAAATCAGTCTGTTTCTTTGTGAAAGATCCCCATTATAGAGATAACTTTTCTTCACTTCCTTAAGGCGATTTTGATCTTTTGCAAAAGCATCTTCAATTAAGCGTTGTCGTGCTTTAATTGGAATTAATAGAAGTGGATGATCTTTTAATTCAGATGAAATGATGGCGCTGATGTCTTTATCTTCTAAAAATGCATAAGAATTTATGTTGCGATCAGTGAAAGAACCCGAGAGTCCAAGAGAACCTTTAACAAATTGGTCGATAGGGAATATCCAACTAAATGAAAATAATGAGCCTTCATCGGAAGCAGCATAATCTTCTGTTGAAAGCATGATTTTTTTTATTAGACTGGATTTCGATGAACCATTTGGTCCAATTAAAAGAATAAACTTGTTGTTAAAGCCTTCTTCCATGAAGTTCTGTAAAAATTGGTAAATACGATTTTGTGTTTTTACCTGACCATGCACGGGAGGAGCATCAGCATGTTCGCGTGTGAAAAGCTTGAAGCTGCCATTTTCATTTTTACCGAAATAATCGAACATATCTCGAAGATAAATGTTGGTAGGTCTTAATTCTTTCTGAGGGTGTTTTTCAAAAAGATTCATGTAATCGTCAAACGCCAAGAGATTAACGTAACGACCTTCTTCTTTATTTACTTCTTCCATCCATTTCATATAACCTGATCCTGTGAATAGGGATTCTTCAATTATACCAAAGATCATTGTAATCTTGGGATTTCTTAGTGTATTAAGCATAATTTTGCTTTTCTTTCGACCGCGCACTGCCCATAAACATCAAGCTCCTCGTCCAGAGTCTCAAGAAAAGCTTTTTACTCAGGTGATTTTAGCGGCCCAACCCCAAATTCAAAAATTATGGGAAGAAGGCGACCGCTTTATAAAAAAAGGGGGAGTCCAGTGTGATTCTGAAATTAGATTTGAGCAGCACATTGGTCGCAGTTACTTTCAATGCCAACCTCATTTTTGGCAATGCTATTGGTCGGGTGGCGTTAAAGCTGATCCTGCATTTAACATCGATATGTTCGGTCAAACTTTCCATTTGAGGGCCAAGCGCAGCTTTAAACCAATTCCTTCTTATGCACCTGAGCAGCGTTTTTATGAAATTTTAAAAGGACCTTACCATGGACTTAATTTCCATAAGGGAATGCTGGTTGAATTAACTCTGGATGAAGTGCCAGACATGACCTGGCCAGTGATTCTTACGGATACTTGTCGAGATGTTTACCTCCCTGAACGAATTTATGGTTATGGAAAAATTGATTCTAAAAAAAATGACCAGGGATTTATATGGGATAATTTTGACCGTAAAATTTTCATTGATAGATTTTATGTTTCCAATCAGCAAATTAATGAGTGGAGGCAATTAACAGGTAAAATCCAAAAAATTATTACGGATGTCTCAAAATGGCCTTTACCTGCATTGTTAAATTTTGATGAACAAGTTAATTTTTGTAACTTCTGGGGTAAAAGAGTACTGGAGGCAAAGTTATTTGATGCCGCCACCATGACTCCCTCTGATACTAAAGAAGCTTTGCCCGAAAGAATTTTTAGACCACAAACCCCCTGGCAGAGAGATCTAAGTAAAACCTTCCTTGGAATGTCTCGAATTAATTCTGACTATCAACTGACGCCACTTGATTGCCAATTAGCACAAGTAAAGGGATGTAAGGGAAAATACTTTTCAACTGATTCCGTTACCTGGATGGGAATGAATTATGCTCTTGGCTTTTATCCAGAATCATTAGTAAATACAATAGAGCCTGAAAAAAATCTGAAGGCTTCTTCTCGTTTTGATCTACCATCATCTGTTGTTCATGAATTAGGAACTCTTGCTAAATGGGATGGAATTCAAGACCCCAAGCTACCGATTGCTTTCAGGTGCTATGAAGAGGTGTCTTTGTGATACTTCATTTATTAATTCTTATTTCGGCAACAGTCTATGCCTCTGATCCATCATGGAAGTGGTCAAATGCTGCCAAGATTGTTGAAAAGCATGAATTTTATAAAAATAACGAAGTCATTACAAAGCCAAAAGATTCATGGCAAATCATTTTTGCCGTTTTATACAATGATACAAATCTTAAATCATTTAAAGATTGTGTTTTTTATCGTGTTCCTGGCGAGGAAATGGGTCAGTTAAAAATTAAAACTGTTGATTCTAATGTTTTATGTGAAAAATATTTGTTTCAGCCTGGTGATCAAGATTGGAAACAACTCAAAGCTTTGCAATTCACAATCCAAAAGAATTTTCTTAATTTAAGTATGACTAATAATCAATTCCAAATTATTAAGTGGGATGTACCCTTATTTAATGCTTTTGAACATCCGATACCCAGGTCTCTCATGTCTGCAGCTGAATATCGTGCTCCCAAAATAATTTATCTGAGTCCATACAAGGGATTTTTGAAAGTTCTACCTCAAAAAAGCCCTGTTCTCTCCGATAAAAAAATTTGCCATGAAATTAATGAGGATTGCATTGAAAAATCTCCTTCAACTTGTTCCCAATGTTCTGGAGGATGGTATGAAATACCGATTGGATGCAAACAAGGACCTAAGTACTGTGGGTCGATTATTTGTGGCGCAAAAAATCAACCCGCATGTAATAAGGGCACTAGATTTCAAAGGATCAATAAAGAATTTAAATGTCGGGAAGAAAATAGTTTCGCGTATTGTGCTAAAGGTTTAACGATACAGTGTCAAGGTCATTTACCTTACTGTATCTGAAGCTGCCATAGTACTTGTAATATTGTCTGAATGAATTCCAGATTCAATCCATGAAACATTATTTAAAGAAACAGTTTCTGATTTTGAAATAAACTTCTTCAGTTCCTGATGTTTTTGAAGATCATCTAAATCGGCCAGGACTTTGTAAATTTCATCATTTTCAATTGATGATCCCTCAATACTTAGAATTAAATTGTTACCTTCTTCCTTAAAGGGAGACGGTCTCCAGTTTGCAGCTAGCCCTTGATTGTAATCATGTTCTAAAATTTTTAATAGATCAGAGCCTTTTATACTTAGAACAACTAATTTAGAAGTTCCGCTACTAAGATTGTAGTACGCAATATTTCCGGCATGAAAATCCACAATTGTTGGTATTTCATTTTTAAAATTTAGATTTATGGCAGATTTGTCATCAAAGAATTGTTTGAACAACTCCTGCATACTAATATCTGGCTTAATTTTTCGACCCATGAAAGTTGCTGGGATTCTTTCATTGTGATCAATGCTCTGGTCTTCTGTATAACAATCATTAGTTTCTTTAAAAAAATCATGACAAAAATTTACCGGCTGATGAGCAATTGTTTTATCTTTTGCAATTTTACCTGATTGATCGACGAAGAATTCTGCCATGGTAAAACTTTGGCCATCTCCTGTATTACTTAAAACCAATGTGGTATTCAAAAAATTGACTGTTTTCTGATGATTCCTTCCACCAATGACGACGTCTACCAGATTAGGAGGAAGTCTATTTAGATACTCACCCAAAGCACTTTTGAAATTACAAATATTATACTTACGGGGTTCAAAATTAACCTTGCTTAACGGAAGTTTCAAATCATTGGCCAGTTCTTCACCACAGCTTATTCCTTGATGGGTCATAACAACAATGACTTGCGCCCCTTGGGATCTCAAATGCCTTGAATGGCGTAATGTTGATTGCAACATACTTTCAACAAATAGTCCTACACGATTATCCACAGGAGTTTGATCTACAATATCATCTGGTATTAATCCAATGAGGCCAACTTTAATGCCGTTAATTTCTTTAAGTACATACGGCATAGTACCAGGCCATTCAACAATCTTGGCGGTTTTCAATTCATAAAGGTTACTCATTAAGAGTGGAGTTTTTGATTTTGAAGAAAACTGCTTTAGAAAATCAGAGCTGTTTTTATATTTTTTAGGAAGTTTCAGATTAAAATCCCTCAAACCAATCGTTATCCCATCATATTTTAGAGAATCATAAAAATTGTGAACATAATTCAGCTCTTTGGCGTTATCTGAAAAGATATCACCAGAGTCCAGAAGAAGTATTTCACCAAACTGTTCTCTGATTATTTTGATATAACTGCTTATGTAATCAACGCCACCAACAAAGCTTTTTTGTTCGTGATCATAATGCTTGTCCTTGAAAATGATTTCAACTGGTCGGTAGTGAGCATGAAGATCATTTGTCGCCACAATAACTAAACGTTTTAAATCTATTGAGACCTGATTTTTTGGGACAGAGGGCATTGAATAAAGTTCTGTATGTCCAATTAAGGTTTGATTTTCCAGGGGATTTTTTTGAAATGAACATGCCGCCAGAGAAATTAATGCCAGAAATAAATATAGTTTCATGGTGTTTCCATAAAGTTTAGAATTTAAATCATTATAGACTTTGTTTGGCTACTGTACCATATCTTCTCTTTAAAAATAACTTCTAAGACTTAGAAAGCTTTAATTTTTTTAAGTTTACTATAAGACGTTCCTAATGCTTGCAACAAATTCTCATAATTTGAATCAATGTTCGAACAATTGAGGGATATGCGGATCACTCCGCGACCAACATTGTCATTTACACCCATTGCCTTTAAGACCTCTGATGTTTCAGGTTGATTGTCTGAACAGGCAGCTGAAGTTGTGACAAAAATATCATGCGATTCAAGTTCAATCTGAACAGCTTGCCCATGAATTCCTGGGTAACTCACAAGAGTTGTTCCGGCCAATCTGGGAACTTTTTCTCCGATGATAACAACCTCTGGGAATAAATTTTTAATTTTTGTTTCAAAATGAGAACGAGCGTCGGCTAAAGCTATTAATTTATCTTTATTTGATTGAAAATCCGTAAGGGCAATCGCCAGTGTTTCTACACCTATGTAATGCTGTGTCCCTCCACGTAAGCCTTTTTCTTGAGAACTTCCATAAACATGAGATTTTAATTTAGTTGGCTCTTTTGCTATTACAAAACCCGTACCGGTCAAGGCACCAACTTTATGACCTGAACAAACTGCAAAGTCAGCTCCGGAGGCTTCGAAATTAAATTCACCTTTTCCGATGAGTTGAGTTGTGTCGCAGAAAAAATCTACTTTATAGTGCTGGCACAACTTAGCAATTTTTTCATAAGGCTGCATCACACCTGTTTCATTATTTACCGCCATGATTGTTACTAAAGCAGTTTTACCTTGATGCTGTTTTAATAGTTTTTCAAGATGCTCAATTTCAACTACGCCGTTTTCATCAAGACCGGTCTTCTCAATTTTAAAACCACGTCTTTGTTCATAAAACTTAAGTGCTTTAGGGATCACTGCGTGTTCAATCGGACTTGTGATGATGATATTTTTATCTTTTGGTGCGTACTCGAGAATTGAAAACAAAACATGAGAAATGCCTTCAGACGAGCCTGAGTTAAAAAAGATCTGATCAGGGTAACACCCGACAATTCCAGAGATGATCTCGCGACATTTCTCAATGCCTTGATAGATTTTCTGACCGATTGAATGAATGGCATTGGGATTAGCATAAAGATCACTATCGATTCTTTTCTTTAAGTAATCTCTCACTACTGCAAGCATGGGAGCTGAACCATTATAGTCGGCGTAAATCATATTTTTCCTAAGATATTTTGAGCATTTGATCGAGGGCTTTTAATGCGAACTTTTTAGTCACTTCATCTACCTGAATCACATTGATGGGCAGATTCTTTTCAATGGCACGGTAGCTTTCGAGTAACCAACGAGGGCGAATGCGATACATCGTTGTACACAGACACTGATAAGGTGATAGGGAGGTAATATCTAAATGAGGATATTCCTTAGAGAGTCGATTCACTAAATTAATTTCAGTTCCTACTGCAAATTTAGTTCCAGGTTTTGCAGATTTAATTTGATTTACAATAAATGAAGTGGATCCTGCAAGATCGGCTCCCTGAACCACTTCAAAGCTACATTCTGGATGAACAATGCGAATCCTATCTGGTTCTTTTTCACGCCACATTTTATTATGCTCAGGTGTGAAGCCCTGATGAACAGAACAAAACCCATACCACAAAATCACTTTGGCTTTTTGAATCTCTTCAGGAATTAATCCACCAAAGCGTTTACGTGGATCATAAATGACCATGTCTTCCAATTTTATACCAAGCTTGAAGCAGGTATTGCGTCCCAGATGTTGATCGGGAAAGAAAAGTAATTTTTCACCTTGAGACAATCCCCAAGTGATCACTTTTTCAGCATTAGATGAGGTACAAATCGATCCATTGTGTTCGCCCACAAAACTTTTTAGAGCTGCAGTACAATTAATATAAGTAATTGGAACAATTTTTTCTGAAGTACATTCTGTTAAATATTTCCAGGCCACATCAATCTCTCGACGATTGGCCATGTCGGCCATTGAACATCCAGCACGCATATCAGGTAGTATAACTTTTTGGCTTTCTCCGGTTAGCATGTCAGCAGTTTCGGCCATGAAGTGAACTCCACAGAATAAAATATATTCCGCAGTTTTAATTTCAGCAGCTTTGCGTGCCAACTCTAACGAGTCACCAGTGATATCAGCAAACGCAATCACATCATCTTGTTGATAATGATGTCCGAGTACGACAACTTTATTTCCCAGACGTTTTTTTATCGCCGAGAGTTCAACCAAAACCTGGTCATCACTTAGTTCAGTTTCAGAAATTTGGGGAAGGTAGTCCTTGTTGTTAAGATCACCATAAATATCGATCATGCATTCCTCTTTAAAATTTGCCCCTACCATACTCCTGTCTTTAAAAAGGGGCAAGAAAGGGGCATTTTTATTGATACGCGTCGGGCCAAACATAGCTTTTTGGGCCGCGCAGCAATAATCTCCTTATTTTTAATCACTTAGCCCTTTGACGAAGTGTGACTGAATCCCTAGACTTTTATTAATAGGACCATTAACGAACCACCAAGTACGGCGGCCACTCGCTCTTTAAAGGAGACTGGGACATGAAAATTATCACTATTGGTAATAACAAAGGTGGCGTGGGTAAAACCATGCAATGCTTTCAGCTCGTGTGTCACCTTGCAAATCAAGGACACAGAGTTCTCGCAATTGATCTGGATTCTCAAGCAAATTTAAGTTCTACATTGGGAGTGAATATTCAAAGAACTCTCATTCCAGAATGGTTAATCGGCGACGTAAAAGTTGACGAAATTCTCGTGGATGCTGTGGGTGAATTTGATTTTTATAAAAATATTAAATTGATCGCCTCTTCTCGTCACATGGCAAATCTTGCAAAACTTCTCATCCTTTCAGAATCTGAAGTGAGAAAGTCGGCCGGTCGTAAAGAGCGTTTAATGAAAATGCGCTTGAAAGAAGTTGAAAAAGATTTTGATTATGTTGTGATTGATACTCCACCAATGCTTGGTGATGAGTTGATCATGTCTCTAGTGGCATCTGATTTAATTTTAATTCCTACTCAGGCTCAGGATTACTCAATCGATGGACTTGAAGAATTAATGGATACATTCGAGATCATCAAGGAAACTGAAAATCCTTCCTTAGAATTCTCAATCATTCCTTCGATGGTTAACCCTAGAAGAAAAATTGAGCGCATTCGCTTGGAAGAGCTTTCCCAGTCTTTCAATGTAACACCTACTATTAGAAATTTAGTTGATATGCAGGAATCGGTTGCTATGAAGAAACCGGTTTTTATGTTCAATAATAATTCTAAAGGTAAGGGTGATTACAAGGCACTTTGGGATTCTTTAGGACTGAATTAATTTTTTATAACATATCATTGTTTAAGGAGAGGCCATGGCCAAGGAATTTTCCGCACGCGTAACGAAGCGTGAGCGCAAAGTCACTGACATTACTTCAGGAATTGATGAAAAGATTTTACGTGCTAATGATCAAAAGCTTCTTAGAGGAGCTCAGCTTGCAAATGTCCGTTTGAAAGATATTGAAGTAAGAGATCAGGTAAGAACGAAGTTCAATGATGATTCACTTCGAGAACTTGCCGACAATATTAAAGTCAACGGTTTGATCCAGCCTTTGGTTCTTCATCGTGAAAATAATAAATTTGTTTTGATCTGTGGAGAGCGTCGTTATCGCGCTATGACTTTGATTGAAATGGTAGAAAGCCCCTGCTTTATTCTTGAAGATAAGACTAAAGAAGAATTGATGGCAATCCAGTTCTCTGAAAATCAGGCGAGAGAAGATCTTCATTATATCGATCAAGCTGATTCAATTTACGGTTATCAAAAATTGACCGGTAGCTCGGAGAGAAAAATAACTGCAGCATTGGGAATTTCAAAATCAGAAGTTCATCGTTGTTTGATGATTGCAAAACTTCCAAGAGATATCAAAGAAGCCGCTAAACAGTATGATACTGAGAAGTATGTACTGTTGGAATGGAATGAACTTCCAAAAAACGAATTCAAAGATGAAATTAAATCTCACATTCTCAATGGAGAAATTAATAAGAGATTGCAGTTGAAAAGATTAATTTCTCAGCTTAAGATTGAAAAACCTAAAAAGAAAAAAGACGATTCGGTTGAGAAACTCATGAAGGTCCTAAAAACCCAAATGAAGGATCCCAAGCTTCAGGCTCGCGCCAAGGAAATGATGAAAGAATTGGTCGGTGAACGGATTCACTAGCAAAAAAGCCCTCTTTGGAGGGCTTTTTTTTTGTCTAATTCATCATAGTTATTGATTCTGGTTCTACATAGCTACGATACAAATTCCAACCATCGATTGATCTTAAGACTAATTTTGCGTCCAAATGAGTGGCGATAATAGCCAGCTTATTTCCCATTAAATCTTTGACCAAATTTCCAACACATAATTTTGTTAATAGATGCTCACTACAGCCGGAAGTTTTAGCCAACGCTTTTCTGGAAACCATATAGTATCCACTCCAACCTTCAGCAGATTCCAAGAGAAATTTCCCTTGATAAGTGATTCCTTCAATTGAAACAAATCTCAAATAATCCACATCAAACATTTTGTCTTTTACACAAACATCTTCGAGGCATCCATCCATCACTGGTAATTCTGTTTTTTTAATAGCATAAACCCAATTAAAATTATCATTGGCCGCTTTAGTGTAAACCGTCCAGAAAGTGGCAATTAGAATGAGAAGTTTGAGCATGAGTAATCTCCGGGTTCAAGAAAGGGAGAGGAAGCTAACATGCAGATAAGTGGAAGGCGATTTAAGGCAAACTTAAAAAAGGTCTTAAAGGCTTTCGGGCCAAACAAACTAGAATTTGGCATGTAGCTTGCTCATAGACCTATAGGAGAACTTAAAAAACACTAGATAAAATCAAGTAAAAACAAGTGTTTAGGTTCTTTAAAGGGTTTGTTTAAATGCTGAAACTTTGCTCAATTTCTATTAACTATCCAGGTTTTAGACAGGTTGCCTGTTTAGCCCTGTTGATGTCTGGATTGAGTTTCGGGCAGACTGCCCCGAAGACAAAAGTTTTATTTCGTTTGCCTGCTACCTATATTCCGGATGATGACGTTATCGTAAAACCGGAATTGAATGAAATTTCTTTTTATCAACAATACGTTCAATCTGATGAGAGTGCTGATGTTGTAAAATTAAGAAACCAATTAAAAGTTTGGAATGATAACCAGATCTTCGCAAATCAATATGGGTTACGTACCACACTCTCAGGTTCATCATATTTTGTTCCTTCGGAAGAAGAGAAATGGCAGTATTTTAAAGACAAGTATCTGCGATATTTACGTCGTAAAGGTGAACAGCCAATAAGAGATGGTCAGAAAAGTTGGTACCAAGAATATCGTGCTTCAAATGAGGTCGATACCATTGATGAAATAGAGGCGCGTTTTAAAAAGAATAATAGAAAATCATCAGGCAATTCAATTCTACCCTCATCACTTACAGGAAAAGAGGTAAGTTTATGGAAACAAACTAAATTTATTTTTCAGCCTCGCGTGGATCAAGGTTTAATGGTGATTGGAATAAAAACACCAGGTCTTTATGCAAGGGCATGGGTTGGAATTAATGGTGAAACTGAAATGAATATCCAGCATAATATTGATTCCGTTGGATTTCGAGCTATGTTCAACTATTCGGCTCATTCAGGAAAATATTTTACTTCATTGGACCAGCGTATCATTGAAAATGTTTACGCTCGATATACTGCCAGTAAGGACCCATTAACGGAAGTTAAGGATGATACGTTGATGCTGCTATACGCAAAACAGTTCTAAAACCCATTCTGTTACTGATTCCGCTAGCCGATAAATTCCTCCAAGAGTAATATTTGGCCACTAATTTTATCACTACATTGGAGTTTTCATGAGTCTCTTCGAGAGTCCATTTTTCCAAGATGCGTATTCACAACTTGAATCCGCCGGTAACACTATGAAGATGGATCCAAACGTTTTGGAACGTTTGAAATATCCCAAGCGCGCTATGCAGGTTTCAGTTCCTGTTCGTCTTGATGATGGGACAGTGAAAGTGTTTGAAGGATACCGCGTTCAACACAATATGACTCTTGGCCCAGGTAAAGGCGGGATTCGTTTTCACCCACATGTGAGTCTTTCAGAAACGGCTGCTCTTGCGATGCTTATGACTTTTAAATGTGCTTTGGTTGGTCTTCCACTTGGCGGAGCCAAGGGTGGTATTAAAGTTGATCCTAATGATTTATCTCGAGCTGAACTTCAAGCAATGACTCGTCGTTATACGACAGAAATTGCCATGATGATTGGTCCTGAAAAAGATATTCCAGCTCCAGACATCGGTACTGATGGTCAGACAATGGCATGGATGATGGATACTTATTCTCAACTTGGCGGATACGCTGTTCCAGGTGTTGTAACAGGTAAACCTATTGCGATTGGCGGATCTGTAGGTCGCGGAGATTCAACCGGTAAAGGTGTTGTATTCTGTATTAACTTTGCCTATGAAAAATTAAACAAACAAATCGGTTCTCATACAACTGTTGCCATCCATGGTTTTGGTAAAGTGGGCATGCCAGCAGCTCATGATCTTCATGCTCAGGGTGCCAAAATTGTAGCAATTTCAGATGTATCTGGTGCTATTTATAACGAAAAAGGCTTAAACATTCCTCAGTGCATTGAATGGGTAAGAGATCGCAAACTCCTTCGTGAAATGCCGGATTGTCAGCATATTACCAATGAAGAATTGTTGGAGCTCAATGTAGATATTCTAATTCCTGCGGCCATTGATGGTGTTGTCACTGCTGAAAATGCTCCTCGAGTAAAAGCGAAAATGATTGCTGAAGGTGCCAACGGTCCTTTAACCCATGAAGCTGTTGATATTGTAACGGCCAATGGTTCATTGGTTATTCCAGACATTCTTTGTAATGCTGGTGGTGTAATTGTGTCTTACTTTGAGTGGGTACAAGGTCTTCAAATGTTCTTCTGGGACCTGGATACAGTTAATAAGAAGCTTCACGATATTATGAAACTCGCCTTCGATAAAGTTTGGCAGAATGCTCAAGTTTATAAAGTAAACTTGAAGCAAGCAGCTTTCATTTCATCACTTGAAAGATTACAGAGTGCCATGAGACTTCGAGGTATGTGGCCAGGTTAATAGTTTAACAAATTAAACTCATTTGAAAGAGCGTCCATTGTGGCGCTCTTTTTTTTGCCGTACAATTAGAACATGATCATCGCATTTTTACTCATTCCATTCCTTAGTTTTTCCAGTGTCATTCAGGACGATGTTTCTACCACCGAGAAAAATCTTTTTTCTTTCAAGATTGTGTGTCAAAAGATGGTTACGCACGAAAGTCCCTTGATTGAAGCAGTTTCAGGAACTGAACTTGATTGCATGGGAAAAAAAGTGGATGTGAGTATTTTTTGTGACAAAGAAATGGCTGCTGACCCTTATTATCTCAGGGCGTATATCGACAAAGAAGCTAAAGAAGTTATTTGCCATAGTGGTAAGAAAGTAATTTTTAAATATCAGTGTGTGAAAATAAGTGACCGAAAATGGTGTGATAGCACTCCTAAGGTTGCCTGTGCCTTTATAAAAGAAAAACTCGCTAAGCGTCTGGATATTGTTCACACTTCCATAACAAAAAACCCCAAAGGCATTAAAGAGTTAAATTGTTATTTTGAATCTCTGCCGTTGAATGAGAAAGCCAAGGCAAGTCTATAAAGCTTTGCTGGTTCGTATTTATGGAATTTTAAGGATTTCAAGCAGGGATTTATTTTTCAGACTCACGTCATGCCCAATAAATAATCACGACTTATCAAAATGAAAGATGGCCTGGAAAGTGGATAAACCTTCCTTGGAGGTCGCTCATGGAAACGCAGTTGCATTCTTGTTACTTTACGAAAAAAGGTCCCACTATCATTACTCTTTTTGGCTATGCCACTAAGAGTGTGCCAGGAATTGAAATTAATGGTCTGGGAAAATATGGCAAAGCAATTAAAGAGAAGATAATTTTTGTGACTCGTGCTCGTCAGTTAAAAATTCCTCTTAAGAGATTTGTATTAAATGTCGAGCTCACTGATGAATTTGGTGATCTTGAGAGTGCATCGGTAAAGTGGCTCGAGTATCCACTTCTTCTGCACTATTGGTATTTGGCCGGACTACTGCCTATTTCTAAACTGGATAATTGTTTTGCCATTGGTTCACTTACTCCAAATGGCGAAGTGGTGGAGCCCATTGATAAATCTGTTGTTGCTCTCTGTGAAGAACATCATCTGCACTTAATTGCTTCTGCCGATATTGAAACGCCTAATGGTGTGATTGATGGGAAAGATTTATTTGGATCGATTGCGGAGCTGCAGTTTATGTCGGTACCATGTTGAGAAGCATGTTGACTTGGCCGAAAACGAGAGGGTTCCGATATCTTGATCGATTTTTAAATCGAAAGCGTCTGAGCTAGTTTCTGAAATTCTAAGAAATTATGATCGGCTTTGGTAGTGCAATCACTCAATGGCGCCATCATGACTCTTCCATCTCGCACCACGGTAACCGTTGGAAATTTTTCGTCGATTAAGCTTTGTACAGCCAGATTTCCCATTTGTGAGGCGATGAAACGATCATTTGAAGTAGGTGAGCCACCACGTTGAATATGCCCAAGAATCGCCACGTGGGCTTCGAGATGATAGAGATCTTTAAGCACATGTTGTATCTCGTAACTCCTTCCCGCCACTGATCCTTCAGCTACAACAATAATAGATGAATCTTTTCCGCGGGCCATGCCTCGTTGAATGTCATCAGCTAATTTTTGGTGAACAATTTTTTCATGAGGCAGAAGAATGTTCTCTGCACCAGTACAAACACCCACCTTAAGAGCAATTGCGGAAGAATTCCTTCCCATCACTTCCACTAAAAAAGTTCGAGCATGTGAGTGAGCCGTATCACGAATCCTATCAATGGCTTCAATAGCCGTTTGAACTGCAGTATCAAAACCAATCGTGTATTCAGTTCCAGAAATATCGTTATCAATGGTGCCGGGAATGCCAACAACTGGGAATTGATGTTCTTCCCATAAAGCCTTGGCTCCATTGAAAGATCCATCCCCTCCTATTACAATCAAGGCTTCAATTCCTTGATGCTTAAGAATTTCAACAGCTTTCGCTCGGAATTCTTTTTTCATCCATTCAGCACAACGTGAAGTTTGCAAAATAGTTCCACCACGCTGAATGATATTTCCCACACTTGATAAATTCATTGATTGAAATTCACCACGAAGCAAACCTGCATAACCGCGTTTAATGCCGGTTACTTTAATACCATTAAAAATAGCCGTTCTGACGACAGCCCGGATAGCACAGTTCATTCCTGGGGCGTCTCCGCCTGAGCATAATAATCCAATGTGAGTGAAGGCCATGTTTATTCCTTAGACGAAAATCGGATGTCCGGTGAAATCTTTTGGTTTAGGTAAGTTTAGTATCTTCAGAATGGTTGGAGCAACATCTTTAAGTGCTACAACTTTTTTTTCCATATTAGGCATTATATCAATATCTTTGAGTTTAGGGTGAACTACACAAAAAGGAACCTCTGAATCTGAGTGAGATGTATGAATACCATCATCTTCATAGGCCATCTGATCCGCATTTCCATGATCGGCCGTAATTAGCATCGTAATATTCTCTGATTCGCATTTTATTCGTAATTTCTCGATACATTCATCCAGTGCTTCAATCGCTTTAATAGCAGCTTTGAAATTACCAGTATGCCCAACCATATCTGCATTAGCGAAATTCACGACATAGAGTGTGAACGATTTATCGCCTAAGGCTTCGAGAAGTTTTCTTGTTACTTCAGGTGCGCTCATCTCAGGTTTTAAGTCATAAGTCGCCACTTCGCGGGGAGAAGCTACGAGATAGCGTTCTTCACCATTGAAAGGTTTTTCTTCGCCTCCATTAAAGAAATAGGTCACGTGGGCGTATTTCTCAGTTTCAGCAATTTTAAATTGTTTTTTACCTAATCCTGATAAGAATTCAGATAGACCACCGCGAATCTTTTCTTTATTAAAAAGAATCGGCAGATTTGGTAATTCATCTGCTACATAGGGAGACATACAAAGAAAATAACCAGGTCGAGCGCTTACTGGAAATTCTTTGAAGTTCTTATCATTCATTGCCAGTGTTAATTCACGAGCACGATCTGGCCTGAAGTTAGTGAAAAAGACAGCGTCACCATCTTGAATGGCACCATCTTCCGCGAACAATACAGGAGTGATGAATTCATCATAGTTCCCTTTTTTATATTCACTTAAAAGATAGGCTTCTGGCTTAAGGGAAGTTTTTTCTCCCTGACCTGTCATCATCTTATAAGCGTGCTCGATTTTTTCCCAGCGGCGATCCCGATCCATTCCTATTGAGCGGCCTTGCATACTGGCAAAAACAAATCCCGGACATTGAAGAATTTCTTTAACGTACTGAACACCGCGATCTTTAGCAGTATCCCGGCCATCCATAAACGCATGAAGATAAATTCGAAGATCAGAATATTTATTTAAGATTTTAAGAATTTCTTTTAAGTGTCTGATGTCAGCATGAACTCCACCATCAGAAAGTAATCCCACAAGATGGATACGTTTTGTTCCAGCTTCTGCTTTCTCAATCAACTCTTTTAATTTTGGCATTTCACTCAATGTGCTTTTAGCAATGGCTTCATTGATGATCACTAAATCCTGACGGACAGGTCTTCCAGCTCCTAAGTTCAAATGCCCCACTTCAGAATTTCCTGCCACACCTTTTGGCAGGCCAACTGCCTCACCACCGGGTTGAATGGTAGTAAAAGGATAATGAGCAAAGATTTCATCAATGTGAGGTTTCTTAGCAGCTCTAACGGCATTCTTATGTTCATTTGGACTCTGACCAAAGCCATCGAGAATAACTAACAATACTCTGGGACTTAAGCCTTGAATGGAATGCATACAATATACCTAGTTATGATAAGGGTGTCCGGATCTAATAGTTTGGGCCCGGTACAGTTGTTCAACTAAAAGTATTCTAGCTAATTTGTGAGGGAAGGTCAGCTCTGAAAGGGAAAGACGCTCTTGGCAAAGGCTGAGTACTTCACTGGAGAAGCCTTCTGCTCCGGCAATTATTAAAATCAGCTTATTAGATCGATCGAGAATATTGCGACTCCACTCAGCAAAACTAACTGAAGTATAGCGCTTACCCCATTCTGTCATGGCCACAACGTGACCACCTCCCAGCTCTTTGATCTTTTTGATCAGAGCTTCACCTTCCGCTTCTTTGTTTTCAGCAGATGCTTTAACTTCATGAATAAGGAGTTCGGGATTGTTAATACGTTTTAGATAATCGGCTTCAATGGCTTCGAGATGTGAATCTTTAAGTTTGCCCACCACGATTAAATGAATCTGGCGGGCCATAAATTAGAAGTAGCCCTTAAGATCTGCTTTTTCATTAGAAGCAGTTGTAGGCTTACCAAAATAAAAATCTTCAGGAATCTTCACTTGAGGATTTTTTGCAAGAATCATATCCAGATCATAAATATCACGAGCTGGACCATTAAAGATGTGAACAATAATGTCACCTGTATCTAAAAGAATCCAATCGGCAGATTCATAACCTTCATAACTTACGATAGCTGCACCATTGGTTTTTAAGTTCGTTGAAATTTCATCAACCATGGCACGGGCCTGAGTAACGTTTTGAGCAGTCGCAAGAATTGAATAATCGCAAAGTGCACTTGTCTTACGAAGATCGAAAACTTTAAGGTTCTCACCTTTGAAATTGGCAATAATCCAGGCGCTAACCATGGCATGATTGAGTGGAAACTCAAAAGCTGAATTCGTAATTACTTTGTTAACTTCGCCCTGAACATATTCATTAATGGCCATGCATTTGCCTCATTGTCGTTTATAAAAATGGTTTTTTAGCTGAAATTATGCCAGCCGTCAATTATGGTTTAATCGATTCCTTAGTCTTGAGCATAAGCTGCTTTAAGATGTCGATATTGCGGCCAGAAACTCCTGAAATGGGGAGTACTTTACGGTCTAGTGACTCTTCCATACTCGAGCGAAATTTCTCAATTTCTTCTTCCGTCATGGCATCGATTTTAGTTAAACAAACAATCTCAATCTTATTTAAAAGAGCTGGGTTGAATTTTTCCAGCTCATTTCTGACTGTGGTATAGGCTTCAATAGCCTCATACTCGTCGATAAACATTGAGCAATCGATTAAGTGAACCAAAGCCGAGGTTCTTTCAATGTGCTTAAGAAATTTAATCCCTAAGCCTTTGCCTTCAGCTGCACCTTCAATCAAACCCGGAATATCTGTTACCACGAGGGTTTTCTCGCCTAAGGCAACTACACCTAAATTTGGCTCAAGGGTCGTGAACGGATAATCAGCAATTTTTGGTTTAGCTGAACTAATGGCGCTGATCAAAGTTGATTTGCCAGCGTTAGGTAAACCAATGAGTGCGATATCTGCCAAAAGTTTAAGCTCTAAGTGAATAGGAATCGCTGTTCCAGGTTCACCATTTTGAGCAAATCTTGGGGCTTGATTGGTAGAGGTTTTAAAGTGCGCATTGCCTTTACCCCCACGTCCCCCTTCAGCTGCTTTAAATATCTGGCCATGCTCTGTAATGTCACAAAGGAGGTCACCAGTTTCTTTATGATAGATGAGTGTTCCAACTGGAACTTTAAGAATCATGTCTGTTCCGCAGGCACCTTGCATGTTGGATCCAGCGCCATTGCCGCCTTCTTGCGCACGGAAAGTTTTTAAACCACGAAAATGCATGAGGGTATTGTAATTCTCATCACCAATGAAGCACGCGTTTCCGCCTTCTCCACCATCACCACCGTCAGGTCCGCCCAAAGGAACGTATTTTTCACGACGATAGCCTACGAAGCCTTTACCGCCGTCGCCTGAGATTACTTCAATGTCTACTTCATCTATAAATTTCATAACGTACTCATTCTGTCGTCTCGACAGTTCCATAATAAAAAAAGGGGAGCTAGTGCTCCCCTTAGGTATAACAAAGTTTCTTAAAGATCAACTGGTCGCATGGCTTGCGACCTAAACAACTTAAGCTGGAAGAACTGAAATGATTTTTGTCGATTTATTGTAAAAACCGAACTGCACTGTACCTGGGCACATTGCATAGATCGTGAAATCACGGCCCATTTTTACATTCTTACCAACGTGGAACTTAGTTCCTTTCTGACGAACGATGATCATGCCTGTTTCAACAGCTTCACCACCGAACTTCTTTACTCCGCGCATTTTTGGGTTGGAATCACGACCGTTAGAGGTACTACCACCCGATTTCTTATGTGCCATAACTTATATCTCCTAAAATTGAATTCTTATTTATTACTTTTTAGCTTTTGCTTCAGCCTTACTAACTCCGCCCTGACCATCATTGATTTCAGTGATAAGAAGACCAGTGTAACACTGACGGTGACCATTCTTACGACGGTAAGCACCTGGCTTACGTTTAAGAACTAAAATTTTACGTGTACGAGCTTGTCTAACAACTTTCGCTGTTACTTTAGCGCCACCAACAACTGGAGCACCAACAATCGTCTTTGTTCCACCGATAAGAAGAACTTGATCGAAGGATACAGTCGCGCCTTCTTCAGCATCAATTTTTTCTACATCAATTAAATCGCCAGCTTTTAATTTATACTGGTGACCTTTGATTTCCACAACCGTGTACATGAAAACTCCTTGAGAATACCACCTGGCGGGGAGGATTTGACTCCTGCTTTAAGGCCCTAGGTGAGTTAATTTGAGAGGTAGTTTTAAGGTCAAATGCAAGAAAAGTCAATTCATAGAATCATGCATCGTTTTTGAAGTCTTAGTTGACAGTTTTCTTTCCATGAGGAAGAAATATTGCCGCTGCGCACCACAGAGAAAGAAATGGATCTGCCTAGTGCAGCCAGAGGACTGTATCAATGATCAAAATATATCCGGGTTTATTAGAAGAAGGTTCTTAAAGCCATACCAATATCTGTTGTAACCAGCTTCTGGGCTGGATAAGAAAATTTATCACCTTTTGCGACGGGTATGTATCCAAAAATTTCGGCTTCAGTACCATGACCTAGATCAAAGGTATTTCTGGCAATAAAATAGGTAAAGCCTGATTTAACATCATTTACGAAAGTACCAGTTATTTTCACTAGGGGATGAATTTCGTACTGGTTTGCAATTGCGATAAAGTATTCAGTTGGAAGAAATCTTTCTGATAGAGTGTTCAGATTGGCATAGCGGTTAAGTTTCTGATAACCACCCTCGGCCCTAATGTGCCATTTATTCATTATTTGCTGATCATAACCTATCATCATATCCCAAAGAGGATGAGACTCTTCATTATTTACATAATCTGTTTGAAAAAGTGTTTGCATGAAAACCATGGCTTCAGTAAAGCTGTAGCGGACTTGAGCACCCAATTTGTCCCGTTTTTGATCTTCACCAATAACATAGTCGAATTGAAGTTTATCACTGAATTGATATTCCCCATGAACCCATAATGTCCGATCAATCTGCCCTTCATAGCCATTAACACTTTTATCCCCAAGCAGAAAAAAATCAACGGTATATTTATCACTTACGAAGAAGGTAAAGTTAAAACCATCATTCCCCTGTGCTACCTGGGATATCGCTGTAAGACCAGTTGGTTGATTGAAAGGATTGATTGGATTGAAAATTTCACCCAAACCGTAGTTTATGTATATTCGTCCGACCATAAATCGATGCTCTTCATAATCCCATTCATAATAGAGTTTGTTTAAGATAAGTTCAGTGCGAGAATCCTGAACCTCTTTTTTATGTTGTAATTTGAAAACGTCTCGAGCAACAAGCTTATTAGGAAATGTAAATATTTGTGGTGCAATGTAATCATTTTCGTATAAATCAGACTTGCTATGACGAGCAAAAACATTGGCTTCTAGACGCGACCCATTTATTTCAACTTTGCCATCAAGGTTTCCGTAGATTAAGTAGAAATCTTCATCGTCCCAGTCTTGCATCAGATCTTTTTTGGCATCTTCATTGTTCCAGCTATGTCTGCCTTGGCCTTCAAGGTTACCTGAAATGTCTGCATCAAATTTAGCAAAGGTCTTAAAACTAAATGATAAAAATAAAAGAAAAATGGCTATCATTAATAATCCGTTAAGTTTTTTTGGGAAAAATGATTCGGTTTAAATGAAGAATTAAATTTCATATTTTTATAAATTATGGTGGTTTTCTTTTTTGCATTATCTTCAGGTTGCATAACCCATTTGGTCGGAAGCTTATGGCCATCAAATGTTTTAACATCATCCAGATAAAGTACTCTTTTTAATTTTTCTTGCTTATCATAATAACGATATTGTCTTGGTAAGCAATCTACTGGAGAGGCATAGGTTACAATTTTTGGCCACATAACCTTTGCTTCTGATTTGGCCGTATTCTCAATGACTCTATATTCTGTACCTTCTATTTTTTGATTAGGCACAAACTTATGCTCATAATCCTCGGCCATGGATGATGCCTTTAAAATATCCTCATTAGTAAAATCTGATCCCATCCAGCTGGCAAGGAGCATTGAAGAAGAAACTGCAACTTTCCTTTTTAATTTAGGGAAATAGTTCCACATGTTATTTTCTATTCTTAAAGTACGAATACCTTTTTCTTTTGCAGGAGAGTTAATAGTACTAAGGGCTTGTTTCTTGCCTTCGACATCAGATTCAATTTCCAGAGTTCTGCTCCAGTTTGGAGTTTCAATAGTCATCATGATTTCAGCGTGAGATCGGTCTCCACGCATTTCTCTATCAATAAACTTCGACCACTCTGTAGCATTATTAGCGTTGGCTCCCAGGGCCAGGCAAAAAACGATATCTTTTCTAAAAAATTGTTTAAACATGATGTTCCCTTGTCTCGCTTATATGTCCATCCTTGATGTAATGTACTGTTCTGATTTGATCGATGAGGTGTTGATCGTGAGTCGAGAAAATAAAAGTTAATTTAAAGTCTTTATTTAATTTTAAAAAAAGTTCAATGATTTCCTGTGCTGTTTTTGAATCAAGATTTGCTGTAGGCTCATCAGCAAGAATAAGCTGAGGTCTTCCGGCTATTGCCCGGGCTATTGAAACTCTTTGTTGTTGGCCACCAGAAAGTTGTTTTGGAAATCTATTGCCTAATTTTTCTAAACCCACTTGAGCAAGAGCCCAATCTACTCTTTCTTTAATTTCATTTTTTGAAAATCCTCTCAATTGCAGCGGAAATTCTATATTTTCCCATGCCGTGAGTATTGGTAGCAGTTGATAGTCCTGGAAAACAAATCCCATGTAATCAAGACGATGCTTTGTTCTTTCCTCCAAAGACATGGAAGTGATGTCCTCTGTTCCGTGCTTAAGTGATCCCTTGGTTGGAAGGATCAGACCTGCTATTAAATTCAAAATGGTTGTTTTGCCAGAACCTGAAGGACCAACCAATGCCATGAAATCGCCTTCATGTATTTTGATATTTACATCTTTTGCACCGAAAACCTGGTTCTCTTGCGAACTAACATAGACTTTATCGATTTGAGACAACTCAAACTGCATTTTTACTCCTGCCGATAACTCTTGAAAGGGGATAGATCATTGTTAAACTTAAAAAGAAATAAATCATTAAAGGGACTTTCCAATAATACTGGGGAACCGAGTAGATTCTGACTAAAGGCTTTAGGGTCATGCCTCCCATAATGATGGGTTTTCCACCTGTGAAGAGTTCAATATTTATGGGTTGATAATTGCAATAGCTGGTTGCCACAAATCCAAGAAACGCTCCTAGTACAACTGCAATCGTTCCCATAATAAAAACTTCCACCATGAGAGACCAGGTGATCCATGATGCTTTGGCACCGATGATGTTAAGGCAGGTAAATTCCTGTTCTCTTTCGAAAAATGTAATCATCAATGTGTTTGAGAGACCCAAACTCACTACCACTACAATGATGATACTTACGATCCATGTAAAATTATCTACAAATTTCATCGAGACACCAATTTCTGGTAATAACATCGACCAATGTGTTACTGCTAAATTTGTTAATACTGGTAACTCTTCAGTCTCCATATCAAAGCTCACACGTTGATGATATTTATTTTCCGGCAAAGACAGCAATTCTTGAGCTGAGTGAATTTGAGTAAAGGCAAGGGAGTCTTCCAGATCACCACCACCAAAATCAAGCAAGCCAACAACTTTGTAGAGATCATTTGCAATCGATCCATCTACTGCCTGTCCAATTATGGCAACTTCTTCACCAATCCCAATATTGATTTTTTGTGCCAGAGATTTCCCGAGTACTATTTCTTTTTCATTTTTGTCATCAAGGAATCGACCAACAGTCACAACCTTATAAAGGGAAGAAAGTTTTTTTTCTTTTAAAACTTCAATTCCCGTTAATAGAACGCCTAAAGTCTTTTTTTCTCCGGAGATAAAAACAGGAGCATTTACTCTTTTGGTCGATTTTAAAATGAGACTTTTATCTTCGATATCGTCATCAGACATAGTTTTGAAGATATTAAATTCTTTCTTATTCTTTTCAGTATAGTAATGTTCATTCGAAATATGATATTGACCAGCATACTGGGAAAGAAAATCTTTCATTATTTCCGTCGAACCAGATTTTGCAAAATTTAAATCCCATATAATGAACCCACAACCTAAGCTTAAGCTTAAGATCATAATAAAGGTTCTCTTTGGAGCTCTAAAAAGATTTCTATAACTAAATTTTACCAAATAGAAAAAACCTCTCATGACAAAACCTCTAGTTTCTTTAAGGTTCTATGAATAGCCCAAATATAACTAATGCTTAGTACGATCATGACTATGAAAAAAGTGACAGCAATCTGAGAAAATGTTAATTGCGGATAAATTATTCCTGGCAGCTTTATGCCTGCCCTTTCGATTGAAATGCCATCATTTAAATTTCTGAAATCAACTCCCGTATAGGACTGGATTCCAATGATGACAAAAAGCATCAGACTAGTGAAAATGCCGGATAAAAAGATCATTTGTATAACTTCGAAAATCCCGATTTTCCATATTTTTTTATTGTTCACACCAATTACATTCAACATTTTTAATTCTTTAAGTCTTTCCTGCCATAACATTTGAACAGGAGTGAGAATGGTCATAGTAATTGTGATTCCAATGATCACAAAAAAGAATTTAATCATACCGTCATGAAATTCAAGTACCACTGCCATTTCTGGATTTAAATTTTTCCAGGTTTTAACTACTAATTCAGAATCTGTTATTCTTTTTCTGATAATTGGTTCCTGTTCCAATCCATCCGCCATTATAGCAATTCGATTAAAGAGGATCTTGTTTCTCTCTTCATTTAGAAAGATTTTTTGCCATGTTTTCTGATTAATATAAACGAATCTCTTTTCAAAGGTACGACCATTGAAGCGATAAATTCCTTTAATCGTGAGAAGTTCAGAGCGAAGTTCACCATTCACGTCTTGGTAATTCAATACGAGCTGGTCATTAATGTTGAATTTAAATAATTTTGCCAGTTCCTCACCAATGACAATAGTGGACTCATCATTAGTGGCAAGGAATTCCCCTTGTTTTATATGTTTATAAAGGGGTAAAAACTTCTTGTGCAAAGGAGGATGAATCCCAATAACCGTCAGGCCTGTTGCACCCTCCGGAGTGGAGATGTTTGCATCAAGTACGAGCTCAGGAGAAAGAGCTTTAAAAGGCTTAAAGTTTAACTTATTTTCATATTGAGAGAACACTAAGGGATTGGATGAATCTGTAGACTTTGAAAAAATTTTTTCCTGGATTTGAAAATAACCGATATTAGTATTAACCACTGCTTTTTCAATTTGATAATTAAGACCTTCAAAAAAAGAAACTACCCAGACTGCAATGAAAACCGCCATTGAAACAGACAGACCAATGAAAAAACTTCTACCAGAATTTCGGCGAATGCTTTTCCAGGCAAATTTGAAAAGATAGGAATTTTCATTCAGCATTTAAATTTCTTATGACATTTACCTTGCTCTGCTAGACACTTATCGATCAGGAGATATTATCCTACTAGAAGAAATTCGTTCATCATAGTTAGTTTGGAACGAACAAAAGATGATGGGGTCATCTTATAATGCCTGCCGCCAAACGCTGTATTAGATTTAAGTAGTCTACTTTGAGATTACACGGCTTTGGAAACTTGAAGTCGATTGATTTCCCTTAGCAGATCAATCAAGCCTTGATTGTCCTGAACATTATTTAATTGGTGAAGAACGTAGTCTTTTCTTTGATCAGACATGTTTAAATCATCGAGCTTTGCCGATAATTCAATCTTAAGCTTAATGAGCGCTCGTCTTTGAAATGCTGAGTCAGTGTGAGAGAAATTAGCGGAGGTGTCCATTCTAGGATTATATCACCCGCTTGCCGTTGAATACTTCAAGTTTGTAGTTCTTTCTCGGTGTCTAACTTCTATACACTCTCTTCTTAAAAGTGAATTGATCGGGCAAATGTTCGTCATGATTCCTCTCTGCTTTCCGAAAAGGATGGCAGGAGACTCTTATGCAAATCACTACTTGGCGCTATTTTCAATTTAGAAAACAACATGATTATCCAGTCTATCTGCGATTTATTCATGATGAATTGAATCCTAAATTTTCCCATCTTTTGCATGAATTGGGTTTTAACGAATTAAGTGAGCAAGAATCAAAAAAAATTCCACTTTCACGTTCACACACAAAGTTATTAGCTGTTCAGTTTGCATCCGCTCGCTTAAATCAACAATTAAATGGTTCCGATAGTCTGGATAAGTATGGGCATGAAAGTCTTTCTATTAAAGGCAGTATGCCGATTTATACCTATCGCAAGGTCGGAATAATGGCGCTGCCTGCCAATAAATCATTATGGGATCTGGCACTTCACTCTGAAATTTCTCAAGCTGACCAGATGATTGGATTTAGAATTATTCTAGTGAGATTCTTATCTCAGGCTTTAGCTGAGCAGGGAGTATTGAGTTATTGGGGCACTTTTCGGGATGGATCTGTCACGGTAATGAAGCAGCTTCAATCGTTCGGTGAAGCTGTTTTTATAGATTGGAATAAAAAAGTTATTTTTTCAAATGGTGGTGAAGTAAAATTTAATACTCATTTGAAACTTCTTAGAAAAGATAAGGCATATACCAATTCATATTCAATGAGCAGGGAAGAACTTATTAGTTTTTTAAGTGTTAGTACCTGCCTTTTAAGTTTTAATGGAATTACCAATTCAATGAAAAGAGCTATTTTAGAAATGAGCTCAAACATCACTGCTAATTATTCTCTTTCTGAAGACTCACATAATCTCTAGTTGTCTTCAGCTTTTTCGTCCTATAAGCTATTGTTTATGAATGAAGGTTGGATCGATCCCGTTATATTTTCTTTAGGCCCATTACAGGTACGCTGGTATGGCGCAATGTATGTTTTAGGATTTTTGGTGGGTGGCGCCATTTTAAAGTATCTGGCCAATAAAAAATTCTGGCCTTTAACTAAAGAAGACATTGATAAATATATAACCATGTTGATTGTGGGAATGTTTCTTGGTGCGCGACTTTTCTACATCTTTCTCTATAATTGGGAATACTACTCTGTGAACCTCATGGATATTTTCGCCGTCTGGAAAGGTGGATTAAGTTTCCATGGAGCTGTCTTTGGCATGTGTATGGCCACCTGGATGTTTGCTAAAAAACATAACCTTCATTTCTTTCAAATTGCAGATTCAATGGCAGTAGCTGGTTCCCAAGGATTGTTTTTTGGTCGCATGGGGAATTTCATTAACGGTGAACTCTATGGAAGAGTCACTGATTCGTGGGTAGGGGTTGTTTTTCCCGGTGCTGGTCCTTTTCCGAGACACCCTTCTCAACTTTATGAAGCAATTCTAGAAGGGATTGTATTATTCTTAATCCTTTTTGCCGTTCATAAGCGAGAACGTTTCTATGGAGTTGTTAGTTCAACTTTTTTATTAGGTTATGGTGTTTTCAGATTTATTGTAGAATTTTTCAGGGAACCTGATTCACAATTAGGTTATTACTTTGGCTATTTCACGATGGGGCAAATTCTGTGTTTCTTAATGTTACCTGCAGCCTTTTTAATGCTGATGTATGCTAAAAAACTCAACATAAAAAATCCTCTCATCACTCGCTAGATTTTAGGAACTGCGTTTTTCATGGTTTCAATCAAAGGCAAAAAGCCCACCGGATTGGACAATGGATAGACAGTGTAGAAGATAGGAAAACAAGTAATAGTGCACGCTGCAGAATAAACGTGCTTCAAAGAATCTTTATCCCATATATAAACAGCTTCTTCGCCAACTTTTTTGTAGGAGTTCTGCTTTCCAATTTTATTTATTAAAGATTGGAAAAAAACATCATGTAAAAAATAATTGGGGAGTCGGGCAAAAAAGTCTAGAATTTTTCCATTTTGAGCCTGAACTAAGACTGGAAATTTATACCTTATATTAGCTACATAAAATTTCATAGTAATGATTTCATTACGCTCACTCATCGTCTCAGGCTTGCCGTATTTCTTTTCAATATCTTCTAGTTTTTTCTCTGGATAAAAATCCGCTAGGGTCTCAAAACTGAAATTATAATTTGGTTCTTCGACTTTTGCGTTTAAAGGTTGAAACATTAGAGTGAGGCATGGCAAAATGATCAGAAGTTTAAGCATGCTAGATATTTTATCACAACTTTTAAGTTGACCATTTTGCTTTTTTGCCTTTTTTTAAAAAAGAGCAATCGCGCCGATGGAACGAGTCTTTTAAGTTGTTGATAATATTGTTAGGTTGCACTGTCTGAAACAACAAAGTTTGCCCTCTCTTGTATGGGGACTTAGATGATTTATGCTTTATGGGTTGGGGAAGTATTCCCGAAATGATTAAGGACGTTACGATGACGAAACAAATGGCACTGGCGACTCTTTTATTGGCCCTCTTTCTGACATCGTGTACGTCGATGAAGAAAAAAAATAAAAAAAATTCTTATAATCCAACAATTGCTGAGCAAGCTGAATATTACCGCGTTCAGGAACATCTTATTGAAAAAGATCTTCCTAACTGTAAAGGCTGTATTCATGGCAGCGCTCATCCTCAAACTTTCACCGCCCCACTAAATACTTATGAAATTGAAGCTAAGGCTGCCAGTGAATTAGGTTTAAGAAATACTAAATTTGATATTCCTGTGACTTGGAACAAGCAAGTTGCAATGTGGGTTAAGTTTTTTACAGGCAGGGGTCGTAATCATTTTATAAATTACACTCAGCGTGCTGGTAGATATGCACCAGTTCTTTCAAAAATTATGGCAGATAATGGTTTACCACGTGATTTAATTTATCTGGCAATGGCTGAATCTGGATTCCAAAACCATGCTCGCTCTTGGGCCAAGGCTGTCGGTCCCTGGCAATTCATGCCATATACTGGCAGAAAATTTGGTTTGAATATTGATTGGTATGTAGATGAAAGAAGAGATCCTTTGAAAGCATCAATTGCAGCCGCGAACTATCTTAAAATTTTACATAATCTTTTTGGCTCATGGGAACTCGCTACTGCTGGTTACAATGCAGGAGAAGGAAAAATCGCCCGTGCAGTGAAGATGTATCACACTAAAAATTTCTGGAAATTGACTAAAGGCCGTTACCTTCGTCCTGAAACTAAAAACTATGTTCCTAAAATTATGGCCCTTGCCATCATTGGTAAGAACCTTGATGTCTTCGGATTTAATGAAATTGCCTTCGAAAAAGCGCTTGATTATGAAGAGATCATGATCAATGGAAGCGCTGATCTTTATGAAGTTGCAGAAGTTCTGGAACTAGATTTCGAAGAAGTAAAACGCTACAATCCTGAAATCGTAAGATGGCAAACTCCTCCTTACATGGATACTTATCCATTAAGAGTTCCGGTTGGTGCCAAGGATGCTTGGGATGATTACAAAGATAAAGATTCCGTTGTTGCCAATAATTTTAAAACGTATGTGACTTCAGGAAGTTCATCGCTTCATCAGATTTCTAAAAAATTTAAAGTCCCTGTTAACGTATTGGCAGAATTGAATCCAGATTTAGATGAGAATGCTCTTTCATCTAAAACGGTAGTTCATTTACCATTTCGTGAGGATCATGCTTTAGATGCCAGCATGTACGCTGATATTTACGAAAAATCTTCTAAGAAGAAAGTTGCCAACAAGAGATCTCGATCATATAGGCGCTTGGTCAGCGCCCTTAAAAATAAGGGCAAAAGAATTAAGCGTCCTTCTATTTACTATACAGTGAAAAAAGGCGACACCCTTTGGAGAGTGGCCCAGAGAACCGGTGTTCCAATGAGCACTATAATACGTACCAACTCTCACATAATTAAGCGCCGCCAAATCAATCCTGGGGATAAGCTCGCGATTAGATAGACCTACTAAACAACAAAGCCTGATAAGATTTCTCAAAAACCCACTCGCTAGAGTGGGTTTTTTATTTTATGCTTTTAAGTATGAGTTTTGGTTTATTAAAACATTTTAAAGATCACAAGAATCTTCATAATCAAAATGAAGCTACTTTTACCGCCAATATTATTCTGGGACATGATCTTGGATCTATCCTTAAATTAATTGAGCTACGTAAAACTCATTCCCATGAATCCATAAAATTGGTTTCTTCACGTCTAATTAATAAGCAGATGCTCATTGAGAACTACCAGTTTGGAGTTTCACAAATACGTTCAGAAGAAGCAGTTGCTGAAATTTA
>CAMASK010000028.1 GCA_945860895.1 Bacteriovorax stolpii
ATCAGGAATGAAAAGAAGGCGAATCCGAGTAGAAAAAATGTGTTCATATGGTTCCTTATTTAAAGGAATAGTATGTATACATATTAATAAATATGCAATAAATTTCCATATGGGCCAAACCTCTGAAACTAGCTGGTGGAACAAGCAGAATTGGTGGATTTGTCCGCTGTTGCTTAGCTTTTATCCCCTACTGAAGATCTGGTCTGGTAATACCGATCAACCTTTGTTCAGTCAGGTTTGGACTCCAATAATTGCAAACCTTTTAATGAACTTACTTTTGTTCATCATATTCTTTTTCATAATTAGAAATAAAATTTCCACATCGGCCCTACTTTCTACAATTTTGATTATTTCCAGTGGCTTAGGTTTATTTCTTTCTCCAAAAATAGTTGGAATCGTACTTGGAATTCTTATCGTTGTTTTAGTGATTTTCTTTTTCAAAAATCAATCAAAGGATTGTCGAAAATTACTTTCAACATTGAGCGTCGTGACAGTGTTTTCATGCTCGTCGGCACTCATTTTTGGATTGATTAGTAGTGCGCAGCGCATCACTCAGGTCAGTACTTCGGTAGACAAGTCATTGCCCGCGCTGAAATCAAATAAAACCGATCCAAATATTCTTTTTATCATCCCTGATGCTTATGCAGGGCAGGCTTCACTTTCAAAAATCTATCATTTTGATAATTCTGGTTTCACAAATTATTTGACCAAAAATGGGTTCAGCGTTCCAGAAAGTCAGTCGAACTACATGATCACATTACACTCTCTCGCATCAACATTTAGTGCGAATTACTTAAATGTTCCTTCTCAGTATTTGAAAACTTCTGATCGATCAATAATTTATGAACATATCAACAATTTTTCGGCCATCGATTACTTAAAGCAGAAAGGTTACAAATTTATAAATATAGGTTCTGGTTGGGGGCCGACAAAATATATGTCGGCAGCAGATTTGAATTTAATCTGCGGAACATACGATGAGCTTTTTATTAAGCTCGCACCATTGAGCCCACTTGTGTTGGTAAAAAAATGGTTGAGTAAACTAAATCCAAAAGGTTCTATCGGTGCCTGTGCTCTAACAAAAGCGGCAGAGTTACCTTCTGTTGTGGGTAAGAAGATGGATGATCGTCCATACTTTGTTCTGGCCCATATTATCATGCCACATCCTCCCTATTTTCATGATCAGAACTGTAAAACTCTTGAGAATGTTGATTTAAATTACACGGGCTCTCCTTGGAATCAAAAGGGTCTTTATACAAATCAATTGCAGTGTGTGAATAAGTTATTAAAAAAAGTCATAGATAAATGGATTGCGGCTTTTGATGGAAACGTAGCGATTGTTATTCAATCAGATCACGGGAGTGGATACGGCGATACCAATGATACCAATTTTTATCTGAAACAAAGATTCAATAATTTTGCAGCCATTCGTTTACCAAATCAGATTAAAGAAAAGACAGAAATAAAAGAAATCAGTCCTGTAAATATTTTTCCTATTTTGTATAACAACTTATTTGATAAAAAGTTTATTTTAAAACCTAAGAAACTATTCTTTTCGGTTTATGAATTACCTAATGAGTTTAAAGACGTAACAAAAGAATTTGAAGTTATTGCCCAATAATTCCGATTTTTTTTAATGTTTCACCAAAAGTATTATTTTGTACTTCCACCAAAAGGTGTCAGATACCTTTTAGACCAACCTGGCACCTTATTGACCTTGATTATCTACTCATATTCGTACATTTCCATATCAAAATCACGTCAGATAGTGTCAGGCACTATCATTAAAGGAAATTTTTTGGCAACATTCGAATATAGTAATTTTTGGACTTACTATTTGAGTTTAAGTTTCATGAATTTGAATGGGATAAGGGCAATATCCTAAAAAGCAAAACTAAGCATAATGTTAAACTAAATGAAGCTGAAGAAACTTTTCATGACGAGGATATGCTAGTTCTAGGAAAACAGGTTTCACCCCAAACACCATATTCAAGATTTGGAATTATTGGCAGAACCCTCAATGGAAGATTTTTATTTTCTGTATTCTTCTTTTTCACTAGCGCAATATCGTATTTTCCTGCATACATCATTCCAAAATTTATGGTCTCAGCGTACGCTATAGAAACTTCGCGACATCCTTCTGGCGCCGGGACGTAATCGGCAAATAAGCGGATATTGTACTTATTATCACTTCTTTCAATTTCAAATGTTGGATTGTGATAGCAAGAGTTTGGCAGGCTTCCCACCATGGTGATTTCAAATAAATCATTATCGTCAAAACCGTCGGCGACATAAAGTTTGCCGTTGATTTTAACTTTATCAAAAGCCATTGCGGAAAAAGAAAAAAGCGCCAAAGCTAAAAGAACTGATTTCAAAAATACTCCTGTTGATGGAGTTAATTTATATAATCAGGAAGCCTTTGAAGCTGATCTAAAAAGTTTTAAAAACTGGTTTATATCAGTATTACAGCTTTCTCAGCAGGGCTTTTGCAAAATTGAATAATTTTTTGGTTTTAGGATAGGGATATTTAATCGCCAAGGTATCACCTTTTTCCCAATACAATTCATAACCGTTATCGGTTAACAATTTCTTGGCAGCGATGAAATCCTCATTGGAAAGGTTCTTACTTTCAAAGAAAATGACTTCAGGATTATATTTTTTGAGATCAATTAATTTGATGATTTCAAAATCAAATCCTTCTGTATCAACACAAAGAATCTGAAAATTATTTATTTTGTGTTTTCCCATCAAGTCATCAATTCGAAGAGTGGGTACTTTTACAGTTTCAATTAATTTTGACTGATCTTCCGGAATCTGAACACCTTCTTCCTTGGCCTTGCGAATGATGTAACCATTCTCAATATGGCCTTGGAGACTCTTTAAATCAAAACTAGATAGACCTGTGGCCCATCTGGCCTTTGAGATGGCCACTCGATAAAAAGGCAACTCTCCAGAAGTTTTTGCCAACGCCACATTTTCTAAAATGACATTTTTATTGTCTTTGTAGGTTTGAGTTAAGCCTTGCTCATAAACGTCAGTTTGCGGTTCAACTAATAAGCCCTTCCAGTTGTAATCTCTGAAATATTCGTGTACTGGATCATTAGTCTTCCCATCGTTGGCCCCCACTTGAAAGCAGAAAACTGACTCGCCTTTTTTCTTTTTTGATTCTGCATAAAATCGCAAAAAATCATAAGTCGAAGTTAGAGGCGGACGTAATTCGCGTGGGTTGTTGGCCATAGGTAAATCTCGTTAAATTTATAGTGTTTTAAACATAAAGCTCAAAATCCTGGAAGTCAAAACCTGGAGAAACGGTGCAGCCCACAAAAGCAAATTCACTGCCTTCAGGAAGATAAGCCCCGAACCAGACTCCTGCCGCAACTGTGTACTGAACTTTTTGGCCAAGGCTTAAATTAGTTCCAAGAATCGTTTCTTTGGTGGTGCCATCATCATTTTTCTCAAAAACGACCAAGGAATCTCCCCCATAGAAATGCCACATTTCGTCCGATTTTATCCGATGTAAGCGGGATTTTTGACCTTTTGAGAGTAAATAAAAAATACCAGTAGAAACGGGCCGCTCACCTCTGGAAGTTTGAGTCACTTCTTTAGAGCGATAGGTTTCTTTATAAAATCCACCTTCTGGATGAGGAATTAGATCATAAGCCTTAATTAATTCTTCAACTTTAAACATTAATCCCAAACTTTTTCAATGTTTCCCCAAAAGTATTATTCTGAACATCTGAGCTATAGGCTTGAGACGTTTTTTTATTCAACTCACTAATTTCAAGAGCTAGATTTTTATCAGTTAGTCGTTTGAGCATATTCACAAGATTGGCTTGCGAAATTTCTTCCATAATAAACTCACGGGACTTACCTTCCAGAATCTCACTGGCACCCACATATTTTGTTGTAATGACAGGAGTATCGCAATACATGGCCTCCAAAACACTTCTACCAAATTCTTCAATATGCGCAGGAAGCACAAATACATCTAAAAGATAATAGTAATTCTTCACGTCAATAATTGGATCGGCAAAAACCACACCTTCTTCAGGTGCCTGATCTTTATATTTTTGATCAATATTTCCGCCGGCAATGAAGAGCTTCGCCTTAGGATAAGCAGCAACAACTTCTTTGAATGCCTCAATCAAAAGTCCTAAATTTCTTTTTTTAAAATTTCCGGAAGTCACTAAACCAATGACAAAATCATCTTCCTTAAATCCAAAATTTTCTCGCCATTCATTTTTTAGATTCTTAGGTTCTGCTGTTTTAAACTTGGAAAGATTTACTTCTGGATAAATAACAACAGCATTGTCTGGATTAATTTTGAAGCGTTTTACCAAATCGTCTTTCATCATCTGAGAATTACAAATGAGGAGCTTATAAGAACCACTCTTAAAAATAGCTTCATGAACTTGTCCTACTTCATGATTTGAAGGAAGGCTCTTACCTTCAATCAATTCATGGGCCAAATGAACACAATTATGAATAAACAGCACATCCTGACGAAGAATATCCCCATGGCCAATCACTAAACCGGGGCGATTCTTCTTCACCCACTTTTCAACCTGTAAATTATAGAATTTCCGGCGAAAATACCCCGAAAATGGCCACCTGAAGGTCTTAACTGGTACCCCTCCAAACTCTCCCACCATTTCAGCATTGATTGCCTCCGCAATGGCGTAAGATTCATGCCCAAGCCCCTTAAAAAACTGCAATTCTTGCAGAACCTTTTTAGGTACCCCAGAGGTCGTGTCCCGCAGGTCTTTACGTGAGATAAGAACTTTCATTGGAATAATGTAACAGGTGTCACGTACCTTTTGAACCTGTTTCCAAACAGAATTAAGTCATAAGAATCAAATCTTTAATCTGACGGTGAAGCTTCTCAGCAGTTATTAATATGCTAGTAGATAAAACATATCATTTATGATAGGATTATTATGTATAGCGTTTTGAGCACAAAAGAATATTTGAATTGGTTTACCGAACAAAATTCCAAAGTACAGGGACAAATTTCTGCCAGGCTGCAAAGAATTATTGAATTCGGTCATTTTGGTGACGCCAGACGTCTAGGCAAAAGGCTGGCGGAACTGAAATGGAAAAATGGATTAAGAATTTATTTTTCTTTAATTCAAGATGAAAATGGAAAGATTATTTTATTGCTTATTGGGGGCAATAAAAATTCTCAATCGAATGATATTCACTTAGCGAAAAAGCTTCTCTCTGAAATTTCAAGTAAGGATTAAATATGACGAAGTTCAACATCAAATCAATGAATCCGATCGTTCTTAAAAAGAACAAAAATCTTATTAAAATTGATCCTCGGGATTTTTTTAAAAATCAAAATTCTGTCACAAAATCATTATCAGAAGCTTTACTTGAAGGCGATAAAGAGGCATTTCAAGAAATTATTATTGGCTATCTGGGAGCGATAAATAAAGAGGAGCTAGCTCGGATTTCAAAGCTGCCTATTGCGACTATTCGCCGAGTGGCTTCAGGCTCAAACTATAATATTGAAACCCTTTTGAAGATTACAGCTGCTATCAAGAAAGCTGCCTAATACGTCCCAAGCCCCCAAAAAGTCATTTTGTCGCCCAAAATTGTAGCAGGTGTAGCAGGTGTCACGTACCTTTTGAACCACGTACCTTTTGAACCATTCATACTTGAAAAAAACTCAATAATGACGGTCTAATTCTCGATCTAGTGTTCAATTTTGGTTATTAAAAGAAATAAATTGAAATATACACCTGTGAGGTGTATAAGAGGTTTGGCATGTTTTCAACAAAAGTTGAACTGACTAACGCAGTCATTAAGAATTTAAAAAATGTCCCTCATTACATTGTAGACAAGCTTCATACTTGGATCAATCGTGTTGAAGAAAGAGGGATTGAAGAAATAAGGTCTATCCCTGGATTTAATGACGAACCTTTAAAAGGTAAAAGAAAGGGACAACGTTCTATTCGTTTGAATAGGAGCTACAGGGCCATCTATAAAGAAAGTAAAACTCAACAAGAAATTATAATTTTAATTATTGAGGTGAATAAGCATGAATACTAAAAAGAAAAACATCACTTCAGCGCAATTCGCAAAGAAGTTTGGACTTGTAGAGATTACCTTTGCTTCATTACTAAAAAATCATCGAGCATGTGAAGAATTAACTCAAGCAGAGCTGGCACGAACTCTAAATATTCCTGTTTCTCATTTAAGTGACATCGAAAATGAAAGGAAGTTTGTGAGCATTGAGAGGGCCATAAATTTTGCAAAGCTTCTTAAAGATAGCGAAAAATATTTTGTTAAAATTGCAATAAATGACCTTCTTCGTAGGGCCGGATGTGATTTTGAGATCGAATTAAAGGATTCTTCGCAAGCTTCTTAATAAGTGTTATTAGGTGCTTACATTGCATTCTGAGCTCAATCAGCTGGCCCTAACTAAAACTGTCACTTCTCATTTGACGATTGATAGTTAAAGAACGATTGTGCATCCATGCAAAAATTCAGTGACCTAAAGCTCCACGAGCAGCTTCTCGTAAATATTCAAAATGCCGGTTATGAGACTCCAACACCTATCCAGGCCCAATCAATCCCTATTCTTTTAGAAGGCGGGGATTTATTAGGAATTGCTCAAACAGGAACTGGTAAGACAGCAGCATTTACATTACCTATGCTGCAGCACTTAAGTGATCGTAACTTTTCACTCGGCGCATGCGAGCCTCGTGCCCTCATTCTGGCCCCGACTCGGGAACTAGCTTCTCAAATTAAAGAACAGCTCGATAAATACGGCCAGGGCCTGAAGCTTAAATATGCCGTTATTTTTGGCGGTGTCGGACAAGGTGCTCAAGTCGCTGCCCTTAGAAATGGTTTAGATATTCTGGTCGCAACTCCAGGAAGACTTCTGGATTTAATGAATCAGGGTCATTGCCGTTTAAATAAAGTGGAAATATTCGTTCTTGATGAAGCCGATCGTATGCTAGATATGGGCTTTATCAATGATATCCGTAAAATTATTCCTAAGCTTCCTGCAAAAAAACAAACTCTTCTTTTTTCAGCAACCATGCCACCTGAAATTGCCAGTCTGGCAGCGAAGCTTCTTCATCAGCCAAAGCGGGTTGAAGTGACTCCTCCTTCAACAACGGTTGAAAGAATTAATCAAAGAGTCATATTCTGTAAAAAAGCCGACAAATATCAATTACTCCGTAAAGTAATTAAAGAAGAATCAACTGAGTTAACTCTGGTTTTTACTAGAACTAAACATGGCGCCAATAAAATTGTGGATTATTTGAATCATCACCAGATTCCGTGCGCCGCGATTCATGGAAACAAATCCCAAACGGCCAGGGAACTAGCTCTTGAAAATTTCAAGTCTGGTAAAATTAAAGTTTTAATCGCCACCGATATCGCTGCTCGCGGGATTGATGTTCAAGGTGTCTCTCACGTTGTGAATTATGATCTTCCAGTTGAAGCAGAAAGTTATGTTCACCGAATTGGCCGAACTGCGCGTGCCGGTAAAGACGGAGACGCTATTTCATTCTGCGATGAAACTGAAAACGATGCTCTGAAAAGAATTGAGCGCCTGATTAAATTAAGACTTCCTTCAGAAAACTTCGTTGGTGTTCCTGAAGCTTCCGTTAAATCAACACGTCCAGAGCGTCCTTATAGAGATCCTCGTGCCTTGCCTCGTGGTCAAAGGCCAGCAGCGAATGCTCCAGGCAAGGAACCACAGAGATCACCACGTCAGGAGCATGCTCCTCGTAACGACCAAAGACAGACTTCTCCGGGTCAAGGTCAGGGTAAGCCAGAAGAAAATAAAAAACCAAAAGTTGGATTTAAATTTAGGAATAGAAAATGAAAAAAGATTATTCAGACCTGACTCATTTTACCGATAAAAAACTTCGCACTCTAAGAAACAATATCAATAACCGTCTGGTCTCATTTAAGAGCAGCTCTGAGAAAAGTCTAAAGAGTCTTCCTCCAAGTCATATGCTCCATGGTCTGGACGAAGGTCAATGTAAGGCGCTTTTAGAGAGAGTATATAAAGAGCTTAGGAAGAGATTCTAGATTCTCTGTTTCAATTCAGATATTTAATCCAAAAATCATTTATTTTATTCGAGATATTTAATTCTTTCGTATAGTTATTCCAGCAGTTTCAATACCTTACATTACAAATTGTCTTTACCACTTATAAGTGGTAAAGTAGGAGAGCATTATGCCGATGAGTGGAGAAGAGATGCTCAAACTCTACAAACAATCCCCATGCATAAAGAGTTAAAGAAAGGTCTGGAGCAAGCACTCTTAAAAAGACTGAAGGAAAATAAATGAATTACCATTTTAAAATACATAAAGAAGGCACTGGATACTGGGCAGAATGTTTGGAAATTTCAAACTGTATGACTCAGGCAGAAACTTTATCTGAACTTGAGTTTAATATGAAAGAAGCACTTTCTTTATTATTAGACGAGCCAGAAGATTCAAAGACAATTTTTCCTTTGCCTGATTTAAAAATAAAAATTGATAAGAAGATTAAAGAGGTAGAAGTTGACTCAAGCATTGCTTTTGCATTTCTTTTGAGACAATGCCGGCTTAAAAAAGGACTCACACAGCAACAAATGAAAGATAAATTGCATTTCAAAAATCTTTTCTCATATCAAAAACTTGAAATGTCTAAATTTGCAAATCCTACACTGAAAAGTTTGAAGAAAATAAAAGATGCATTACCTGATTTTCCGTTTCAATTATTATTTTGAGACTGGTGCCATTTAATAAGACGTCTAATACCAGCTTCGAAACTTACTTTAGGCTCCCAGCCCAATAATTTTTTAGCCTTGCTAATATCGGCCCAAGTGACATCCATATCAGCAGCGAATTTTGCCTCAAGCTTTAGGCTGGATTTTTTTCCAGAGTATTTTTCCATGAGAGCAATCATCTGGTGAAGTGTGTAGGGATTATTTCCACCGCCCAGGTTAATGATTTCATAACCAAGAGGTTTTGCCGCCAGAATTGTTCCCTCAGCGATGTCATCTACAAAAGTAAAATCCCTTGCCTGACTTCCATCACCGAAAACTGGTAGAGGCTCACCTTTCAAAAGTTTTTCCGCAAAAATGTAGGGAGACATATCTGGTCTTCCGGCCGGACCATAAACTGTGAAATAGCGAACTATAGAAACATCGATCTTATAAAGAGAATGGTAAGTATAGGCCATTACCTCAGCCGCTTTTTTAGTAGCAGCATAAGGCGATATTGGTGTATTGACTGGAAGATCTTCTTTGAATGGCATAGGAAGGCCGGCATACAAAGATGAAGTTGATGCCAGAACAAATTTCTTTGTTTCATGTATGCGCATACATTCTAAAAGATTTAAAGTTCCTTGAGCATTGGTGCTCATGTAAATATCCGGATTCTCCATTGAATACCGAACACCCGCTCTGGCCGCCAAATTAAAAACCACGTCGAATTGGTGATTTTTAAATAACTTCAAAAGAGCATTTTTGTCTTCAATGTCGATGGCTTCAAACGTGAATTTTGAATGAGTAATTTCACTAAGTCGCAGTTTTTTGAGAGAAATATCGTAGTAGTCGTTTAAATTATCAATACCGATAACTTCAACACCCTTATCGAGAAGTAGCTGAGCCGTTTTTGCTCCAATAAAGCCTGCTGCACCAGTTAAAAGGACTTTCTTCATTGGTTGATTATAGCAAGATTACATCGTTCATGTCATGATTAATCATGCTTCATAAAATCAGGAATCATGCTCTCTTGGCCATGGTTTTCCTTACACTTAGTCTGGCCCAACAGTACGCTTTCTTTGCTATAAAAGGCCATCCTATACTATGGCTTAGTTTGTCGAAATATCTGGGCTATTTTCTCATATTTGTTATTTTTAGTTTTATTCCTTCAAAGAAAATCCGCTTCATTTCCCTGAGTTTCCTTATTCTTTTAAATTTGCCACAGATGGCGCATCTTTCTTATTTTGGGACACAGATTCTTCCTAGTGAAATTCTTTTACTATTTGCAGAGATGCATGAAATTTCAGCAGTTTTAGGAAACGAGTTGCAACACGTTTTTATTCCAGTCTTATTGACCATTATTCCACTAGCGATCGGTTGGTTGACGTTAAAGAAATTTCCTACGACTTATCACTTTAAGGCCATCCCGATTCTAATCACGGTTTATTTTCTCTACAACCCCATGCGGACTTTTATCACCGGTAATACTTGGGGAAGGCAACCTTCAACGAGTGAATTAGCTGGAATGAATATGTATTTATCAATGTCCTACTTCATGGGACGAATTTTGCCCGCAAAACTTGAAAGTAAAAGATATTCTCAGGAAGAAAACAATTCACTTAAGTTAAGTTTAGTTCGAAAAGAAAAATCACAATGGGATCATATCATTGTCGTTCTGGGTGAGAGCCAATCGCCTGATCAGATGAGTCTTTTTAATTACACTCGACCGACAACTCCTTTTCTTGAAAGTCTTAAAGAGAATACTAATTTCCATTATCTCAAAGGTCTCTCAAGTGGAGTCTCGACGGACATCAGCGTGGCGTTTTTTCTTAACATGGGATATGGAGATGCCGGTGCCTTAAAAGCAGCGAAGGGACAGCATTGTCATTTTAAATTGGCCAAGGAGAATGGTTTTTCGACTCATTTTCTTTCAACTCAATCCAATCAGCAGCTTAGATATATCGCACCTTATCTTTGTTCAGCTTATTTAGATGATTTACGAAGTCTGGAAAAAGTATCGCCAGAGACTCTCGATCATAATGCTGCTATCGATCGACATTTGCTGCCAAGACTGGAAGAACTCCTAGAGACGAAGGGGAACAAGTTTATCATGCTTCATCAGCGCGGCTCCCATGGACCCTGGCCTTTGCGATTCACTGAAGAAGCAAAGCTATTTACTGACAATAGAGTTGATCAAAGAATTAACGATTATGATAATTCAGTTGTTGAATTTGATCTGTTCTGGAAAGAACTCCACTCTCTTATCTCTAAAAGAAAAGAGAAGATCTTAGTTCTCTATTTATCAGATCATGGTGAAGGTGTTGGAAAAAATAATCTTTGGGGCCATGGCCAACTAAAGCCTAGCGCCTTCGAAATACCCATTTTATTTTTTGGATTCAATCAAAAACTTCCGCAGAAAACAAAGGAGCTTCAAACCTTTCTTCCACAATATAATTTTTCTTTATTTCTCGCTAATCAAATCGGTTATAAGACAAATCAGAATGCTTATGAGCCCATTAAGGATTTCACGATTTACGGCAATGATATTGATGGTTTTGCGGGGAAGGCTAAAATAGAATTTGATGAGAACAAGCAGTACACTTTTAAAGTTATTCCTTAGAGATTTCTTTAATATACAATTGATTTTCCCTAAATGTAAAACGAACATTATATCCCGCCACCGAAACTCCAAATTCCTGCAGCTGATCAAATCCTGGTCTTGGATCAAGACCAATAACCTTCTCTATCAATAATCTGGTAACTTGATTAATCTCGGAGTTAACGTTCCAGTTAACTTTTTTGAATTCAGGCTTTTCCTGAAAGGTCCCTGAAACCGCTTCAGGATAAGCATCCGTATAAGTAATATAAGGTTTTATGTCTAGGATAGGAGTTCCCGACACCAAATCAACTCCTTCAACCGTCAAAACAATTTCCTTATCCAGAAATTCGATGCTTTTGAATTTGACTACAGAGAGTCCTAAATGATTGGGACGATGGGGGGAGCGTGAAGCAAATACACCCCATTTTTCTTTACCGTAAAATCGAGGTGGTCTCACTAGTGCCTTGGCCCCTTCATCAACCGCTTGATGAAAAGAAAAGATCAACCACAAATGTGAAAAATTTTCGATACCGCGAAAAGCCTCCGCATAAAAATCGTTTTTCGGAAAGCTCATCACCCCAATCGCCTCAGGTATCAAAAGCGATTGGCGCGGGATTCCGAACTTCTCTTTAAAGGGAGTTTTAATCTCACAAAGTATTTTCATAATGGTGTCATTTTAATACTGCCAACACAGAAATAGCTAGAAATGCATTGAAGATTGACCAAATTTGTAATTTTTCACAAAGTGCCAAAAAGCACCTTAGACACGCAATTTCATTCATGGCTATAATTGTCACAAGGAAACGCACAGACCAAGAAGGGATGTGATGAAGTTGACTATACCAAGGATTATGGTGATTTTGATGACGACAACTTGCTTAGCGCAAAACATTGATTGGAATAATTTTAATTCAAGTTTGGTAATAGAAGTTACAAGGCCTGAAGGTAAATTTACTTGTAGTGGTGTGGCTATAAAAAATGATGTCGTACTCACTGCAGCCCATTGCGTAGAAGGTAAAATTCTCGACATTAAAGTTTTTAATCAAGCTACTTACAACCCAAATGCGAATTCATGGAAAGCTAAAACTTTTGAGATTCATCCTGAATACAATAAAACTTCTTCTAATTATAAATATGACCTTGCTCGTATTAAACTTACAAGCAAGCTACCAGAAACAACTACGATTTATCCTATCTTAAAGAATGAAAAAAATTTCAAGGGCCAGCTGATACGAGTGGGTTATGGTGCTCGTTCGGATTCAAACATCAGAACACTCATTACTCCGCAGTTTAAGGCGCTAAATAATTATGAAAAAGTTCTGGAACTAGATGACATGTACTCCTACTCTGGTGACTCAGGCGGCCCAATCTTCATTCAACGCGATGGCCAGATGTACTTAGTGGCCATTCATTCAACGCTCTCTTATGGCAAAGAGGGAAAGTTCTCTTACAACCCACTGGTATCAGGTCAAAAAGATTGGATCTTCGCGGCTTGGAATTAACTGCCCCTTTAGCAAGTATAACGTGATACTTTGATCTCACCGGAGGTTTCGTTCCGTGAGATTTTTTCTTTTTATCTGGATGACCATTATGCCTGCTTTAGCTTTTTCTCAGACTGGGAATTGGGATGAATATAATTCCAGCCTACTTCTGGAAGTAACCAGACCTAATGGGATTTTTACTTGTACTGGTGTAGCCGTTTCCACAACACTTATTGTGACGGCAGCTCATTGTCTGGATGGAGAGATTTTAAAAATTAAAGTTTTTACTGGAAGCTCGTATGATCCAAAAAATAAATTTTTTAACGTCAAAAAATTTAAACTTCATCCGGATTATCATCCTAAAAATTCCCATTATAAATCTGATGTGGCAAAAATCTATCTGGAGGATAAACTTCCGGATTTTATCAAAATTTTCCCCATCTATAAAAACGCTATCGTATTTGGAGATATTTATCGTTTTGGATTTGGAGAAAGAAACAAAAAAAACATCCGTACAGTAATTACCCCAAAATTTAAATATATGAATTTGAAGGATCACGTGGTTGAACTTAATGACACGTTTTCATATCAGGGTGACTCAGGTGGGCCGATCTATCTTAAACAGGGCACGACTACTTATATCCTGGCGATTCATTCTACCTTATCGTTTGGCCCAGAGGGGAAATATTCATATAATCCCCTCCTAGGCTCTTACGATCAATGGATCTTTGAAAATTAAAATTCGTATCGATGAGCACTATCAATTGATATACCAGGCTTAATGGAAACTAATTCTTTAATCAGTCCAGTATTTAAATCATAAACCCAACCATGAATATGTGGTGCATGCCTATCATGCCATGACTGCTGAATAATGGATGTATGAACGAGATTTTTCACCTGTTCCATCACATTAAATTCAACTAACTTGTTCACCTTTTCAGATTCACTTCTGCCCTGTTCCAGCTCCATTTTATGAAGTAGATATGTGTCTTTGATATTGCGAATCCAGTTATCAATTAGACCCAGGCTGTTTTGGGAAAGTGCCGCCCTAACACCTCCGCAATTATAGTGGCCACAAATAATAATGTGAGGAACTTTTAAGGTATTTACGGCATAGCTTAATACACTTAAAAAATTGATGTCAGTATGCACCACCAGGTTAGCAATATTACGGTGAACAAAGATTTGTCCCGGAGTACTGTTGGTAATTTCCGATTCGGGAACACGTGAGTCTGAACATCCAACCCATAAATACTCAGGGCTCTGATCCTTGGCCATATCAGAAAAATATCCCTCATTAATATCCAATTTACTTTGCGCCCAAGCCTTATTTTCAAGTAACAACTTCTGAATTCTATTCATGAACAACCGCCTTAAAGATAGAAGATAAAGCTAGAGAAGATTTTTTTAATTCGACATTTATATTTTTACTTTTTCCTCGTTTTTCAAAATCTTCAATCACATCGATAATATCTGAGTCTATAAAGACGCTATTAGAACCATCGATAATGACCGATGCTCCATGAGGGATCTTATCAAATATTTTTATTAAACTTGGCTTTTGTAAAAAAGAAACATCCTTGTAAAATCTGATGAGAAATAAATTTTCTTCTCTCACAACAACAATAGATTTGTGCATATTAGATTTGATCACAAAGAAGAATCCAACCATCATTCCCATGATGATTCCAACTAAAAGGTCCGTAAACAAAATAGCTAATATTGTAGCAGCGAAAGGAATGAATTGATTCCAACCCTTGTTATACATTTGCTTGATAAGTTCTGGCTTTGTTAATTTATAACCAACTAATAAAAGCACAGCTGACAAAGCAGAAAGGGGAATGAGATTTAAATATTGTGGTATTAGAATTACACAAAGAAGTAACCACATTCCATGAATGATAGTTGAAATTTTTGATTTTGCTCCAGCACTGACATTTGCCGAAGTCCGCACAATTACAGCAGTGATTGGCAAACCTCCAATTAATCCGCTTAAAGCATTTCCACATCCCTGGGCCAGGAGTTCCCTGTTTTTATCAGTTAATCTCCCCTCAGGATCTATTTTATCTGCTGCATCTACTGATAACAAACTCTCAAGTGATCCAACAATTGCTATGGTAATAGCAATTCCATAGACTCTGGGATTTGCTAAAAAGCTCCAATCAGGAAATTTCATGCTGCCGAAAAAATCCTGAACACCACCTGAAAATGGAAGATTAACTAAATGATCGTTCATTAGAACAAGATCGTGAGCAATAAATTGGAAAAAATAATTAATACATATTGATAGAATAACTGCCACCAAGGCACCAGGAATCACTTTAAAAAACTTATAATTTTTAGCAGCTGCCTTTTCCCAACTTAACATTATCGCTATACACACCATGGCAATGACGACTGCACCTGGATGAAAGAACTTAAAGGCAGAAAAAATCTGAGTAAAAGTATTGGTATCCTGCGGTCCGGCAAAACTTTCATCACCCATGAATGAAAGATCAAAACCAACAGCGTGAGGAAGTTGTTTAAGTATTAAAATAATACCAATGGCCGCAAGCATGCCCTTAATAACAGATGTTGGGAAATAGTCCCCAACAATCCCACCTCTGAAAAGTCCAAAAAGAATTTGCAACATTCCCGAGATGAACACAGCAATCGCAAATGCTTCAAATGAACCTAGACTTTGGATTGAAGTGGCAACTATGACTGTCAAACCTGCCGCAGGACCCGAAACACTTATAGACGAAGAACTTAAAGAGCCAATTATTATTCCACCAATAATTCCAGCAAAGAGGCCAGAGGCCAAGGGAGCATTAGAGGCAAGAGCAATACCCAAGCACAGAGGTAACGCCACTAAAAATACGACTAACGAGGACTGAACATCCTTAGTCCATGAATTCATCATACGAGATCCTTTTTAACAAACAATCAGATTGAGTGAGCAATAAAGGATTAAGCGAGAGGTGGTTTCAAAATATCTAGAAATACGATTTGGGGGCAAAGAGTAATATAGTGAGGAAAATAAAGATCTTTAACAGTAATTTTCATGAAGAATACTTCGGCTTTTTGATGAAATATTTCTTCTTCATAAATCTGAGTAGATAAATCTCTTTCTTCAGTATTTTCAGAAAAAGCAAGTGCTGCGCCATTGGCCGCAGAATATGGAGCTATCGATGCGATGAATATAAATAGCGTGAGAGTAATCACATTTAAGACTTTAAGCATTGAAATCATCTTGGATGAATATTTTTAAATTGCCAATAATTTTCCTAATAACTATGCTCTTAGTCATGGATAAAATCATTTGCCTCGGAAAGAACTACACTGATCATATTACTGAAATGAAGGAGGAGGCTCCAGATTTACCAGTTCTATTCCTAAAGCCACCAAGTGTATTTAAAGAGATCAAAAACCAGGGCCAAATTTCCCTTCCCTGGCATCGCGGCTTAATTCATCATGAATGCGAAGTGGTTTTTAAACTTTATAAAAAAAACATCATTGGTCTAGGTCTTGGTTTAGACCTCACTCTAAGAGAAACCCAAAAAGAATTAAAGCTTAAAGGTCAACCTTGGGAAATATCAAAAGTTTTTAAAAATTCGGCGATTGTTACTCCAATTCAAGGAGTCAGAGATTTTCTTAATTGGCAGGAAACGACCTTTAGTTTAAAAGTTAATGGACAGCTTAGGCAACAAAGCAAACTTTCCAATGCTATTATGAAACCAAACGATATCATTCATTACATCGATAAGTATTTTCCAATTAATGATGGAGATCTTGTTTTTACAGGAACACCTTCGGGAGTCGGTCCTTTATATCCAGGTGACACAATAGAAATGAATTACGGGCCCATTGATTATTCTTTTCAAGTTGTGAAAGAAAATGAATTCTAAAAAACAACTCTCCCACGACATTCTCAATGGTCTCGAGCGGCTTCGCATAATGCATGATTTAATTCAAGACCAGAACTTTGAACACATACCGAAAGAAGAGCTATTAGTTGATTTAAAAGAAAACTTAGAGCAACTTAAAATAAATTTTGAAAAGCTTTCTCAGTACTGATCAATGTACTCTTGAGGGACTTGAAACTTAAATAGTGGCGTATCTATCTTGAAGCTCTGGCCATATTTATTAATCATATTAAAATGACCCCACATCTCACCTTGCATTGTAGGAATGGGACAAAAACTGGAATATTCAAATGACTGCCCAGGTTCAAGAAATGGCTGCTGACCAATTACACCAGATCCTTCCACGAATTTAACATCACCTTTACCGTCTTTAATATTCCATTTTCTCGAGAGCAGTTGTGCTGCGACTTCACCTATGTTGGTAATAAGAATTGTGTACCTGAATAAATATTGAAAATTCAGCGGGTTTGATTGATCAAAATCAAAATCTGTCTTAATTTCAATTTTAAAACCATTATTTTCAGAAACATATACTTCATTCATAGAATTTTCCTCGGAATTTAAGATATCACAATTACTTTGTTAGGGAAATATTGGAAAATGTGATTACAGGGAAGGGATAAAATTCAGTGATACAGAGTTGATACACCAGCGTTTTCCTGTGGGCAGAGGGCCATCTTCAAAGACGTGACCTAAGTGAGAATCACATTTAGCACACAAAGCCTCTACTCTATGCATTCCATAGGCATAATCGTCTTTCAATTTAATATTTTTAGTATTTATGACATCGAAAAAGCTGGGCCATCCAGAACCTGACTCAAATTTAGTTTCAGAACTAAATAGTTCCTGCCCACAAGCTATACAAACATAGGTCCCCTTTTCCTTATGCTTATAATACTTTCCGGAATAAGGGCTCTCAGTAGCTCCTAACCGGCATACACTAAATTGTTCGGGGGTAAGTTTTTTTTTCCAATCTTCCTGACTCATAGAACATAGTATAGTATACAAGCACTACACAAAGGAAGCTTTCTTGAATTCACTTGAAGTCTATGGCCTTGCTATAGGTGCAAATCTCTCATTTTCAACTGCTAGCATGGTGTTCTCACTCTACGCTCGTCGCTTTTCTTCAATGTGGATTAATCAAGTCAAAGTTTTTACCGCCTTTATTGCTTTTGTTCTGGCCATGGTCATTTCTCAAAAAATGGTCTCAATAGGTACATATCCCACGGCCATGCTGCTTCTGAGTGGTTTTGCAGGTCTTTGTATAGGTGATATTTTTCTTTTCCGCTCATTTGCCACACTGGGTGCCAGTCGCTCTCTAGTGCTTTATAGTTTTCAGCCTCTTATGCTTGGAATTTATGGGTACTTTTTTCTGAGTCAGTTTTTTACTCTCAATCAGACTCTGTCTGTCATCTGCATGATCATTTGCATCTTCATTTTCATGCTAGAGAGAAACCGGTCAACTGGTTCGTGGGACATGAAAAGTTTCATGTGGGCATTTTTGGGAATAACGATGGATGCTATAGGTATCATGTTGACCAGATCGGCTTACGAAGCAGAACCAACTCTTGAGACTTTTCAAGTTAATGTCATTCGATGCCTGGGTGCCTTGGTGGGTTTTTTACTTATAAGTCCTAAAAGTTATGGAGTAGTTCTAAAGGATATGATGGCGCTGAGAAAACGAGAGCAAAGTTTACTCATTGCTTCTGGAATTTGTGGATGCTTTCTTTCTCTCACTCTTTATTTGGCTGCTTTAAAATATGCCCATGTTGGAACTCTAACTTCCATTGCAATAACAGGTCCAGTTTGGGTTTCCATGCTTGAATGTTTATATTATAAAAAATGGCCCAACATTTATCTGTTGGGAGCATTTGCCTTTTTCTTAACCGGTTTTTACTTGATGATTACTGCTTAGAAGCTTTATTCGCAGAAGCTGGTTTCGTATTTCCCGCTCCACCCTTAACTGTATCGGGACATTTCATTGAATCTTTCTTATAACCTGAAATGTTAATTTTAAAGCCCTGGAATGGTTTATATTTTGCTTGATAGAGATTGCTGAATCTCGATTCATTCATCAAATCAGCAGAAGATTTAATGAGGGCCTCTTTTTCATAAATTTCTTTATTTTGAAAGAAAACTTCTGAAACTCTTTTTTCATAGTCAGGAGACAACTTTGTAACAAAACGATTATTCAAATCAATAGCGGAATATTCTGGTCCCGCCAAACCAGAGGAAACTGCAATATTCACTTTTTCGAGAGTAGAGTTATTGATTTTTAGTTCATTAAGCGCTTTCTCAGCAAAAATAGCTCGCTCCTTTGCAAGTTTAATGTTTTTGGCGTCACTCTCTGGGTCCATGACTTTCTTGCCATTTACATCTTTAGAAAATGGAGTTCGCGAAGAATTTGAGGCTACCGAGACATCGGTTATCACCATATCTGGGTGTGAAGTGATAAAGTCCTGGATTTTTTTCTGAACAGGAGTTATTTGATCGATCCCAACAGTGCTTCTTCCTTCATCGAAATTAAGCGGAACAAATTCGCTATAAAGTGACATTTTTTCTTCTACACATGGGACAACTTTAGCTTTTTCCACAAGTATGCCTTTATTAGGTTCAGCATGTGCAATAGGGTCTTTGTATATACTCATTTTTAATGGATAAGAATAAACCACCCCTGATTCAACACTTTCACATATATTTAAGTTCACTGGATCTTTAACTTCAGGCTTCTTCCTAGTTGGAGAAGCAATGGTTCTATGCAAAACATCTTTAAAAACTTTACTGGTTGTAACATTCAATTGTTGAATCAAACTATCAGTATAAGCGCCACGAGCATCCATACCACCATTGGCACGTCCATAGTAATCGAGGGCCTGATTGCGGTATTTAAGTTCCATTTCACATTGGCCATCATAGCCTTTAGTCATCGACTCTTTGGCAACATAGTCCTTACAGCCAACGATATCAGGACGAAGATTCTGAAAATAATAAATGCTCACAGCAACTAAGCGAGTCCGACAATCATTGCCCTCTTGCTGACAATAACTATCCTTATTGATGGCATCAAGATCCTTAAATAGGGCTTCTTTAATTTTGGGATTTTCAGAAAAAGATTTTGAAAATTTATCTTCAAGTAAACTTTTAATTTGCTTTACCCGATAATCCAATTCTTCAGGAACAATTGCCAATCCTTCTTCGATCGGTTTGGTACAACCATTAAGAATTTTATTTTGAAGTCGACTAACAACTTTCTCTTTGTTGGAATCAGTAAAGTAGTTGGCCACCTCATTATTTGGACCAGGAACTTGTGCCTGAAGAGTAAGAGGACTAATCAAACTCATGACGAAAAACCATTTCATAAAATACGTCCTTAGATAGCTATCTTATCGGAATAAGGAAGAGCACCTAAAATAAAGCAGGACCATAACCTAAATAATATTCAACTACTTAAAATTACTAGAATTAATCTTGACGAAAATATAAACAATTAATACTCTAGCGCACTAAAACAAGCTAAAGGAAACTGTCCGTGGATATTAAACAACTTCTTAAAGAAAGAGTCCTGATTCTCGATGGCGCAATGGGGACTATGATTCAGAAGTATCAACTCCAAGAAGATGATTATAGAGGCAGTCGTTTCAAAGATTGGAAAAGTCCACTGAAAGGAAATAATGATCTTTTGGTTCTATCTAATCCTAAAATTATTGAAGAAATTCACAATAAATACTTAGAAGCTGGTGCTGACATTATTGAAACCAATACATTTAGTTGCACTAAAATCTCCATGAGTGATTACCACATGGAAGAATTGGTTCCAGAGTTGAATTTAGTAGCGGCTAAGCTAGCAAAAAAATGTGCACAGGAATACACAAAGAAAAATCCTAATAAGCCTCGTTTTGTGGCCGGATCAATCGGACCTACCACTAAAACCGCTTCTCTTTCACCGGATGTAAATAATCCTGGATTTCGCGCCGTTGATTTTGATGATCTGGTGGCCAATTATTATGAGCAAACAAAATATTTAGTCGAAGGTGGCGTTGATATTCTTTTAGTTGAAACTGTTTTTGACACTCTCAACTGTAAGGCTGCACTTTTTGCAATTGCTGATTATTTCGAAAAAGAAAACAAGGAACCTTTACCCGTAATGGTTTCAGGAACAATCACTGATGCTTCAGGAAGAACTCTTTCAGGTCAGACAATTGAAGCCTTTCTTTATTCCGTTTCTCACTACCCTCTTCTCTCAATTGGTATTAACTGCGCATTAGGTGCAGAATTGATGCGACCATACATTGAAGTTCTTGCGAAAGAATCTCCCTTCAATATTTCAGTATATCCCAATGCCGGATTACCAAATGAATTTGGACAATATGATGAGACTCCTCATCAAATGTCTGGAACTTTATCCGAATTTTTGAAGAATAAATGGGTCAATATCGTAGGTGGTTGTTGTGGGACAACTAATGAACACATTAAGGCAATTGCCGAAATGTCTAAAAGTTATTCTCCGCGCCTTCTTCCAGAAATTCCAAAAATCCCATGCCTTTCTGGACTAGAGCCTTTAAAGATTTTTCCTGGCTCTAACTTTATTAATATTGGCGAAAGAACAAATCTCACGGGCTCAATTGCCTTTAAAAAATTAATCCTAGATAAAAATTTTGAAGATGCTTTAAGAGTTGCCAGAGAGCAAGTCGATAATGGAGCACAGATCATCGATATCAATATGGATGAGGGGATGATCAATTCAGAAGAGACAATGGTTCATTTCTTGAATTTAATTGCCTCTGAGCCAGATATATCAAGAGTACCAGTGATGATTGACTCTTCAAAATGGAGTGTTATTGAGCAAGGTTTGAAACGAGTACAGGGCAAAGCCATTGTGAATTCAATTTCCTTGAAAGAGGGTGAAGCTAAGTTTATCGAACAAGCAAAATTAGTACGTAAATATGGCGCTGCCGTAGTTATCATGGCCTTTGATGAAAAAGGTCAAGCCGATAATTATCAACGAAGAATTGAGATCTGCTCAAGAGCTTATAAAATTCTCACAGAGAAAGTTAAATTTAAAGCTGAAGATATCATTTTTGACCCAAATATTCTGACGGTAGCGACAGGAATGGATGAGCATAATAATTATGCTGTAGATTTCATAGAAGCAACGAAATGGATCAAGGCCAATCTACCCTATGTCAAAGTTAGTGGAGGAGTTTCCAATCTATCGTTTTCTTTCCGTGGAAATAACATCGTTCGTGAAGCTATGCACTCCGCTTTTCTTTATCACGCCATTAAGGCGGGTATGGACATGGGTATTGTGAATGCTGGAGCTCTTCCTGTTTATATTGATATTCCTCCTGCTCTGCTGGAACATGTTGAGGACGTTATCTTTAACCGTCGTCCAGATGCTACCGAAAGACTGATTGAGTTTGCAGGAACGGTTAAAAATCAAGGCAAGGTAGAAAAGAAAGATGAAGAATGGCGTTCTTATCCTGTAGAAAAAAGACTTGCTCATGCTTTAGTGAAAGGAATCGTAGATTTCATTGATGAAGACACCGAGGAAGTCAGAAAAAAAGTTTCCCGTCCTTTAGAAGTAATTGAAGGTCCATTAATGGCCGGTATGTCTATTGTTGGTGATTTATTCGGAGAGGGTAAGATGTTTTTACCTCAGGTTGTTAAATCTGCCCGAGTCATGAAAAAAGCCGTAGCCTACTTACAGCCGTACATTGAAGCTGAAAAGGTTGGAAAGCCTCAAAAGCGCAATGGAAAGATCCTCATGGCCACAGTTAAGGGTGATGTACATGATATCGGAAAGAATATTGTTGGTGTTGTCATGGGATGCAATAACTACGAAGTAATTGATATGGGAGTAATGGTCCCTTGTGAAAAGATTCTTGAGGAAGCAAAAAGATTAGATGTGGATATGATTGGCCTATCGGGCTTAATCACACCATCACTAGATGAAATGGTCCATGTTGCTAAAGAAATGCAAAGGTTAAACTTCACTTTACCATTGTTAATTGGCGGAGCCACCACTTCAAGAATCCATACAGCAGTGAAAGTGGATCCTCATTACCAAGGACCGGTTATACATGTAGCCGATGCATCCAGAGCTGTTCCTGTGGTTGAAAAATTCTTGAATGAAAATACCAAAGCTCAATGCCAGCAAGATCAAAAAGCGGAATATGTTAAAATGCGTGCCCAACATGAAATTTCACAAAAAGCAGAAAAAATTCTAACGCTTGAGCAGGCCAGAAGAAATCGGGTTAAAATTGATTGGAAAAAAAACGAGATACGAAAACCAATCAAACTCGGCTTAACAGTTCTAGATGATTATAATTTGAATGACATCATCCCCTACATTGATTGGACTCCCTTCTTCATGACATGGAGGATGCGTGGAGCCTACCCATCAATCCTTAAGGATGAAACTTACGGAACAGAAGCTAAAAAGCTATTTGACGATGCTCAAGTCCTTTTAAAAGAAATTGTTAAAAATAAATCTCTCAAGGCGAGAGCTGTGTTTGGTCTTTTCCCCGCCAATGCTGTTGGTGACGATATAGAAGTGTACAGTGTTGACAATAAAGTTCATGAATGGACTTGCGATAATCACGGTAAACATCAAAAAGTTCTGCAAGTTGGGAACGTCGAAAAAGTTCAGGCAACTCTTCGCATGCTGCGCTCTCAAAGACAAATGGAAGAAGTAAACTCTCCCAACCCGGCCCTATCAGACTTTGTTGCTCCAAAAGGGAATGGCAAAGTCGATTACATAGGAGCTTTTTGCGTCACATCTGGAATTGGACTGGAAGAACTTTGCAAAAAGTATGAAGACCTCCAGGATGATTACAGCTTAATCATTGTTAAATCACTCGCCGACCGTTTAGCCGAAGCTTTTGCTGAAAGACTCCATCAAAAAGTTAGAAAAGAATATTGGGGATATGTTCCAACTGAGGAAATCCCAACCGCAGAATTAGTCAAAGAGAAGTACCAAGGGATCAGACCGGCCCCAGGTTATGCCGCCTGTCCGGATCATTTAGAAAAATTAACCTTGTTCAAGCTTTTGGATATTGAAAAAACAATTGGTGTTTCACTAACTGAATCAATGGCCATGATCCCACCCTCTTCAGTGAGCGGATGGTATTTTGCTCACCCTGAATCTCGTTATTTTAACGTTGGAAGGATTGGCAGAGATCAGTTAGAGGATTATGCTAAGAGAAAAGATATGTCATTAAACGAAATGGAGAAGTGGCTTTCAGCTAACTTGATGTAATTATGGCCAAGGTTATCGATCATATAAAAAATGCCAAAGGTACTTTGTTTTCTCTGGAAATACTTCCTCCTAGCACAGGGGAAAGTATTACAAAACTATTTGATAACTTGGCTCCCCTGATGGAATTCAAACCTAAATTCATCGATGTGACCTATCATCGTGAAGAATTCGTTTATAAAAAAATGCCCAATGGGTTACTTGAGCAGAAATCAATTCGTAAACGTCCTGGAACAGTTTCAATTTGTGCGGCATTGATGCATAAATTTGACATCGATACTGTTCCACATATTATTTGTGGTGGTTTTACTAAAGAAGAAACTGAGTACGCCTTAATTGATTTAAATTTCCTTGGGATTGATAACGTATTGGCGCTACGAGGTGATTGCATCAAAGGTCAAAAGAATTTTGAAGCTACCCAAGGTGGCCACAAATATGCGGATGATTTAGTGTATCAAATCAATCAAATGAATAAAGGTTTGTACCTATCGGATGAATTGCAAAATCCAACACCCACGAAATTTTGTATTGGTGTGGCCGGTTATCCAGAGAAACATTTTGAAGCTCCAAATCTTAAAACGGATCTTAAATATTTAAAACAAAAGATTGATAATGGTGCTGACTATGTAGTCACCCAGATGTTTTTTGATAACAAAAAGTTTTTTGACTATGTTGAAAAATGCAGGGTTGAAGGAATCAACATTCCAATCATTCCAGGGATTAAACCAATTACTCAGAAGTCCCAAATTACAAATCTACCTCGTAATTTCTTTATCGATATGCCTGAAGATCTGATTGATGCTATTGAAAAATGCCGTAATGATGATGAAGTAAAAATTGTAGGAATTGAGTGGTCCATTCAGCAAGCTAAAGAGTTGATGCAAAAAGGAGTACCTTGTTTGCATTTCTACTCTATGGGTAAATCGACTGCCATCCAACAAATTGCTTCAAAACTATTTTAAATTTATTTACGGGGACATTGATCACATTCTTCTGACTTTTTTTGTGACAGTTCCCGTAACTCTTCAACTTTTTGATAAAAATAATCTTTCAATTTTTTACCTTGATCATTATCCAACAGCCAAGCAAGCTTTGAAACTCCCGGTAGAGTTCTCAGTAAATAATCCACAACCTCAGGTCCAATTAAAATCTGCTTTTCAGCAGTAATAAGGTGAACCTTGGCTAGACATGCTTGTCTATCTAACTCGGGAAAGTCTGAATAAATTTCATCGTCTCGTGCGCAAAGAAATGTTAAGTTTTTGTCCAGATGCTCTAGCCCCTGTTTAAATCTCAAGCACAAGGGACATTCAGGATCATAAAGCACTAGCGGAAAATGGTATTTCATACAGCTTTATTATATCATAAAAATGTTAAAATCTTATAAGGGTTAGTATGAATCGTCGTAACTTTTTACATTTTTTGGGGATTTCTGGAGTGAGTTTTTCAGTATCTTCTGATTTTTTTGCCTATGCTGGGAAATTACCCAAATCTGAACTCGCTGTTCTTCCATCACTTCCACCTTCATTGGCCGATAAACTAATTACTCTCGAGGGACTCCATTCAAACATTCTGATTAAATGGGGCGAAAAAATTTCAACCGATCAAAGTTTTGGATTCAATAATGATTTTCTGGCATTTCATCAATTAGGGACCAACCATGGTCTTCTATGGGTAAATCACGAATATGTGAATCCTCTTTTTATTAAAGGCACTGAAAGAACTAAGGCTAACATCGATGCTGAAATGAAAGAAGTCGGTGGCTCAATTCTTGAGGTGAAAAAAATAAAGAACAATTGGGAGGTTGTCAAAAATTCAAAATATAACCGTCGTCTTGATGCAAATACCAAAATTCCTTTTGCCTGGGATGAAACCATAGCCGGTCAAAAGGAAGCGATTGGAACAATGGCAGGATGTGCAGGAGGAAAAACTCCATGGGGAACATTTCTTTCATGTGAAGAGAACTACGACATGTTTTGGGGTGACCGCGATCGTAATGGAAAAGAGCGAACTAAAGCTTGGATACAGTGGAATAGCGTGTATCCTCGTCCACCTGAACATTATGGCTGGGTAATTGAAATTGAACCCAAAACAGGTAAATCAAAAAAACTTGTTTCACTTGGCCGTTGCGCTCATGAATGCGCAGCAGTGACAAAAGCGAAGAATGGTAAAATCGTCGCCTATACAGGTGATGATGCAAATTTTGAGCATTTATATAAATTTATATCTGACAGCGATTCTTCACTAGAAAAAGGTAAACTCTATGTTGCAAACCTTGAAAAGGGTGAATGGCTTTCCTTAGATATTAATGATCAACCGATCTTGAAAAAAAGTTTTAAAAATCAAACAGAAATACAAATTTTCACCAGAGAAGCCGCCAAAATGATTGGAGCGACTCCCTTAGATAGACCAGAGGATATTGAATTTGACCCTTTAACTGGTCACGTTTTTATTGCGCTAACAAATAATAAGATTAAAAAGAATTTTCACGGCTCTATTCTTAAGATAAGTGAAAATGACAATGATCCGGGAAGCTTGAAGTTTAGTCACGAAACATTTCTGACTGGAGGACAAGAACAAGGATTTGCCTGTCCTGATAACATGATATTTGATCCGAAAGGTAATCTTTGGTTCACTACTGATATTTCTGGGGACGCCATAAACAATGGGCCTTATGAAGGCTTGGGAAATAATGGTCTATACGTTTTCATCCGCTCAGGCACAAATGCAGGTAAAGTGATAAGATTGGCCACGGCTCCAGTTGATGCTGAATTTACTGGGCCTTGTTTTTCTCCAGACTTCAAAACTTTGTTTTTATCTGTTCAGCATCCCGGTGAACAAAGTGAATCATTAGAGAGTTTAACCAGTACCTGGCCGGATGGGAATATTCCTAAATCCTCTATTGTCACTCTTTACGGTCCTTTATTAGATAAAATTGTCTCAGGAGCGATATGAAATACGAAGAGCTGAAATCCCACATTGAAGTTTTTATTTGTAATTATAAGCGTGAGGATCAAGAGTGTTGTCTGGATAAAGGCTCTAAAGAATTAACTGATAAATTGAAAAAGTGGGCAAAAGAAGAAACGAATAAAGAAATAAAAGTCTTCAGAAGTGGTTGCCTTGGAAAATGTTCCGAAGGGATTGCCATGACATGCTTTCCGCAAAAGAACTATATGTTGGATGTGAGAATTGATGATTTTGAAGAAATAAAAAAGGGCCTCGCTGAGGCCCTTCAGAAATTTAAATCTTAACTTCAACTTTTTTTGTAATCTCAACTCCAGTCAGCTTCTTGCTTTTCGTTCCTTCGAAAGAAAAATCATAAGTGCCTGCTTTCAGAATTATGTAGAAACTGCCGTCAGGATTGATCTTATAAGTTTGAAGAACTTTAGACGAACCTGCTGAGAAGATCTTAATTAAGTTATAATCATTGGCCACAGTCGCACCTTGAAGACTAGGTCCTTCCAAACGCGAGAAAAGATGCATCCAACCTGGACGGTTTCTTAAAACAGTCTTATCACGCCATTTTGTGTATTCAGGATGAAAACCGACTCCAGTACTATTAACTTCTATTACGAAAGGAATGACCTGATGGGTAGTGTACATCCAGTCAATATCGCCACCATCGGCATTATAGAGAAGTTCCCAAGCAGTTCCAGGCTTGTAGTCTAATTTCTTACCAATCTCAGCACCAATCGCCTCAACGGCTTCTGTAGTGGGAGTTTTATTTGGACGACAGCCGAATGGATAGATAACGATTTCTGAATATGAATGATATGAAATATTAAAAACCGGTTTAATACTTTCAACAAAGTTCATCATCGCCTGAGTTTCTGGCTCTGATGCTGGAGCAGTTCCGCGATAATCCTGAGCTCTCGTATTTGAACTTGAACCATTACAAGAATTCCAACCTGTAGGATAGTTGCGGTTAATATCTACGCCATGATCGTTTCTGGTATTTTTTCTCCACATAGAATCTTCATTCCACATTTTGTTATTACCATCCATATTGAACATGGGAATAACCCAAATTTCAGTATTATTTACCCAACTAGTTACCTGATCATCAGTTCCGTAATTACTAGTTAAATATTGAATCATATCCGTCGTAATTTCTGGAGTCATCACTTCGCGAGCGTGGTGCATAGCATTTACTAAAACAGTAGGTTCTACTTCATCAATCATTGGATTGTCTGAAATTTTAACGGCTAAAATTTCTCTACCTTCCAGAGTTTTACCAATAACTTTCACGGTTGTGATATCTGGATATTTAGCATGAATTTCATTCACAAAATCAGCGATTTCTTCTGGATTTTTATATTCATCATCCGGTTCAACAGCTAAGTTTTGAGGAAATGCAAATTTGAAGTTAGCGGATTTTTCGGCTTTAATTTGATTCAGTTCTTCGGTTGTTAAAAGAGCTTCAATTTCATTGGTCTTATAGTTAACACCGGTGATATCGAATTCATTAGCACGTAAAAACTTTTTCATTCCATCATTTAAATCAAATCTCACGATGAAGGCGTCTTGAGACCAAACACTTCCTGAAATCAAGGCCAGTGTTAAAAGGCTTCCTTTCCAATTAAACATATTTCTACTCCTTATATGTCACTTTATAAAAGGACATCAAAAGTAGAGGGTTAAGTAAAATGAGAAGGAGAAAGGGTAAGAAATTGTATGAAAGATACTTAAGCAGAATGGTCTAGTAAGCAGACAATGAGCTTCGTTTTGAGTTCTTTAAGCTATGGATAAGTTCTGCTTTAAAGTAGAATATGTTTATGTCTAGCGAAAATGTAACAGAACCTTTAGATCCGGAAAACCAGGAACTTCTCCAGGACCTATCCGAACAAGGTAAAACAGCGGAACTCGTTGAGATGTTTGAAGAACTTCCAACGATGGACGTTGCAGAGTTCATGGAAGAAAAGCCCATTGATGAAGTGGTTGCTTATCTTACAAAGCTTGATATTGATGACCAAGGTCGAATTTTTTCTGATTTTTCTCAAAATCTGCAACTCAAGCTCTTTAATATTTTAGACAAGCGAACTTTCGCAAAAATATTTGCACATATGTATTCCGACATACGTGCTGACTTATATCAAGAACTGACTAAAGAAAAACAAATTGAATTGCTTCCTTATTTAGATAAACAAGTAAGAGAAGATGTAATTATTCTTTCCGCCTATCCACCAGATACGGCGGGTGGGATTATGACCACTGACTTTGCAACGATCTTTGCAGATATGTCAGCTCAAGAAGCATTGGCAAAAATTAGAAAAGATGCCCCTTCAAAAGATATGATCTATTACATTTATGTCGTAGATCATTCAATGGTTATGAAGGGATTAGTTACATTGAAAGATCTTGTCATGCATGATCCGAATGAAACGGTCATAGATATGTTGAATGAATTTTTTGTCTATGCTGAAGTTAATGAAGATAGAGAATCAGTAGCTCAAAAGATTGAAAAATATGATTTAGTAGCTATTCCTGTTTTGAATTCACTTAACCAGTTAGTGGGTATTGTTTCGCATGAGGAAGCAATCGATATTATCCGTAAAGAGCAGACAGAAGATTTTGAAAAGTTCGGGGGAATCATGCCCTCGGAAAATGATGATGAATATTTAAATACATCTTCCTTTCATCATTTTAAAAAAAGAGTTATCTGGCTAGTTTCTCTGGCGGCAATTGGTATTATTTCCGGGATGATTATCAATGCCTATCAGGGAATTCTTGAAAACTTCATTATTTTGGCAATGTACATGCCCATGATGGCAGCGACCGGTGGAAATACTGGTTCACAAGCTGCAACCGTAGTCATCAGATCACTTTCTTTAGGCGAAGTACAAGATCGGGATTGGCTCAAAATAGTTGTCAAGGAAGCTAAAATCTCATTCATGCTTTCTTTGTCCGTGGCCATACTTACTTATTTAAAAATAGCATTTCTTTCTTTCCATGCCCCTTTGCCTTCAGGTTTTAGCATGAACTACATTGCATTCACCATATCACTTGCTATTGCAATCCAGGTAATTAGTTCGGCAGTGATTGGAGCTGGGTTACCATTGATTGTGAGAAGATTAGGCGGTGATCCTGCAGTGGTGGCCAGTCCTGCGATCTCTACTATTGTCGATATAACAGGTCTTTTGATTTATTTCACTGTAGCAACTTATGCATTAGGTATTTCTTAGCTTTGAATTAATAGTTAAGATAGTAGTTCTTTTCAAGGAGCATCAATGCAAGTCGTAATTCTTTGTGGTGGATCAGGCACTCGGTTATGGCCAATTTCCCGCACTCACTTCCCAAAACAATTTTGCCAATTGTTTGGTTCAGATTCATTATTCCAAAAAACCATCAAGCGCAATAAATCCTTTGCTGATTCTTTTTCAGTGGTCATAAATCAAGAACAATACTTCATGGGTCTTGATCAGATTGAACAATCAAAGACTAATAAACCATGCCAATTCATTTTGGAACCTATTGGTAGAAACACTGCTCCTGCTATTGCCATTGCTGCATTAGCAGCGAAACCAGATGAAGTTATTCTTGTTGTTCCCTCAGATCACTTAATTGAAAAACAATCAGTGTACGAGCAGACAGTTCAAAAATCAGTGGAACTAGCTCACCAGGATAAGCTTGTTACTTTTGGAATTAAACCCAGCTACGCCGAAACAGGTTATGGTTATATTGAATCAGACGGCCTTGATGTAAAATCTTTTAAAGAAAAACCAGACGCAGCTACTGCTCTCAAATATATACAAGCAGGTAATTACTTCTGGAATAGTGGGATGTTCTGCTTTAAGGCAGGAGTTTTTTTAAATGAACTTAAAACTTATGCTCCAGACATTTATATTGAATCAAAAAAAGCTTTTGAAGCTGCTCGTAAAGATAACGTAATAAGAATTAATCTTGAAGAAATGAAGGCTATTCGCTCGGAAAGCATCGACTATGCCGTGATGGAAAAATCCAAACTCGTAAAAGTAGTACCAGCTGACATTGGCTGGAGTGATGTGGGATCTTTTGACTCACTTTACGAAGCACTTCCAAAAGATGAACATGGCAATACAAAAGCAGAGAATGTTATTCACCTAGGATCAAAAAATAATTTGATCATTAGCAATAAACGTCTTATCTCAACCATTGATGTGGAAGATTTAATGATTGTCGATACAACTGACGCTATCGTAATTGCAAAAAAAGGATCAACTCAAAAAGTTAAAGAGCTAGTGGCAGAAGTAAAAAAAATCTCTCCCAAGATGACAAATGTTCATACTACCGCTCACCGGCCATGGGGTACCTATACAATCCTCGAAGAAAATCCTGGATATAAAGTAAAACAAATCACGGTTCGCCCCGGAGCCAACCTCTCCCTTCAATACCATCATCATCGCTCCGAACATTGGATCGTTGTAACAGGAACTGCTACGGTGACTATAAATGATAAAACATTTGAACTTGCGCCTAATCAGTCTACCTACATTCCCAAAGAAGCGACTCATCGACTCTTTAATAATACGAAAGAGAACTTAGTTTTGATTGAAGCCCAGGTTGGAAACTATCTCGGGGAAGATGACATAATGCGTCTTCACGACGATTACAAGCGTAACTAATTGAAAACCAGAACAGCCACTCTGGGCCAACATGAGACCTCTAGACGTAGTTTAAAAAGAGTTGGTAGATTCTTTTTAAGCACATACTTTGAGAGGCATTATGATTCGGTCAGTTCTGATCCTTATAGCGTTTTGTTACGTTCTAACAACGCTTACACGATTTTAGTGAAGGTTTGGTGAAATGGAATTCACCCCACTCCTTCAGACTCTCAGTGCTTTATTTCCTTCGAATCCACTCATTGCGAAAACTCAATTACCATT